>DAHXNO010000042.1 GCA_027365345.1 Granulicella sp.
TAAACTCTCGTATTCATCCATCCAGTTTCTCCTTGTAGTGTGCTTGGCGGCTCACGACTCGGAGTCTCTGGGTGGACTTCCGTAAATGTCAAACTTCTACTGCCTCCCCGGCAGAGCCGGGGGAACTCCCGTTTGGATTAGAACCCTGACGGCGCTGGAGCTACCCGGCTACTATCGTTCCGAGAAGGCGTGGGATCTGATTGTAGTTTCTCACGGCCAGCTAGTGGCCGCGATGGAATTCAAATCGCAAGTCGGCCCCTCCTTCGGCAATAACTTCAACAATCGTTCGGAAGAGGCGATCGGAAGCGCGACGGATATCTGGGTCGCCTACCGGGAGGGAAGGTTTGGCAAGGCCCCCGCCCCATTCCTTGGCTATTTCTTCCTGCTCGAAGACTGCAACAAGGTGAAGACTCCGGTACGCAATAAGGAGTCGAATTTCGGGGTGGATCCGGTGTTCGTCAATGCATCCTACAGCAGACGTTATGAGCTGCTGTGCCATCGTCTGGTGCTCGAGCGCGTCTACAGCGCGGCGTGCCTGATTATGGCGACAAACTCTCCGCAGACGCAGATTATCCAACCGGCAGAAGAGCTGAGTTTTCAGCGTTTCGTGGCGGCGCTTCGCGGGCACGTCGTTACATTTCTCGGCGGCCGGAGGGAATAGAGTAGTTCGACCGTTTAGGGCCTGCAAGTGGGCGACCGGCGCGTGAACCGCAAGTTCGGTCAGGGCACAAAATTTGGCTTTGCAGGCCGGCCATGCGGAGTTTCTGGATGGCTTTCCAGAGGCGGGGAGCCAGTAAGGCAGGTCGCTGATGCGCAGCCATTGCGTGAGAAGGATCTGGGGATCGATGTTGTGGCGCCGGGTCGAGGTCAGCCTGGCCAGGATGGCTGCATACCGCCGCCGCGAGCGCTGCCCACGAAAAGTGCGTTTTACCGATTCAAGGCCACGCGCTACCTCTCGCGCCCCGAGGCGCTGTTTCGCATGGGCAGGGTGCCGTCGGCGCAGAACGCCTTCAGTTCCTTCCGCTGACAGAGGACACAGTGGGCGGCCGTCAGTCAGCCGGATACCTGGGTAATCATTGCTCTTTCCAAGCGAGGAGCTTATCCCGGAACACGGCCAGCAACGAAGCCGACTCCTCCTGGCGCGTCCGCAGATGCTCTTCGGCCGATGAGCCCCTTGCCTGCTTTTCGACCGCATACAGCGAGCGCACCGGCCGATCGCCTCATCGTTCCCCGCCGCTCCGGCCGCAAAGGCCAGCTAGCGCTTGCTGGGAATCGCTGCCCAGATGGCAGGATCTTCATCGCCCAGATCCCAGGCGCAGATCCCCTGGATCCCATACTGCTTGGCCAGATTGAAGCGGTCCATAAAGGCGCGCTTGTCCGTATAGAAGACCCACTCGCGCATCTGGTCGCGGTCGATATAGAACCACGGTGTGTGCTCCACAGCGTCCCACTGCGTCTTACCGCCCCAGGTGTCGCGCAACTGAATCGCCGCCGGCTCTGAGATGTAATCCGCTGTGGGGTTGGGGATGTGCTGCTTACCGTCAAAGCGAGGATCGCCCGTATACCAGTGATAACCATACAGGGCTATGCCCAGCGACAATTTGTTGCGGGGAACAAATTGCAGCGCGTAGTCCACATTCTGTTTGGTCCACGTCCATCCATCCACAGGGCCTGGGACCGTCCAGTGGGTGTTCTGATCGTAGGTCATCAGGCAGATGAGATCCACCGACTGGGCCAGAGCCTTCAGATCATAGGCTCCGCGCCACTCCTGGAAGATCCAGGTGCTGAATCCAGAGCCTTCCGGGTATCCCGGCGCGTTCGGAACCACGTCGATCTGCACCTGCAGATGCTGCTGGTGAAGCGCGTCCGCAATCCTCTTCACCATCGCGGAGAGTCCATCGCGATCCGTCCACATCACATCTTCAATGTCCAGGTTCACGCCATCGTAGCCATGGTTGTGGCACTCCCGCAGCAGGGACTGAATCAACGCGTCCTGCGCCTTTTCATTCCCCACCAGCAGGTGAAGCTGCTCATGGTTGAACAGACCAAACAGAGGAATAATCGTCAGATGCGCCTCTTTTGCCGCCTTCAGCACCACCGGCTGCGGCTCCCCGCTCACCAGGCCATCGCCGTCAAAGTGATACCAGGTGGGCGAGATAATGTCGATCTTGTCCCTGTGAGCCATAAAGGAGGCGACCGAAGCATCTTGATTCCCAACCCAGAACTCGGTCTTCTGCGCATACCCTGAAACGCTCACCCACACCAGGGCAACACTTGCAACGATCTTCGCTACCTGCATCTTCATCCCAACCCTCTCCACTTAAAATCTACGCAACAAGAAAGCATCGACCGCGAAACACTCGCTCCTCCGGCTCACTTCACAGCCTGCAACAGCAGGCGATCCCGAACAGCCGGCCGGCCGGCCTGTCCCGCGAAACCTCTTGCGCCATCCTCACCCAACTCGCAGACCGGCTACTCCACTCTCCGTCCCTCGAGAAAGCCCCCAATACGATCGCCTGCCTCATTGAAAAGATTGAAGTTCGCAGCAGATCCCGGCGCCATCTGTGTCAGGTGGGTCATTCCCATCATCCGCGCCGGATTACGCGACGCCAACCGTACCGCCGTTCCAAGCGACGTCCCCGTAAACTTCTGTACATTGGCAACGGCCCGATCCATCGTCAGCACACTGCCCGCCAGCGTCTCTCCTGACAAGCAGACCCCATCCTTCACCACCACATTCATGTCGCCCAGCTGATACCTGCCCTCCGGCATCCCCGTAGCGGAGATGCCATCGGTCACCAGAATCGCTCGCTCCTCGCCCTTTGCCTTCAGCCACAACCGGATCACCGCCGGATGCACATGCACTCCATCGCAGATCATCTCGGCGTAGATGTCCTCGCGGTCAAGGACGGTACCCACAATGCCCGGCTCACGATGATCCAACGCGCGCATCGCATTGAACAGGTGGGTTGCGCTCCTGGCGCCCGCCGCTACTCCCGCCAGCGTCTCCGCCTCCGTCGCCATGCTGTGTCCCATCGTGACGCGCACGCCCTTCGCCGTCAAATGCTCTATCAGTTCGACGCCATGCGGCAGCTCCGGAGCCATCGTCATCAACCGTATGTGTCCTCTGGCCGCCGTCTGGAAGCGGTCAAACAGCTCCACGCTCGGCTCCCTGAGGCTCGCCACCGGGTGCACCCCACGCTTGCCATGGGACACAAACGGTCCCTCCAGATGAATCCCCACCGGCGCCGCCACCGGAGCCCCGGAAGGGTGCGCGCGCGGCCGTTCGATCGCCTCCGCCAGACGTTCCAGCGCCCGCAGCGTCAGATCTTCCGGAGCCGTTACCGTGGTGGCAAGATAATGCGCCACCCCACGCGTCGCCAGAAATCGTCCCGCCTCCGCGATTCCTTCCTGATCCGCCGCCATAAAATCAAACGAGCGCGCGCCATGCACATGGATCTCAAAGAACGCCGCCGTCAACGTCTCCGTCGACCCATTCTCCGGCCCCTCTTCTATACTCACAATCTTTCCGTCTTCTATCTCCACCACCGGAAAGCCAATCTCTCCCGTGTCGGTAATCAACCTTCTTGCGGTAATCTGCTCCATCATCCGTACCTTCTCTTCCTTCGTCCCGATTCCCCTTCTACACCTCTTCCGCTTAGGCCGTCTGGCCAAAAGTCGATGCTGAAGATGCCACCCCAGCCGCGCCGCTGGCCCTCAAATCCCTGCCCATCCCAGCTTCCAAATCCGATCACACCCTCGCTCAGAAAAAATATGTTCTTCCAATGCAAAAATAGCTCAGAAGTTTGCGCATTTCAACATAAAATAATCAATTCATAGGAGGAATCATGCTCACGCCACTCTCCGCCGTTGTCCGGCCCGGACGCCCTGTCCGCCATCTCAACCCTCTCCCGCTCTCGCTGGCAACCCTGCTCTTGCTCGCGCTCTGCCCCTCCGGAACGGCCCTGGCTCAAGCCTCCGCACCCTCCGGCCCCTTGCTCTCTCCCCAACCCAAGCAGATCCAGACCCAGGAACTGGTCCCCGTCCATGCCGCCAACATCGTCGTCCCCGGCGGCGATGCGGACGATCTGTTCGCCGCGCAAAACCTCAACCAGGCGCTCCGCCGGCACGGCATCCTTCTCTCTCCCGCAGCCGGCCCCACAGACCTAACTGTCTCCCTCCTCCGTGCCGACTCAGATCAGGCCCGCCAGCTCCTCTCCAACCACCAGCTCTCCTTTGACCCGGCGATGCACGATGAAGGCTACATCCTTCTCTCGCGCAAGAGCGCGTCTGGCGGCGAAGCGATCGACATCATCGCTCAGACCTCAGCCGGCGTCTTCTACGGCGTACAGACCCTCAAGCAACTCGTCCAGGACCACCTCGGCGTTCCCTCTGTCTGGGCTGCTACCATCCGCGACTGGCCCAGCATGAAGTACCGCGGCGAAGATGACGATCTCTCCCGTGGCCCATTTCCAACCATGGCCTTCATGGAGCACCAGCTCCAGGTCTTCGCCGCCCACAAAATCAACCTTTATTCTCCCTACTTTGAAAACAACCTCGAGTACGCCGACGACCCCCTGGCCGCGCCTCCCGGCGGAGCCCTCACACGCGATCAAGCCCAACGGCTGGTCGCCTTCGCCAGCCGCCTGCACATCATGATCGTGCCCGAGCAAGAGGCCTTCGGCCACGTCCACCATGTGCTGGAGTACGAGAAGTACGCCGACGTCGCGGAAACGCCGCACGGCTACGTCATTGCTCCCGGCCAGCCTGGATCGCTTCCGCTCATCAAGAGCTGGTTCACTCAGATCGCCGCTGACTTTCCCAGTCCCTTTCTGCACATCGGCGCCGACGAAACCTTCGACCTCGGCATGGGCCGCACGAAACCTGCCGTGGATCAGCGCGGCCTCGGACCCGTCTATGCGGACTTTCTCGCCTCCATCCACAGCACCCTCGCGCCCCTCCATCGCCGCCTCCTCTTCTGGGGCGACATCGGCGACTCCGACCCCTCCGCCATCCCCGGCATCCCCAAGGACATGATCGCCATCCCCTGGATCTATTGGCATGAAGATAGCTACGACCACGACATCCTGCCCTTCAAAAATCAGGGCCTGGAGACCTGGGTCGCCCCCGGCGACGCCAACTGGAGCGTCGTCTTTCCCAACGAAAGCACCGCCCTGGACAACATCTCCGGATTCGTCGCCGCCGGTCAACGCCTGGGCAGCACCGGCGTGCTAACCACTGTCTGGAATGATGACGGCGAAGGTCTCTACAACCAGGACTGGTTTGGGACACTGTTCGGCGCCGCTGCCGGATGGCAGTCCGGCAAAGCGGACGCCTCCGCCTACCAGGCCTCCTTCGGCCCCATCTTCTTTGGCGACGCCTCCGGCCGCATCAACCAGGCCATGGCAGAGATCATCGCCGCTGAAGGTCTCATCGACATCAGCGACCGCGTCTTCTGGCTCGACCCGTGGAGCCCCGCCGGCCTCAAGGAAGGCGACAAACTGCGCGCCAACATTCCCGCCGCGCGCCTGCACGCTGAAAACGCCATCAACCTCATTGAAACCGCGCTGGCCGGCAATCCCTCGCTGCGCGAAAAGAACGCCCTCCAGGCCATGGAGCTCGGCGCCCGCCGCATCGACTTCATCGGCCTCAAGTTCCAGATCTCCGATGAAATTCGTAACGGCTACGCCCAGGCCTACGCCATGCGAAATGACCATTCCAAGGAACAGATCATCAGCAACCATCTTGAAGACATCAGCAGCATGAATGGCGGCTGCCAGGATCTCCGCGATGGATACTCCCTGCTCAAAACCCTTTACCGTCAGTCCTGGCTGACTGAAAATCGTCCCTACTGGCTGGATAACGTCATGGTCCGCTATGACCTTCGCATCCAGCTCTGGCAACGCCGCGGGGAACAGATCAGCACCGTCATTGAAGACGCCTATCAAACCCACCAACTGCCGCCGGCATCCAGCATCGGCATACCCGGCCCCGTCACGCCATCCCCTGCAACCGCAAAGTAGCTCGTTCTAGGCAAGAACCACTTCAATACCCCTTGCCGTCAACTGCTCATGCATCTCGCTGGGCAGGTTCTTATCCGTAACCAGCATATGAATCGAGGAGACGGGACAGATCAGCGCAGGGCTGACCTCTCCCATCTTCCCCGAATCCGCCACCACAATCACCCGCTTCGCGTTGCGGATCATCGCCTGCGACACCGCAGCCTCTTCCGCCTCCAGCGTCGTCACGCCGCGCTCCAGATCAAACCCCGTCACGCCAATAAACGCCTTATCCAGGTACACCTCGCGCAGAAAGTTCAGCGCCGACTGCCCAGCCAGGGCAAAGGTCCATGCCCAGGCCAGCGTCCCACCCGTCAACATCGTCTTGATCGCCGGCTGGTTGCACAGCTCCATCCCAATGTTCACCGCATTGGTAATCACTGAAATTCCCCGCCGATGCCGCAACGACCGCCCAATCTGGGTCGTCGTTGTCCCTGCCGTCAGGCCAACCGTCTCATGCTCTCCAATCAGCTCGCTGGCCGCCACCCCGATCCGCCGCTTCGCGTCAACGGACCTCAACTCCCTGGCCTGGAAGGAAGTGTCGTGCCGGAACGGCTCATACAGCAGCGGTTCCACCAGGGTCGCCCCACCATGGGTGCGCAGCACCAGCCCGCGTCTCTCCAGCCGCGCCAGATCTCTTCGAATGCTTGGCGCAGACGCTCCTACCTGATCCACCAACTCCTGTACAGAGATATCTCCAGCCCTCAGCAGGGCCTTCATAATGCGATCGCCGCGAATATCGGTCTTAGTAGACATAGAGAAACCTTACTGAAAAGAGCAAACTTAAGTCTTGATCCTCAATCGCGAATCCAATTCCTTGTTGTCTGTGGTTCCCTGTTGAGTGTAGTTCCCAGACGCCCAGCCGGAGGAATTTTCTCCTTGCAGCTCCATGAAATGTACCTTATTCTGATCGTATTGAGCTGAAATAATCAGTTTTTAACGAAAAAGAGACCCACTGTGCCAACATCCCCCACTCCAACGCCCGCCCCGTTCGCTCATTGGATGCTCCGCGAGATCTTTGAGCAACCCCAGACTCTTGCCGCCACCGTCGAGCGCTATCTCTCCGCCAGCAGCCTGCGCGCTGATACCTGCGCTCCCATCCTCGAGTGGCTGCAAAGCGTCCGCACCAAGATCGTCATCGCCGCCAGCGGATCCAGCCGCCACGCCGGCCTTCTGGCCGAACTCCTCATCGAAGATCTCAGCTCCATCCCAGTCGAGGTCGAATACGCCAGCGAGTACTCCTACCGCCGCGAGCAGACTCTGGCCAATAGCTCCGTGCTGGTCATCTCCCAATCAGGCGAGACCGCCGATACCCTCGCCGCTCTGCGCAAAGCCAATGCCATCGGAAACCAAACCCTGGCCATCACCAACGTCCACGCCTCCACCATGGCGCGCGAGGCCACCGTTTCCTTCCCTACCGTCGCCGGCCGCGAGCGCGCCATCCCTGCCACCAAGAGCTTCACCGCTCAGTTGCTCAACCTCTATCTGCTCGCCCTCATGAGTGGCGTAGCCCGCAATACCATAGATGCTGCCGAGATCCGTCTGCGCCTGGCAGAGATAGAAGCTCTCCCCACTCTGATAGAGAACCAGCTCCGCCCCTGGGAGCAGTCCATGCGCCGCATCGCAGGCAGCTATTCCTCTACCAGAAACTTCCTCTTTCTCGGCCGCGGAATCCACTATCCCATCGCTCGTGAAGGCGCTCTCAAGCTCAAGGAATCAGCCTATCTTCACGCCGAAGGCTACCCCAGCGGCGAACTCAAACACGGCCCCAACGCGCTCGTCTCCCCAGCCACGCCCCTGGTCATGATCGCCACCGTGGACCCGTCCGCTCCGGACTCTGTCGAGCGCTATGAGAAGGTCGTTCAGCTCATGCGCGATATGCGCCGGCAGGGAGCCGGCATCCTGGCCATCGCCAACTCCGGCGACCAGACCGTTGCGGCCCTGGCTGATCACACCGTCTCCATCGCCCCGATACGCGAGCCTCTGCTCGCCATCTGTGAGACGATACCCTTGCAGCTCTTCTCGTACTGGATGGCCACCAACAACGGTATCGACGTGGACCATCCCAGAAACCTCACCAAAGCAGTGCTCGCAGAGTAGCTGGGAAGCAGCGAATCCCGGAAGCACACAGCAGTGGAGTATCTCATCGCATGGCGTTCTTTTTAGCGCTTGACGTAGGCGGCACCAAAACCGACTATCTGCTCGCCGATGAATCGCGTGAGCTTTACCGCACCCGCACCGGCACCATCAAGCGCATGCGCGCCGACGCGTCCTCGGCCGCTTCCAACCTCGATCAAGCCCTCTCCGAGCTCACCGCCAAAACCGGCGTCTCCATGCAAGCCATCACCCGCACCTGCATCGGCACAGCCGGGGAGACCGTCCCTCTGGTCACCAACTGGCTGCGCCAGGCCTTCGCCAGCCGCGTCTCCGGCGATTTTCTCCTCCTCGGCGACGTTGAAATCGCGCTCGATGCCGCCTTCCACGGCGGCGTTGGCGTCCTGGCCATGGCCGGTACCGGCTCTAACGTCGCCGGACGCAAGCCCGATGGCTCCATCGTAAGAGCAGGCGGCTGGGGCCCCGAACTCGCCGACCAGGGCTCCGGACATCGCATCGGCCATGTCGGGCTGCGCACCGCCTTCCTCGCCCTCGACGAACACCGTCCCACCCAACTCATCGACGCCATCCTTCGCTTCTGGCAGCTTCCCTCCATCGAACTCCTCGTCGAAGCCGCCAACGCTCGTCCCGCGCCCGATGTCTCCCGCCTCACTGAGGTCATCCTCGCCTGCGCACGGCAGGGCGACGCTGTTGCCTCTGAGGTCCTTCGCCAGCAGGGTGAAGAGTTGGCTTGGCTGGTGCGTCTCGTGCTCCGCCAGGTCCACGCCGCAGCCATCGCCGGCGATACGGAGCCTCCCAGTCTCGCCTTCACCGGCTCCATCATGGAGAAGGTTCCACCCGTCCGCGAGGCCCTCATCGCCTCCGTTCGCTCCGAGTTTCCCTCCATCCACCTCATCGACGGCGTCGTCGATCCCCTCGCCGGCGCTCTCTGGCGCGCCCGCACCGCATCGTCACCCAACCCCCGCGTCGGCTGAGGACGCCATCGTCCATCCAACAGCCCGTCTTCGCTACGGCAATGTCGGCGACTCCGGGAACGGTTCGCTGCCCGCACGGCTAAGCTGCATCAGCCAACCCATCAGCGTCAGGGCGCCAAAGTACAGATAGGACTGCAGAACATTCCACCCCCGCAGATCCGCCAGATAGTTGAACGCGGGTAAAAAGTTCAAGCAGAAAAAGACCGCAACGGCCAGCACCCACGGCCTGCGTCTCCACCAGCAGGCGTGCGCAAACCAAGCCCACGCTGCAATCCCCACCACAATGCCATAGTGGTGCTCCCACGCCATCGGAGTGGCTGCCACGGACGCAATTCCCATCGCCGCAAGATCCGCCGTCGTCCCCCGCAAACTCCTCCACGGATAGAGCAGTACGCAACCCACCAGCAGCAGCGAGCTGATCACCGTCACCCAATACACCCACGCAATGTAAGGCGTATACACGTACGGATGGTACTGCAGATTCTCTCCATTGAAGATCATGCGATTGAGCGTGCCAAACATCGACTGATTGGCATAGTGGGACTGGGCCTTGTGGCTCAATCCGGCCAGTACGCCCACATAGTCCAGGTTGTTGTGCCAGCCAAATACCGCTACGGAACATCCCAGCAGCAGCGCGCCACAGGCGGCAAACGCCGCCGCCGCGCCCCACCGCCGCCGCACCAGCATCCACACCAGCAGCAAAAGGAACTGCGGCTTCACCGCCGTCAGCAAAGCGGCCACCGCTCCGCTCCAGCGTTCCCTCCCTGTCGTCCAGAGCAGCAACAGCACCGTGAAGCCAAACGATAAGAACGTTTGCGCATTGCCCAGCGAGTACCCCTTGAGCAGCGGATAGCATCCCAGCGTGGCCAGCACCACGGCCAGCGCCGCAGGCCAGGTCATCTGCGCGCCGCGCCGCCGCAACAGCCAACTTCCCATCGCAAGGGAAACAGCCGCCACCCCCCACACCGCCGCAAAGGAGAGAACCGCCAACGTCCGCAGCATCGCCGCATCGCTCAAACCCAACTTTCGCATCGCCACCAGGGGCAGTTCGCTGGCGAGCGAGTAAATCAACGTGTCATACAGCTTGGCGTCGTAGATCGGCTGCCCAGGGTGCGCCCGGAAGTAATCCAGCGACTTCATCATCGGCAGCCAGGAGTCGGTCCACTGCCGCACATGGAAGAACGCCTTCAGATCCGGAATCATGTTCCCCGGATTGCCCAGGTGCAGCGCTCGGCAGATCCACCACTGCCCCACATTGGCCAGCAGCAGACTTACCAACACAAACCCCAGCAATCGCAGGTCGTGTGTCCTCGCCCCAGGCCTCTGCCACTCCGTGGTCGCCATGCGCCCACTATATCAAGCACCCCCGCTCCTCAAGTCACGGATCGATCGCCTCGGCTCGCTTCATGGGCCGCCTTGGCTCGCTTCATCGATCGCCTATCATCGACTCATGGATCGTTCTGACCGCTTCACCGGGCGCGCAGCCGTCTACCACCGTTACCGTCAACGCTACCCCATCGCCACCGTTCTCGATCGCCTCAAAACCTGGTGCGGCCTGCAACCGGACTGGACCATCGCCGATATCGGCGCGGGTACAGGAATGCTCTCTGAGGTCTTTCTCTCCAATGGCAATCCCGTCCTGGCCATCGAACCCAACCACGAGATGCGCTCCACCTGCCGGCAACTCTCAGACCGCTTTCCGCTCCTCCAGGTTCGCCACGGCACTGCGGAAGACACCGGTCTCGCCGCCAACAGCGTCGCAGTCGTAGCCGCCGGACGAGCGTTCCATTGGTTCGATATCCCCCGCGCTCTGCTCGAGTTCCAACGCATCCTCCAGCCCAACGGCTGGCTGGTGTTGGTCTCCCATGGCCGCGCCAAAGATGATTCTCCGCAATCTCTCGCCTTCGAGGATCTCCTCATCGAACACGGCACGGACTACGCCTGCATCCGCGCCGGCTACCGTGTCCACGAAAACCTCCACCAGGTCTTCACCGCCGATCGCCACAGCGAACAAATTCCCGGCCGGCAGATCCTCGACTGGGACTCCCTCCTTGGCCAGGCGCTGTCTTTCTCCGTAGTTCCTCAGCCTCACCACCCCGGCTACCCCGCCTTCGAGCAACGCCTCCGCGACTTCTTCCACACCTACGCGGAGGACGGCTTGCTCACCGTTCCCACCTCCTGCTGGATCGACGCCGGCCGCATCAGCGCTCCATGAACCCTGCTCTCCAGCCGCGCGCACTCCGCGCAAAGGCAAGCGCCACTCTCCCGCCGCCCATCAGCACTCAATCACATTCAGCGCCAGCCCCGCCAGGCTCGTCTCCTTGTACCGCGACTGCATATCCATCCCCGTCCGGTACATGGTCTCGATCACCTGATCCAGAGAGATCTTGTGCACGCCCTGGTCATGCATGGCCAGCCGCGCCGCATTCACTGCCTTCACCGCTCCCATTCCGTTGCGCTCAATGCACGGAATCTGCACCAGCCCTCCAATTGGATCGCAGGTCATGCCCAGGTTGTGCTCCATGGCGATCTCGGCCGCGCTGGCCGTCGTTGCGTTGTCCCCGCCCAACGCGGCTACCAACCCTCCCGCCGCCATCGAACACGCCACACCCACCTCCCCTTGGCAGCCCACCTCCGCTCCAGAGATGGAAGCATTCTCCTTGTACAAGATCCCAATCGCCGCCGCGGTCAAAAAATAGCGCAGCAGACCCTCCCTGCGCTGCGCCTCGCTCTGCTCCGCAGCCGCATGGCGCACATAGTAGAAAGCCACCGCCGGAATCACGCCCGCCGCTCCATTGGTCGGCGCCGTCACCACCCTTCCCCCCGCCGCGTTCTCTTCATTCACCGCCATGGCCGCCATCGTCACGCTATCCAGCGGAGCCAGCGGATCGCTCGGTGCATCCCGCTCGGCCAGCCGCCGCGCCAGTCCTGGAGCCCGCCGCCTCACCTTCAACCCTCCCGGCAGAACACCCTCCGTTCGCATCCCACGCTCAATCGAATCCTCCATCGCCCTCCACAGCGTCAGAACCGCCGCCTCCACTCGCTCCTTGTCAGAGAGTGCTGCCTCCGTCCCACCCCCCTGCACCGGTGCTCTCTCAAACCCAGGCCGCAGTGGGCTCACAATCCTGTCAATCCGGCGCACAATCGTCGGATCGGCCAGCAACGCAATCTCGTTGGCCAGCACCATCTCGGCGATCGTCAGCCCATGCCGCTCCCCCAACTGCAACAACTCTTCGGCGCTTGAGAACGCATAGGGTACCACTCGCGCCTGCGCTCCGCTGGAGCCCGCCGCAAACTCCTCCGCAGAAAGAATGAAACCCCCACCAATCGAGTAGTACACCCGCTCCAACAACGCCTCCCCGTCCAGGTTCCAAGCAGTGAACCGCATCCCATTCGGATGCGTCACCACCTTAGCCTCCGGGTACATCTGGTCGCGATGAAAGCGCAGATCCACCGCCGGATCGAACCGCACTCTGTGCTCTCCCAACAGCATCAGCGTTCGGTTCGCGCGCAACATCTCCAGACGCGCGCCGATCGTATCCAGATCCACCGTATCCGGCGACTCCTCCAGCAACCCCATCATCACCGCGCCGTCGGTTCCGTGGCCCACCCCGGTCAGAGCCAGGGATCCATACAGATCCACCGTCAGCCCTGCTCCAAACTCGCCCCGCGCCGCCATCTCCCGCACAAACCGCAGGGCTGCCCGCATCGGCCCCACCGTGTGCGAGCTTGAAGGTCCAATCCCAATCTTGAATAACTCAAACAGGCTTGTATTCACCGGTTCCGCAGCCTTACGCCGCTACAATTGTAGTCTCCGCCCCCCACACCCATCGCCCTGCAAGATCCAGACCAGCATCACCTGTCTCCACAAACCCCGCTCCTCCGGCGCACCTCCACGGTTGTCTCATAGTGCTACACTCATAGCAGTTTTCCGCGCTTGGATCTCACGGCAAGAGCGTCAAGAACGTCCAGAGCGGATAGCTGCGCCTTCTTTAGGAAAAAGACGCCTATCCAAGTCGCCGCCTCCCAACACCCCGTCAGGAGAGCGCCTCGAAGCCGCTCTTACCGCAACACGGCCTCAAGGAACCATCAGGCATGCTCTTCAAAGCTCGCAGCGCGGCCGTCTACGGAATCGACGCTCACATCATCGACGTAGAGATTGACTTCTCCGGCATCGTCACCAAAGAAGAGATCTTCGCCACCGTGGGCCTTCCCGACGCTGCCGTGCGCGAATCCCGCGACCGCGTCCGCTCCGCCATCAAAAACTCCGGCTTCGATCTCCCTTCCACCCGCATCACCATCAACCTGGCCCCGGCCGATCTCAAAAAAGAGGGTTCCGGCTTCGATTTGCCCATCGCCATCGGCATCCTCGGAGCTTACGGCGCGCTCTCCATCAAAGACATCGCCGACTTCGTTCTGGTCGGCGAGCTAGGGTTGGACGGATCGTTGCGCGCCGTCCAGGGCATGCTGCCCATCGCCATCGCCGCTCGCGCCGCCGGCATTCACAACCTCATCATCCCCGCCGCCAACGCGCGCGAGGCCGCCGTAGTCTCCGGCGTCAACGTCTACCCCGTCACCTCGCTTCTCCAGGTTCGTGAGCTTCTCAACTCTGCCGCCGCCGTCTCCGGCGCCCAGCCCCAACTCTTCGCGCAGCCGCTCTCGGTCGATAGCGCCGGCCTGCTCAATGAAGCTCTCGAGTATCCTGCGGACTTCCGCGACGTCCGCGGCCAGCAGGTCGCCAAGCGCGCCCTGGAGGTCGCCGCCGCCGGCGGCCACAACATCCTCATGATCGGCCCACCCGGCTCCGGCAAGACCATGCTCGCCAAGCGCCTTCCCTCCATCCTGGCCCCGCTGCGCTTTGAAGAGGCGCTGGAGACCACCAAGATCCACTCCGTCGCTGGCATCCTCAACCGCGATGAGGGCCTGGTCACCCACCGTCCCTTTCGCTCCCCCCACCACACCATCTCCGATGCCGGCCTCATCGGCGGCGGCGTCATGCCCCGCCCCGGCGAAGTCTCCCTGGCCCACAACGGCCTGCTCTTTCTGGACGAACTGCCGGAGTTCCCTCGCAACGTCCTGGAGGTCCTCCGTCAGCCGCTGGAAGACGGTCAGGTCACCATCTCCCGCGCCGCCATGTCGCTCTCCTTCCCGGCTCGTTTCATGCTCGCCGCCGCCATGAACCCCTGCCCCTGCGGCTACTTCAATGACAAGTCCCGCGAATGCATGTGTACCCCGCCCATGATTCAACGCTACGTCAGCAAGGTCAGCGGACCCCTCCTGGACCGCATTGACATTCACATCGAAGTCCCGGCCGTGCAGTACAAGGAGTTGCGCGGAGCCTCCGCCACGGAAGGTTCGGCTGAGATTCGCGCCCGCGTGCTCGCCGCCCGAGAGATTCAGCACGACCGCTTCCTGCAGTACGCAGCCAAGCCCGCTGCCAAGGCCTCCAAAGGCGCCGCCGGAGCCTTTGCCAACGCCCAGATGTCCACCCAGCAGATCCGCATCTTCTGCGAGCTCTCCTCCGATGCCGAGCGGCTACTCGAGCGCGCCATGCAACAGCAGGGTCTCAGCGCCCGCGCCCACGACCGCATCCTCAAGGTAGCGCGTACCATCGCCGACCTGGATAAATCCGCCTCCATCGCTGTGTCCCACATCGCCGAGGCCATCCAGTACCGCACCCTCGACCGCAGTTACTGGTCCTGAATCCCGCCGATCTGCCTGGCCCCGAACCCCAGCGATCCGCCTGAATGTGGCCGCCGCCCGTTCCATCTCCGGCTCAATTTCAGCGCACACGCAATCGCCCCTCGCCTTCGAACTCCTTCACGCCCGCGGTCCTTCTCCTGGTTCCAAAGCGCGCAAATCAGCCCGGCAGCATACCATGTTCTTGAAGCGCCATTGCCTTTCGAGCAAGTTCTTATTTGCAATCAATGAGATACACTTTTCAGTAGAGCGCTGCCAACCTTCCTCCAGAAAAAGGTTGACCCCATAACCTTGCACGAGTTATGGTTCAAGTAGCTGGTAACAAGACTCATAGGCTGCTCCCTTCCAGGAGTCAGGACGTCGTTTATAGCTCCACTCCCGGGTACATCCTACGAGTCTCGCGTACATTGCTCCTCAACTTTGACCTTCAGGCGACCAGAGGCTTCTTCTCGCGGCTAGGTACAGAATTTGTTGCACGAGATCTGTTCGCGGATTCCAGCTTGTCTTTTGATTTGGTTGTACCCCACATTGTCTGCTCCTTAACGCAATTTGCGCAAAGGATAGATGCGCCTTTGTTGGATCTCGCGCGTCTAATACGGTTAACCGGGTTTGCCTGCTTTCCTAAGCCGGCAAGCCACTGAGGTATCCCCAACCAGGGCGCACTGCATAGACGCCCGGAACCTCGCCACACTAGGAGAATCTCCCATATGCGCTCTGATCTTATCTTTGGTGCCCTTACGCACGTAAAGAACCGCTACAAGCTCTGCCAGCTCGCCTCCAAAGCCACCCGCAAGTTGCACAAACCAAACACCCGGGTGCAGGACACCGCCAACGAAGTCTTCGATCGCTTCAAAGATACAATTCCTATGGACGTCGCTGCCGAATCCGGCGTTGACGCCGTATCTGGCGCGGAGCGTCGCGCCGCCTGACTTCCACCTCTGTTGCTCTGCACGCGGCCCCTGTCGGCAACCAACCTCCGGGACCGGCCTAAGAGCAGCAGAGACCAGGCAGGTCTCACCCCAACCCGGCTGCCTTATCTGGCGCCCTTTCTTCCCGCCGAACCTCCTGCCTGGACTTCCATTTCCTCGCCCAGGTCTGCTACGCTGGATGCAAACTCAGCATCCTACTCCGTAGCAAGCTGCTATTCTCTGCAAGTCCCTCCTTTCACCATCCGCACCACTGGCACACCCGGCGCTCAGCCGTAGTAGCGCGAACTGGCGCCACCATACCCTCACAGCGTCCCGCCCCCTTGAAATCTATGGAAACCACTCAGGTACTCATGACCATCTCCGAGTTGAAAGAAAAGAGCATCGCCGAACTCGGCAAGCTCGCCCGCGCTCTTGATATTGCCGGCACCAGCGCCTTGCGCAAACAAGACCTCATCTTTAAAATCCTCCAGGCCCAAAGTGAAAAAGAGGGCCACATCTTCGCTGAAGGCGTCCTCGAGATCCTTCCCGACGGCTACGGCTTCCTCCGCTCCCCGGACTACAACTACCTTCCTGGCCCAGACGACATCTACGTCTCCCCCTCCCAGATCCGCAAGTTCGATCTCAAGACCGGAGACACCATCTCCGGCAACGTGCGCAGCCCCCACGAAGGCGAAAAGTACTTTGCTCTGGTCAAGATCGAAGCCATTAACTTTGAGAGCCCGGAAGAGACCCGCAACAAGATCCTCTTTGACAACCTCACCCCGCTCTATCCCCAGGAACAGATCAAAATGGAGACCGTCAAAGACGGCATCTCCGGACGCGTCATGGACCTGCTCTGCCCCATTGGCAAGGGCCAGCGCGGCCTCATCGTGGCCCCGCCCCGCACCGGCAAGACGGTCCTCATGCAGTCCATCGCCAACTCCATCACCGCCAACCATCCGGAGATCGTCCTCATCGTGCTGCTCATCGACGAGCGCCCGGAAGAGGTCACCGACATGCAGCGCTCGGTCAAGGGAGAGGTCATCTCCTCCACCTTCGACGAGCCCGCCGCTCGCCACGTGCAGGTTGCGGAGATGGTCATTGAAAAGGCCAAGCGCCTGGTCGAGCACAAGCGCGATGTGGTCATCCTTCTGGATTCCATCACCCGCCTCGCGCGCGCCTACAACACCATCGTGCCTCCCTCCGGCAAGGTTCTGTCAGGCGGTGTGGACTCCAACGCGCTGCAACGCCCCAAACGTTTCTTCGGCGCCGCCCGCAACATCGAAGAAGGCGGCAGCCTCACCATCATCGCTTCCGCCCTCATCGATACCGGCTCCCGCATGGATGAGGTCATCTTTGAAGAGTTCAAAGGCACCGGCAACATGGAAGTCATCCTGGACCGCAAGCTCGTCGACAAGCGCGTCTTCCCTGCCATCGACATCCAACGCAGCGGCACCCGCAAGGAAGAACTCCTCATCCCCAAGGACGACCTCCAGCGCACCTGGATTCTGCGCAAGGTTCTCAACCCGCTCAGCCCGGTAGAAGCGATGGAACTGCTCAGCGACAAGCTCGGCAAGACCCGCAACAACCAGGAGTTCCTGCATAACATGAGCTCGCTGTAAACCCTCCCTCCCCGCCAGCCGAATCCGGAGCCGACCTCTACCCGAGCCAGCCGACGCCGGAGCCAAAAGGGGCGAGTCCGAACCCTCCACGGACTCGCCCTTTTTGGCCTCCCGCTGGCCCGATGCCCATCCCCGGCAGCTTCTTCCTTCCGCCCGCGACACCCAATTCCTCGGCACGCCGCAGCCCCTTCAAAACCGCGTTTCAAAGCCTTGAAGCCTGTCTCCTGCAGCGAACATCTATACTTAAGCCATGCCGCAGATGAACCTTCCGCGCACCCTCGGCCAACTCCGTAGCTCCGAATACACCCCTGAGCGCGTAGCCCGCTGCGTCAAAGACGAACTCCGTGAGAACCTCATCGCGCGCCTGCGTCAGATCGCCCCAGGCGGCCGGCACGCCGGCCAGAGCCTCTTTCCCGGCATCATCGGCTTTGACGATACGGTCGTCCCCCAGATCGTCAACGCGCTGCTCTCCCGCCACAACTTCATCCTTCTCGGCCTGCGCGGCCAGGCCAAGTCCCGTATCCTCCGCTCGCTCACCACGCTACTCGATCCCCACTGTCCCTACGTCGCCGGCTCGGAGCTGCGCGACAACCCCTACGCTCCGCTCAGCAAGTTCTCCCGCGACCTCATCGCCTCCCTCGGCGACAACACGCCCATCGCCTGGATGACGCCGCGCGACCGCTATGTGGAGAAGCTGGCCACCCCAGACGTAACCGTCGCCGACCTCATCGGTGACGTGGATCCCATCAAGGCCGCCCGCTCCGGCCACGAGCTAGGCAGCGAGCTCACCATGCACTACGGCCTGCTGCCCCGCGCTAACCGCGGCATCTTCGCCATCAATGAAGTTCCCGATCTCGCCGGCAAGATCCAGGTCGCGCTCTTCAACATCATGCAGGAGGGCGATGTCCAGATCAAGGGCTACCCCATCCGCCTCGAGCTCGACGTAGCCATCGTCTTCTCCGCCAATCCAGAGGATTACACCGCGCGTGGCAAAATCGTCACTCCGCTCAAGGACCGCATGGGCAGCGAGATTCGCACCCACTATCCGGAGTCGATCGAGGAGGCCATCAGCATCACGCAGCAGGAGTCCTGGACCGCCCGCACCTACGCCCCCGGCGCCGACGCCATCCAG
>DAHXNO010000051.1 GCA_027365345.1 Granulicella sp.
AGCCAACCTGAAATCAGTTATTTTCGCAGTCGACCCGCATGAGCTGGGAACCCCCGACGCGGCCCGTGGGCTCCGGAATCGATCGGGATCCATTCCCGCCAATGAGTATACCCCGCAGTCGGCTGGTCCTCTGGGAGCGCCCGCGGCGCGTCGAACGAGCCTCCTTGATTCCATAGGGGCGGGTGCTCTTTCGGGACGTTCAGCCCGGACCCTTCCCGGGGCGGGTCTCGGCGTGTTCAGCCGGGGCAACACAGCTTGCCGGGGTCCGCCGGGCCAGATCGGCTCCCCCTTCCAAGGTCTCACGCGGCAGCTTGGCCCGTGGGTCCGAGCTGCCTTGGCGACGTAGGTCCCGCCCTTCGATGCAGTTCCGGATCGCGCGCCTCGCCAAGGCCCGGGGCGGCTACGCTGCCAGCCGGACGCACCTCGTCGTCGGCATGCGGTCCGCGCTCACCGCGGCCTGCAGACCCAGGCGTCGAACTCCTCCCCTCGCCGCTCGATCACATAGTCGCGCACGAATGTGTCATGCAGCTCCGGAGGAAGCACATAATGGAACGTAAACGGTCGCTGCCCGTGCGGAATGACCCACACGTCGTTGGTGCAGTGGTCCATCTTCCGAAGTATCCCGGAGGGGAAGGGCTGAAAGAATATCTCGAATCTTCCATCCAGAGTGTAGGGCTGGCCACGCAGCACTGGAATGTATCGGAGCGACTCGATCGGCGAACGCCGGTCGCCGTAGCCAACCTGCAGCTCCCTGCCGCGGTACGCGCCCAAGTAGCCTCCGATCTCCTGCTCTGCCACGCTGAGCTCCTTCGATACTGCGGCGGATGGCGGTTCCAAGGCCGAGACGTCACGTCGCAGGTAGGACAATGCGACCGCCGTGCTGCCCAGCGCTACGATCAAGACTGCGCGGGGAATGCGCTCTTGGTCCGGCGCTGGTGAGCTGCCCGCAGCCAACGCGAAATCGGCCGCCAGGATTGGCACAAGTTGCCAGAAGTGCCAGACTCCCGCCCCTGGCTTAGAGGCAACCGCAGTCGCCGCGGCGACGCAGCAGATGAGCAGCACGAGCTCCGGGAAGAGCCTTCCTATGGGCGTGTCCCGCCCCGGCCGGACGCCGCACAAGGGTAACGCCGCGAGGGGGAGGGTCAGAAGCGCGGCGTAGGCGGCCAGCCACCCCAGCATGCCGACTGAGATCCCCTCGCGTCCCGCCACGGTCAGCCAGAGCCAGTAGTTGGCCAGCGAGATGTTGGGCAGCGTGAAGGGAGCGAGCGCCACAACGGCCGCGACACCTGCGGCGACGGCTGCGGGCTTGACGCCACCTCGACGGTAGAGCATCAGTAGTAGAAGCAGAGAGGCCGGCGCCACGGTCGCCTTGAAATCGATGGCGATGCCCACGAAGAATCCGGTCAAGACGGCTGCCGCGCCCACAGAGTCGATCAGGCTCGAGCGCACCGCCAAGGCCGTCGCCAATACGATCCAGGCGTCGGCGCGTAGGCCAAATTCCACTCTGGCCTGCACGAGCAGTTCACCTAGAGGCAACGCCATGAGCGCCAAGGCCGCCCCCCTACGGATGGCCTTACGGAAGGTGCTGTACAGCACAAGGCACAACAGTAGGTTGGCCGCGACTACCACCGCCCTGAGGACCCAGAACCTGCCACCGCCTGCCAACAGCCCTGCCCTGTAGGTCAGAAAGGTGAGCGGTCCATAGACCATGGCATAGCTGAATCTTGGCGAGTTAATCGCGTGATACATCGGCTGCCCATGCAGGCTAGCGGCAGAGATGCTCAGTATGTCTGCCTCATCCTGGCCGTCGAGCATATAAGAACGGACCGAGTACAGGCTAAGCGCGACGAAGATGGTGAGCGTCAGCAGCCCCGCGCCCGTCGCCATCCGCCTAAGGCATACCGACCGCCGAGTGAATTCGGTTTTCCGTAGTGCCAAGACGCACAGCACTGCAAATGAGGCCCCGGCCAGAAACCAAACCAGCGGAGCCTCTCGAAGGACTCTCAGCATACCTTTCCCGGTCCAACACCAAGTCGCTTCATCTCGTTCCCCGCGACGGCGCCCGTCTCTAACCGTCAGTATAGTTATAGTTGATTGAGGCGCTGCGCCCCCGCGCCGTGATGAAGACGTCTTCATGTCCCCCTATGTTGGCCGTCTTGCTCCTTCTCCCACCGGTCTGCTGCATCTGGGCCACGCGCGCACCTTCCTGATTGCGCACGAGCGGGCCCGCGCGGCTGGGGGATTCCTCTACCTTCGCGATGAGGACCTGGATCGGCAACGCGCTCGGCCGGAGTTCTCCGCCGCCATGCGCGAAGATCTGCTCTGGCTGGGGCTGAGCTGGGACGCCGAGATTCGCCAGAGCGAACGGCTTGCGCTCTACCGCGCGGCCCTGGATCAACTGCTGGCTGCCGGTCTGGCCTATCCTTGCACCTGCTCCCGGCGCAACCTGGCAAGGGCCATGCAGGCTCCGCACGAAGACGGCGCTGCCGTAGATGATGAGCCGGTCTACAACAATCGCTGCCGGCCCGCGGGAGCCACGCCCACAACCGCCTTTGTTCCCGGCACGAACTACCGGTTCCGGACGCCCGACCATGTGAGAGTCGAGTTCACCGATCTCCACGCCGGGCCGCAGGCGTTTACCACCTCATTGGATTTTGGCGACTTCCTGATCTGGCGCAAGGCCGAGGCCGGGGACCGAACCGGCATGGGCCTGCCCAGCTATCAACTTGCCTGCGCGGTGGACGACGCCCTGATGGGCACCAGCGAGGTGGTGCGGGGCGGCGACCTGCTGAAGTCCACCGCGCGCCAGATCCTGCTGCAGCGCGCGCTTGGCTACCCTACCCCTGCCTACTACCACTGCGAACTGGTGCGGGACAGCGCCGGCATCCGGCTGGCAAAGCGGCATGATGCCCTGGCGCTACGCACGCTCCGCGCCAAGGGCATGACCGCTGCCGACGTCCTCGCGTTGGTGCGAGAGGCTGGCGTGGCAACGCGACCGATAGCCCGATACGAGGCGAGATCCGGAGATGCTGAACTGCGTCGCGGCTGAGGCTCCGCTCGCAGGGGCTCAGTGCTCCGCCCGGTACGCCTTGAGAACCTGGTCATAGGGTGTGGGCACAAAGTCCGTGGGTGGAATGCCGCCGGCCAGATGCCTCACAAAGTAATCCCATTTGCGCCGCATGACGTACGGCTGATCCTTTGCGTAGCCATGATGCATGTTGGGCAACATGAGCATGTCAAAGTTCTTGTTGGCCTGGATGAGCGCATTCACCACGAGCAGCGTATTGTTGGGCGGAACGTTGTCATCCATGGTTCCGTGAACCAGCATGAGATGGCCCTTCAGATTCGCGGCGTACTTCTGATTCGCCTGCGCACTGTAGTTGTCGGCTCCGTCCGGGCCAATGGTCTCCAGCCCCGCCCAGCGCTCATCCCAATCGTCTTCGTACTCCCGCTGATCGTGGTTGCCGCTCTCTGCCCATCCCACGCTGAAGAAGTCAGGAAAGTGGAACATCGCGGAGACGGTGGCATTGCCTCCTCCGGAGTGCCCGGTGATGCCCACGCGATTGAGATCGATCCAAGCATAGCGCGCAGCCAGATCCTTGATGCCCGCCACCTGGTCCGGGATGGTGTCTTGACCCATATCCGCAGGGCTGGAGGCGTAGGCGTCATGAAAGCTCTTGGAACGGTGCGGATTGCCCATGCCGTCGATACATACCACCACGAAGCCAAGCTGAGCCATCGACTGCAGATCGCCGCGCGCGGCCGCGAAGTCCGGCGGCCTGAGAGCGGAGCAGGAACCATCCTGCGGTCCGGGATATACATAATCAATCACCGGGTACTTGCGAGCAGGATCGAAGTCTGTGGGACGGAAGAGCAGGCCGTAGAGTGGCGTGACGCCATCACGGGCGTTTACCTGGATGCGTAGCGGAGGCTTCCATCCCGCGGCCAGGAGTTGGGAGATGTCCTGGTGGGCCAGGACGACCAGCACCTTGCCCGTGGCTCCATCGCGCAGTACAGCCGTCTGGGGTGTGCTGACCGTGGAGTACACATCCACAAAGGTGCTTCCATTCGCAGGCGCGGTGATCTTGTGATAGGCGTCCTCCGGGGTGAGCAGCGTCTGCTGCGAGCCATCCAGATTGACGCGGAAGTAATTGACGTAGTACGGATCCTGGCCAGCAATCTTGTTGGTTGCCGTAAACCACAGCACGCCGGATTTTTCATCTACGGCTTTGATTTCAGCCACGGGACCCTCGCCCTGCGTGACCTGGTTGACGAGCGCGCCGTTGCTCAGGTTGTAGAGGTAGTACTGCGCCCAGTTGCTGCGCTCGCTGGCCCAGAGAAACTGACTGCGACTCCACAACACCTTCCAGTCTGTGGTCGCCTGCCAGCCGTAGTAGCTGTCTACATGCTCGTGATAGATGGGCTTCACCTCTCCGGTGGCGGTGTCAGCCATCTCCACCCACTCATCCTTGTGGTCCCGGGAGGTGGAGACAAAGGCCAAACGGGCGTCGTGCGGAGAAAACTCTGCATCGCTCCAGCGGCCATCGCCGTCGCAGCTCACGTCATCGCACTCCATGCTGCGATGTTCCAGCGGCGGCGTCTTGAGCCGCACCACTTTGGCCGTGGCTACGTCGATCACCACCGGCTGAATCATGGTGACGTCCTTATCGCCCACCAGCGGATAGCGCCACGCTTCCAGCCTGGGATGGCGGTTGGTGACCGGCACAAGATACATGAGCCCGGTTTTGCGCTGATCCTGTTGGAAGGTGGCGATCTTCTTGCTATCCGCCGACCAGGTGAGGATGGCCCGATCGGAGTGCTGCCAGCCGGCGTTGTCCGTGGCATAGCCGAAGTCTGGAGCGCCGTCCGTGGTGAGTTGGCGTTCCTGGCCGGTCGCCACCACGCGCACCCAGAGGTTGTTGTCACGGATAAACGCCGCCAACTTGCCATCGGGCGACAGGTTGGCTTCTCCATCAGTGTGGCGCGGCGTGTCTTTGGACGAGCTCACGGTCTGGCTGGGCGGCTTGGGCTGCTCGGTGCAGGTCTTCACCGCCTGGTCACAGTCAAAGACGCCGTCATCGGTGGTGACAGAGAAACCACCCTGGGCGCGTTCCGCATACTGCTGAACGTCCAGATGGTTGGGATCCACCTTCGCCGCAGGCTCGGCGTGCTTGGGCGCGCGCATGGCTGCATCCAGCGCAGCGGCTAGCTTTTGATTGTCAAACGCCAGCGCGACCGTCTGGTGAGCAGGGTCGGCGATTCTGTAGATGGTGGTCTGCGCGCCGGGGTCGCGATAGAACACCCGGCCATCGGGCAGGTAGGTTAAGCCGCGGATGGTATGGTGCACCAGCCCATCGACGTTATAGAACATCCAGCGCTCGGCCTGCGCGTAGTCCTGCCGGGTATAGACCTTTTGCGCCGCAGTCGGCAAGACGGCGCTGACTCCGGCGGCTAACCAACCAACAATAGCCCAACAACCGCGATTCAACATGGCGGGGATCATCCTCTTCCTGTGAAAGAACTGTTCAATGTAGACAGCCGTTCCATCAGCCTATTGCATAATCGTCCCGGCTGCGAGTCCCCACTGTGAGAGCTGGCGCGTGTCCGTGGGTGCGCGCGGAACGATCGAATAGCCGCGGCGCAGATCCTCTACCGGTGCGGATGCTGCAAAGACAACAGGCTGCCCGGCAAGAGAAAGGCGCGCTCCAAACGATCCCTTGGATCTGAGTGGAGCGCGCCTTGGGCCCGGGGGCGCCGGGGTTACATGTTCTCAATCATGCGGGTAGCGAACTGGCTGGTCTTGACTTTGGTTGCGCCCTGCATCTGGCGCTCGAAGTCGTAGGTGACATACTTCTGCTCGATGGTCTTGGCCATGGAGGTCTCAATGAGGCGAGCTGCCTCATGCCAGCCCAGGAAGTCAAACATCATGACGCCGGAGAGGATTACCGAGCCAGGATTGATGACGTCCAGATCCGCATACTTGGGAGCCGTTCCGTGGGTGGCTTCAAAGACCGCATAGCCGTCGCCAATGTTGGCTCCGGGAGCGATCCCGAGACCGCCGACCTGCGCTGCGGCCGCGTCAGAGAGGTAGTCGCCGTTGAGGTTGGTGGTAGCCAGGACGCTGTACTCCGAGGGGCGGGTAACCACCTGCTGGAAGATCGAGTCCGCGATGCGATCGTTCACCATCAGCTTCTTCTTCCATTGGCCATTACCGTGGGTGGCTCCGATCTGGGCAACCACGCTCTTGACCTCCTGCACGACGGAGTCCTGGAACTCTTTGGCTGCAAAGCTGAGACCGGGCTCGATCATCTCCGCGTTCTGTTCTGGAGTGAGGTTAGGATTGGCCTCCAGATTGCCGAGGATCCAGCTCTCGCGCTCAGTAACCGTATCGTGGCGGAACTCCTGGGTAGCCACCTCGTAGCCCCATTCGCGGAAGGCTCCCTCAGTAAACTTCTGGATGTTACCCTTGTGCACCAGGGTGACGCTCTTGCGGCCTTCCGCCAGGGCAAACTTGATGGCAGCGCGCACCAACCGCTTGGATCCGGTGATGGAGATGGGCTTGATGCCGACGCCTGAGTCCAGCCGGATCTGCTTCTTGCCGCCTTTGAGCATCTCGCCGTTGAGGAACGCGATCACCTTGGCGGCCTCTGGGGTGCCCTGCTGGAACTCGATGCCGGCATAGATGTCTTCCGTGTTCTCACGGAAGAGCACGATGTTCATCAGCTCAGGATGCTTGACCGGGCTGGGCACGCCTGGATAGTACTTCACCGGCCGCACGCACTGGTACAGATCCATCAACTGGCGCAGGGCCACATTGAGACTGCGGATGCCGCCACCGACCGGAGTGGTGAGCGGTCCCTTGATGGAAACGCGAAACGCGACCGTCGCCTTCACGGTGTCATCGGGCAGCCAGTTCTTGGTCTGGGCATAAGCCTTCTCACCGGCGAGCACCTCAAACCACTTGACCTTGCGCTTGCCGCCATAGGCCTTCTCCACGGCAGCGTTGAAGACTCGCTCGGAGGCCTTCCAGATGTCGCGTCCGGTGCCGTCGCCCTCGATAAAGGGGATAATCGGGTTATCCGGTACGATGTACTGACCGTCTTTGTACTCAATGGCCTGGCCGTCCTGCGGCACAGGAATTCCGTTGTAGCTCGTCTGCATGATTCTTCAACTCCCAGAATTTTCGATTGAGATTGGTGGCTCGCAGCTCAACATCCCTATTTGACGCACACTTCTCTCCGCAAGTCATGGTACTCCCCCGGCACGTCATTGATCGAACGAGTAGCCGGTAAACGATCACACAGAGAAGCTACTGCGGCTGAGGGGTGGATGCCACCCAGAGGTCCATGGGTCCCTCTCCACGCAGACCGGGGCGGGAGACGGCAGCGCCAGTAGAACGGGCTCGGCTTGCGTTACCAGGTTAGTTAAAGGGCAGATCCCGCCAGGCGGCGGGATCTGGCTGGCTCGCAAGGCAAGCTTAGCGAAGGGTAGCGTCCAAGGTGATGGCGGCAGCCTTCAACAGCCGGGAGATCGGGCAGTTGACCTTCGCTGCAGCGGCGATCTCATCAAATTTGGCCTTCTCGATGCCCGGCACAACGGAGTGGTTGGAGAGGTGGATCCGGGTCACGGTAGGACCATCCGGAAGCATCTCCAAGGTGACAGTGGCTTCGGTCTCTACGGAGGTAGGAGTGTGGCCAGCCTTGGCCAGCTCATTGGCGAAGGCCATGGAGAAGCAGCCGGCATGGGCGGCTGCGACCAACTCCTCAGGGTTGGTACCGGGACCCTCTTCAAAGCGTGACTTGAAGCCGTAGGCGGTGTCGTGCAGCGTCTTGCTGTGGGTGGAGATGCTACCGTGCCCCGTCTTGAGATCACCCTTCCAGAGGGCTGATGCTTTGCGATCCATTCAAAATCTCCTTTCGCGATTTGATGCAGACCATGAGATGCGCAATGCGGGTTCTGACGTTGCGTCTGTGCTGCGGAGGCTTGGCCAACGGCGGCTCGGGGTGGGAGATGCCCTGCTGGCCTGTTGGAACGACGGGGTTAGAGGGGACCAAGATAAATGAAGCGGACCAGAAAGAGCACAGCCAGCAGATAGAGCATCCAGTGCTGGCGGCGGAAGCCTCCGGTGGCCAGTTCCAACACGGCAAAGCTGATGAGTCCGAAGGAGAGGCCGGTGGCGATGGAGTAGCTCAAGGGGATGGTGATGAGGGTGAGGAAGGCGGGAATCGCGATTTGCGGCTCCTTCCACTCGATCGACGACGAGCCCTTGAGCATGAGTGCGCCCACCAGGATGAGAGCGGGAGAGGTAGCGAAGGCGGGGATGGCGCCGAAGATTGGGGCGACGAAGAGAGCCGCGAAGAAGAGCGCTCCGGTAGTGATGGCGGTGACGCCGGTGCGGCCCCCGGCTGCGACGCCGGCGGAGGACTCGATGTAGCTGGTGACGGTGGAGGTTCCGGCCAGCGCCCCGACCACGGTGGAGGCGGCATCGGCAAAGAAGATGCGATCCAGCCGAGGGATGGTGTGATCGGCGGCGATGAGCCCCGCCTGCTCCGTGACGGCTACCAGGGTGCCGATGTTGTCAAACAGATCGACAAAGAGGAAGACGAAGATGATCTCAAAGGCGTTCAAGTGAAGCGCTCCGCGCAGGTCCATGTGGAAGGCGGTGGAGCGAATCGCCAGGGGATGGAAGATGGAGGGCTGGTAGTTGACCTGATGCAGCAGAATGCCCAGGGCCAGGGTTCCCAACACTCCCAGGAGCATGGCGGCTTTGATCCGGTAGGCCTGGAGGACGGCGATGAGGAGCACGCCGAAGATCGCCAGTTGCGTGGAGGGGTGGTGAAGATCGCCGAGCGTAACGGTAGTGGCGTTACTGCGAACGATGATGCCGGAGTTGACCAGGCCGATAAAGGCGATGAAGAGACCGATGCCGACGGCGACAGCGGCGTGGAGCTGGTGGGGAATGGCTCCCACCAGGCGCTGGCGAACGCCGCCAAGGGTGAGCAGAAGGAAGAGAACGCCGGAGACGAAGACGGCTCCCAAAGCGGTTTGCCACGCGATGCCCATGCCGTTGACGACGGTGTACGTGAAGTAGGCGTTGAGACCCATGCCCGGCGCCAGAGCCACAGGGTAATTGGCCAGCAGACCCATGAGGATGGACCCGATCGCCGCGCAGAGGCAGGTGCTGGCCGTGACCGCGGCCAGCGGCATGCCGGTCTGGGAGAGAATGGCCGGGTTCACAAAGATGATGTAGGCCATGGTGATGAAGGTGGTAAAGCCGGCGAGGATCTCTGTGCGCCAGTGGGTCTGGTGCTCGGCGAACCGGAAGTAGGCTTCAAGACGGGAGCGCATGCGCGGAGAAACCGTCTCCTTGGCGGGAGTGGGGGATGAATCGCTGTGGTTTCAGCATACAGCGTGCGGCTTGGGGTGCCGCGCCGGCCCGATTGGGGCCAGCTCAGCATGAGGCATGAACAGTTGCTGATCCTGAAGGCCGGCTTACGATAAAGGCATGACCGCAGAGGACGTGAAGAGGATTCTAGGTCTACAGCCGCACCCGCGCGAGGGCGGCTGGTACGTGCGCACCTGGGAGGCGGAGGAGCGGCTGGCGCCGAACGCCTTTGCGGACGCACGCTACCGGAGCCCGCGGCGAAGCTCCACGGCGATCTACTACCTGCTGCAGGCGGAGACGTTCAGCCGGATGCACGTGTTGAAGAGCGATGAGATCTTTCATCACTACATGGGCGAGGCGGTGGAGATGCTGCAACTGTTCGAGGATGGAAGCAGCGGCCGAGTTATCCTGGGCAGCGAGATCGCCGCGGGGCAGAGGCCCCAGTGCGTGGTGCGGCGCGGTGTTTGGCAGGGATGCCGGCTGCTGCGCCAGCCTTCAGAGCCGGGCGGAGAGGACTCCAGGAGTTCGCCCTGGCAAGGATGGGCGCTTTTAGGTTGCACCGTCAGTCCGGGGTTCGAGTTTGAGGACTACGAGGATGGGCACGCGGAGTCGCTGTTGGCCAGGTGGCCCCAGGAGGCGGAACTGATCCGCGCCCTCACCCGAGGGTGAGGCTCCGGAGCGGGAAGCCGCGGGTTTTGTACGGCTGAGGGAGATGTCCTGGGGCAGAGCCTTCCAGCGGACTGGACCACTCCGGGCCGCACTCTCCGGGGGGGGGGGAACCCGACGGGCAGCGGGCTGAGAGATGCCTTGGGCAGATGACGCTATCGGATGACGCCGCGGAAGCTTCCACGCTCCTGGGCTGGGTTCGGGGTGGGAGGTTGGGATCTGCAACGAGATTTTCTCCTCGCCAAGAAAACGATTTCTAGAGTAAACTGCCAGCGTTGAAGAAATCCCTCTCTGATTGTGAGCGAACCTTCCAATGCGTCTGCAAAACTTCCTCCTCCTGCCCAGTCTCTTGCTCAGCGTTGTTCCGGTCCCAGCGCAGCAGCCAGTAGCCCAACAGCCGGTAGCCCAACTCCAGATTGATACGGCAAAGATCGTCCGGCCGGCCAGCTCCGGGTTGTACGGTCTGATGACCGAGGAGATCAACCACTCCTACGAGGGAGGCTTGTACGCGCAGTTGCTGAGCAACAATACTTTCCGCGGCAACTGGATGAGCGTGGAGCAGTGGGGCCTCGTACTGAAGGGCGATGCGCAGGCGACCACGGCCGTGGACCCCAAGGATGGCCCCAGCACGGCGCTGCCGAATAGCCTGGAGTTGAAGGTGACCGGGGCCTCGCCGGAGAGTCCGGCAGGGGTGAGCAACCCTGGGTACTGGGGCATCGCGGTGCGGCCGCACACCACGTATACCGGTTCGTTTTACGCTGAGGCTGATCCGGGTATGAGCCCGGTGACGTTGAGCCTGATCGCCGACCAGACCGGCGCGGTGCTGGCCTCCTCGCAAGTGACGCTCTCCGGCAGCGGATGGCAGCGCTATGCCTTCCAGCTAAGGACCGGCCAGTTAGAGAGCTCCGCCCAGAACCATTTTGAGTTGACGGTCGGGCATCCCGGAGTCTTGCATCTGCAACTGGTTACCTTGTTTCCTCCGACGTTTGACGATCAACCCAACGGGGATCGGACGGATCTGATGGAGAAACTGGAGGCCATGCACCCCAACTTCCTCCGGCTTCCGGGTGGCAATTACCTGGAAGGAGACAGGATCAAGGACCGCTTCGACTGGGAGAAGACGATTGGGCCGCTGGTGGACCGGCCTGGACATCAAGGTCCGTGGGGCTACTGGTCGACGGATGAGTTTGGACTGCTGGAGTTTCTCGACTGGACCCAGGATCTGCACATTGAGCCCATACTGGCCGTCTATGCGGGGTACTCGCTGAAGGGCGAGCATGTGACTCCGGGGAAGGATCTGGAGCCGTACGTACAGAGCGCTCTGGATGAGGTGGAGTACGTTACAGGCGATGTCCATACCAAGTGGGGAGCGGAACGAGCTCGAGATGGGCATCCAGCGCCCTTCCCTTTGCAGTACATTGAGGTTGGAAACGAGGATTGGTTCGATCGCAGCGGAAGCTATCCGGCGCGCTTTGCGCAGTTTGCCGAGGCGCTGCGCAAGAAGTATCCGCAGTACAAGCTGATTGCAACGGCACCGGTTCAGGAGAAGAAGGGCGATGCACCGGACGTGGTGGACGACCACTATTACAAGTCGCCGGAGCAGATGTTTGCTCTTGTGCATCACTATGACGCAGCGCCGCGTACCGGCCCCAAGGTGTTTGTGGGCGAGTGGGCGACGGTTTCTGCAACGCCGACGCCGGACTTCGGCGACGCCCTGGGAGACGCTGCCTGGATGACGGGCATGGAGCGCAACAGCGATCTCATCAAGCTCGCCAGCTACGCTCCACTTTTCGTCAATCTGCATAATAACGCGTGGTCGACCAATCTGATTGGCTATGACGCATTCTCGAGTTATGGTTCGCCGAGCTACTATGCGCAGTGCCTGTTTGCGGCGCACATGGGCGATGCCATTCCGCAGAGTTCGTTGACCGGGGTGACCCCCTCGGCGAGGTTCTTCTACTCCGTGACGGAGTCGCGGAAGCAGCGAGTGCTGCACCTGAAGCTGGTGAACGCCACCACCCTGGCTCAACCGCTGGAGATTGCGATCGAGGGCGTCGGCGCGGGAGACCATGCGGCCCGAGTCTACTCGCTGCATGGTGCCACCTTTGCTGCAACCAACACCCTGCGGCACCCCACGGCGATTCAGCCGGTGCAGACCACGCTGCACTTCAACGGCAGCGAACTGAAGCACACGGCTCCGGCGCTGACCATTGAGGTGATCGATATACCGCTGCGATAGAGGGATGGGCTGGAGCCGCGTCAAAGCTATGTTGAGGCTGCTCCACCTGATTTGGTGCTCCCTGCGTCGTTTGCCGGTCCTGGCGTTTAGACGACGTAGAGGCTGACGTACTGATCCACGGGTATTGCTTCCAGGATGCTCTGGTCGAGGGAGGCTTCCAGGATGCGATCGCAGACCTCGGGAGAGAAGCGGCGATCGAGGTTGGCCTGGAACTTGTCCACCAGAAGGGGGATGCCGTCGCTGCGACGCAGCCGATGTCCGATGGGGTACTCCACGACGACCTCTGGCAACTGGGCTCCGCCGGTGGTATGGAGGGTGAGGGCGTTGGCGATGGAGCGCTTGGCGGGATCATGATAATCCGCAGTGAAGGCTGGGTCTTCACTACAGTGGATGCGAGCGCGAAGGGAGTCGATCTTTGGACCAAGGACGGGATCGCAGGCGACGGAGTCCTCATAGTCCTGCGCGGTGAGGCCGCCGGTGATCAAGGCCACGGCCACCATGTACTGGATGCAGTGGTCGCGGTCGGCAGGATTGCGCAACGGTCCTTGTTTGTCAATGATGCGTATGCAGGCCGAGTGAGTGCGAATGGTGACGCTCTGGATGGCGTCGGCAGACAAGCCCTGCTCAGCCAGTTGGCGGTGCAGGGTGACGGCCGCCTCCACTGCGGTCTGGGCGTGGAACTCGGCAGGGAAGGAGATCTTGAACAGGACGTTCTCCATCACATAGGAACCGTAGGGACGCTGGAACCGAAAGGGCTGGCCCTTGAAGCTGACATCGTAAAAGCCCCAGGTTTTGGCGGTGAGCGCGGAGGGATAGCCCATCTCGCCGGTGCTGGCGATGAGGGCCAGGCGAACGGCGCGCGAGGTAGCGTCGCCGGCCGCCCAGGACTTGCGGGAGCCTGTGTTGGGAGCATGCCGGTAGGTGCGCAGAGATTGACCATCCACGAAGACCAGGGAGACGGCGTTCAGGGTCTGTTCGCGAGTCAAGCCGAGCAACTGGCACACCACGGCGGTAGAGGCCAATTTGACCAGAATCACATGATCCAGTCCCACCTGGTTGAAGGAGTTCTCCAGAGCCATACAGCCCTGAATCTCGTGAGCCTTGATCATCGCCGTAAGCACATCGCGCATGCGCAGGGGATGGCCGTTGCGGCTTAGCCAGTCCGCCACGGCCAGGATGGCGCCAAGGTTGTCCGAGGGATGGCCCCACTCAGCGGCCAGAAAGGTATCGTTGTAATCCAGCCAGCGGATCATCGTGCCGATATTGAAGGCGGCCTGCACTGGGTCCAGCCGGTAGGACGTGCCGGGGACACGGGCGCCGTGGTGCATGGTGAGGCCGGGAACCAGGGGGCCGAGGAGTTTGGAGCAGGCGGGAAACTCCAGCGCCTGGAGGCCGCATCCCAGGGTGTCCAACAGGCAGAGGCGTGCCGTCTCATAGGCTAGTGGGCTGGTGACCTGATAGTTGAGAGCGTAATCGACGATGTCGACGATGGGCTGATCAAAAGGCTGCTGAACATGCGGCTGCGGTGCGGACATAGGCTCCTCGAAAGTTGGTGGGGAAGGGGTTTGGGTTCTCCGAACAGGTGAAGCGAAAGGAACAGAACAACCGGAAGAGCGATGCCAGCGCCCAACCCGGCAGCCGGGCTAGAGGCGCTGCTCGATGGGAGTGAAGGGAAGGTTCTCTGGCCCGGTGTAGTTGGCGCTGGGACGGATGATCTTGCCGTCCGCACGCTGCTCCATCACGTGAGCCGACCAGCCGCTGGTGCGCGCCATGGCGAAGATGGGCGTGAACATCGCGGTGGGAATTCCCATGGTGTGATAGGCGACGGCGGAGAACCAGTCCAGGTTGGGGAACATGTGCTTGACCTCCCACAGCACAGCTTCAAGACGTTCGGCGATCGCGTAGATGCGCCGGTCGTCGGTCTCCGCGGAGAGATCGTGCGCGATCTTCTTGATTACCGCGTTGCGCGGGTCGCTGATGGTATACACGGGATGACCGAAGCCGATGATGACCTCCTTGTTCGCGATGCGCCGGCGAATATCTGCTTCAGCCTGATCAGGGGAGCTGTAGCGCTGCTGAATCTCCAGCGCCACCTCGTTGGCTCCGCCGTGTTTTGGCCCCTTGAGTGCGCCGATGGCCCCGGCCACGCAAGAGTAAAGGTCTGAACCCGTGCCGGCAATGACGCGGGCTGTGAAGGTGGAGGCGTTGAACTCATGCTCCGCATAGAGGATCAGTGAGGTATGCATGGCGCGAACCCACTCCGGGCTGGCAGGGCGGCCGTGCAACAGATGCAGGAAGTGGCCGCCGATGCTGTCATCTTCTGTCTCCACCTCGATGCGATGGCCGACGTGCGAGAAGTGATGCCAGTAGAGCAGCATGGAGCCGAGCGAGGCGAGAAGACGGTCCGCGATGTAGCGTGCGGAGGCTTCCGTGTAAGGCTGGGGCTCGATCTCTACCGTTGCCAGCACGGAGACACCCACCCGCAGCACGTCCATGGGATGCGCCCGGGCGGGAATCTGTTCGAGCGCAACCCTTACCTCCTGGGGCAGGCCGCGCAGGCCGATCAGGCGCTGTTTGTAGTGCTCCAGTTCGTGTGCGGTCGGCAGTTTGCCGTAGAGCAGAAGGTGGGCTACCTCTTCAAACTGACAGTGAGCGGCCAGATCAAGGATGTCATAGCCGCGGTAGTGCAGGTCATTGCCGCTGCGCCCCACCGTACACAGCGCGGTGTTGCCGGCTGGAACGCCAGAGAGTGCGACAGACTTTTTCGGCTTGAAGCCGGGAGGGGCGGCGACGCCCGTGGTATCCGTGTGCGATGCAGTGCTCATAGTTCTCCTCCTGGGATAAAGGCTTTGTTCATGCAGGCTTTTGGAGATAGACGCAGACGCCGACGCGGTCGAGCACGCCGCCGTTCGGCTCTGAGTCCGTTGAAACAGGTGAGCGGGTTGATCTGGCTACTTCCGCTTGCTCTTCTTCCGCCTCTCTGGTTCCTGGCTTCCCTTCCTGCTTGAGTCTTGGTTCTGCTTTGCGAGTTTTCTCGCGTGCTTCTGTTCCGCTTGTTTTTCTTTATGCTTCTCTGTCTCTTCTTTGGCGAAGAGCTGATCGAGCTTCTGCTCATAAGCGTGGTAGCCGAGGAAGTCATAGAGTTCAGCCCGGGTCTGCATGGTCTGAACCACCTGTTGCTGGGTGCCGTCCGCACGGATATGCCGGTAGACGTTAAGGGCAGCCGCGTTCATGGCGCGGAAGGCGGAGAGCGGATAGAGCGCAAGAGAGACCTTGGCGCTGCGCAGTTGACGGAGGGTGAACAGCGGCGTGGCTCCGAACTCCGTGATGTTGGCCAGGATAGGCGCTCCGGTGCGCCGGGCGAAGGCGCGATACTGGTCCAGTTCCGTCACCGCCTCCGGGAACACCATATCCGCGCCGGCTTCAACGCAAGCGGCGGCACGGTCCAGCGCAGCGTTCAAGCCCTCAGAAGCCAAGGCGTCCGTGCGGGCCATGATCACGAAGGCGGGGTCCGTGCGGGCGTCCACGGCCGCTTTGATGCGATCGATCATCTCCGCCGTGGAGACAATCTGCTTGTTGGGCCGATGTCCACAGCGCTTGGCCTGCACCTGGTCTTCGATGTGGCAGCCCGCGGCTCCGAACTTGATCAACGAACGGATGGAACGAGCCAGGTTGAAGGCCCCACCGAAGCCGGTATCGATGTCTACCAAAAGCGGCAGGGAGCAGACGTCCGTGATGCGACGCACGTCGGTGAGCACGTCGTCCAGAGTGGAGATGCCGAGGTCCGGCATGCCGAGCGAGCCGGCAGCGACCCCGCCGCCAGAGAGATAGAGGGCGCGGTAGCCCACCCGCTGCGCCATGAGCGCATGGTAGGCGTTGATGGCACCAACCAACTGCAAGGGGCGTTCGGCCTCCATGGCGGAGCGTAGCCTTGCTCCGGCTGTAGTGGCTTGAAGCTTCTCACTCATCCTTTTGTTCCCTCACCGATGAAAATAAAGTTGTTGAGCGTGGATTGGGTCGCGGGTTGGATCGGGGTTCAGGACGCGGCCCAGCTCCAGAGACTTCATCGTCAAATCGCGAAATAACGAAAGTCAAATCCTGAACTCCCTATTTCGATCATCCTGTGCGGTTACCGAAACTCCGTTGCTGACAAGGGCGAAAGGGAGGGGCGCGCCGCCGCAGAGGATAATGGAAGATGCATGGGACCTTATGGATTTGGCATGGCGGCTGCCTGAGCGGGCTTTGTCCGGCAGGCGCAGGCGCGGAAGTTCGACGCCTCCGGGTTGGCCATGGCGCAGGCATAGAGGGGCCAGGCGATGGATTCAAGAAGCCGGATCTTCTCTGCCTTGGAGAGCTTGCCGGGCCGGCTGATCCCCGCAGTGCTGCTGGCCAGCGGCCCGGGGTAGAAGTACCGCTGAAAGGAGCGGCTAGCCGGGCTTTGTCCAGAGGGGTCGGCAAGAAAGGAGCTGGTGAGCTGCGCCAGCGAGCGGCCGGAGAGGTTGGGAAGGTGATAGGTGGACGAGTAGGTGTACTCCTGCCGCCAGACCGCCTGATGGCCGGTCTGGTTGCCGGCGACGTAGACCGTATAGTCCTTCACCACGGCGGTCCCGGGGTCCACTTGGGCGATGGTGAAGGCGGGGTTGTTGCCGTCTACCGGGGAGATGGAGGGAACCAGTTTGCCGGGCACGACGGCTGAGGTTCCGCTGGGCGCGTGCGTTTCGGTGTAGTCAGGGAAGACGCGAAACTCGTCCATGTGGGTATGGCCAAAGAGCGCGAGGCGAATCACATCCGGGTAGGCTTCTATGGTCCGAGCCAGGTCTGCGGAGCGAAGGAACTCCGCGGGATCCTGGCCGGCGCAGACGTTGCGGGCCGTGGTAAAAGTGCGGTAGACGTCAATACCGGGCGGAATGTGGGCCATGATCCAGACCTGTTGATGCGCGGCGCGCGCAGCGTCGAGCTGGGTGCGGAGCCAGGCGATCTGTTGGTCCGCGGCGGCGGTATCCGCCGCGGCGGCCCCTTGGCATCCCGCGTAGTGGCTGGATTGGAAGAGATCCTGCAGGATGATGAGGCGGGAGGATTGCATGGGAGCGGGGAGAATCAGGTTCACGTCTCCGATTTGGGGATAGGTTTGCAGAATGGCCGACCGATTTGCGGAGGACAGAGCGGCTGGCGCAAAACTGCCGGCGACGGACTCGAGGAAGGCGCTGTCCGGATCTTCCCTGTAGTCGTGACAGGCGGAGTCGTTGTTCCCCAGAGCGAAGTAGATGGGGGAGTGCGGGAAGGCCGCCTGCAACTGCAAGGCGACGAAGGCAACGGTGCGGGCCGCGAAGGTGGAGAGTTCGGCGGCGGTGGCGGCGGGGGCCAGGGCATGGAAGCGGCAATCGAACTGGTGCGCCAGAAGGTCGCCGGAGACGGTAACAAAGAGAGGCTCGGGCTGCCGCGCTTGTTCAGCGCGCAGGCTGGAGGCGAGCAGCGCCGGCGGCGTGTCCGTGCCCCTGGCGTTGCAGGCGGCCTGTAGCTGGGCAAAGTCCGCGGCCTGGTGGGGCGAGGCCGGAGCAGAGAGGATGGCAGCCCACCCGCCAGCCGGCGTGGAGCGGAGCTGGGCAAATCGGGCGGGATCGTGAAACGGATCCAGATGGATGTCCGAAAGCATCAGAACCATTACGGATCTCTGCGGGCGAGACCCTTGGGAGACAGACGGAGACGAAGAGGCTGCCGCCAGCGAAGTGAAGCAGAACAGGGTGGCCAGCGAAAGAAGACGAGAAGATTTCAAAGCAGCGGACCTCACAACCGGAAAGGATTGGTTATCCTTGCACATCTGCTGACGAGTGTAGCGCGGACGTGTAGACTGGTTGCCTAGCCGACGCATGGGGAACAGAGCAACCTATGAGGCGTGTAGAGTTTGCAGAACTGCAAGGACGAATCGAGTTGGTTCTGCTGGCGCTGGGGATTGCGCCTGCTCGCGCGGCCCTTGGGGCAAAGCTGATAGCGGAGACGGATCGTGACGGGGTGCGGACGCACGGCGTGGCGCGGCTGCCGCGGTTTGCGCAGTGGATACAGAGCGGAATGATCGACCCCCGCGCAGGGCCCGAGAAGGTGGCGGGTTTTGGGGCCATTGAGCGCTGGACAGGGAGGCGAGGTCCTGGAAATCTGGCGGCCTACTCCGCGATGCAACGGGCGATGGAGCTGGCCCGCGAACATGGGCTGGGGTGTGTGGCCCTGGCCGACACCTCGCACTGGATGCGAGCGGGAACCTATGGCTGGCAGGCCGCGGATGCTGGATTTGCCGCACTCTGCTGGTCCAATACGCTTCCGAATATGCCGCCGTGGGGGGCCGGTAGCGCTGCATTAGGGAACAATCCGCTGGTGATCGCCGTTCCACGCCGCGTTCTTTCGCCGGGTGAAGGCGCAGGCCGCTCCGCTCCCATTGTGCTGGATATGGCAATGAGTCAGTTCTCTTACGGTGCGCTGGCCAGCTACCGCGCCCGTGGCGAAGCTCTCCCAGTGCCGGGGGGTTACAACGAGTACGGGCGGCTGACCACGGATGCGGCGGCGATTGAACGCTCTCAGCGAGCCCTGCCCATCGGGTACTGGAAGGGGTCCGGACTGGCCTTTGTGCTGGATGTGCTGGCGGCGATGCTGAGCGGAGGGCTGGCGACGCATGACCTCTCTCCGGACCCACTCAAAGAGGTAGGGCAATCGCAGGTCTTTCTGGCTATCGCGCCGTCCTCGGTTGAGACGATGGAAGAGTTGAGCCGCTTTGCCCAAGGCGCCAGTGTGGCCCAGCGGGCCGTCGATGCCCTGCATGCGGCCAAACCGATCCATTCCGGCGAACCGGTGCGTTATCCCGGTGAGGGAACCCTACGCAGCCGCGAAGAGAGCCTGCTGCGGGGCGTCGCCGTGGAAGATGAAGCCTGGGAGGCCTTTGTGAAGTTGGAGCTGGAACTCTCCCACGCCTGAGTCCGCGTAAGGACCGGCAGGCCGCGAGAACTGCGGTGCTCTGCCGCTGAGAGCAGCGAGGCAGATTCGGGAAGCCAACAAGCGGGATGACCGTGGAGAAGCGAACGGATGCATCGGCCAGGCTTGGCAGGGCAGTTCTCTACTTTACATGTTGGTGTGGCCGTGGCGCATCGACTCATTGAAGCTGGGTTTGATGAAGGCCAGGGCCTTCTCCACCTGGGCGCGGTAGAAGTCCTCCTGGGCGCGCAGCGTGTCGCTGGCTGTAGCCCACTCGGCGCCACGATCGACCACAATGAGGCCCTCGGCGGAGAGGGACTCCGCAGTGCGCTTCAGATCAGGAACGTTGCTGTTGAGATATTGGGCATCGCGGGGATCGGTGAGCCAGACTGGCTGGCCGCCGCCCAGGATATGGGAGAGCCAGAAGACCTTGGCGGAGAGATACTCGCGGCGCTGTTTCTCGGTGGTGTCATTGAAGACAAAGACCTGCTGCTTCATGGAGTAGTAGCGTGTGGTGACCGGGACGGGCTGCCGGTTACCGGACTGGACCAGTTCAAGCTGGCCCTGATCCAGTGTTTTGCGTACGGCGTTGTAGATAACCCCTTCGGCGAAGGGCTGCTCCAGCGCTACCAGAACCGTGGCGAAGGTCTGGGTCATGGAGGCGGAGACCTCAGCGTTCAGCTTGCTGCCGCGCCCATCTTCCAGGCGGATGTTGCCATGCACGATAAAGGTGTCCGCTCCTGAGGTGGAGCAATGGAAGGGCCAGCCGAAGTGGCCAAAGCTGAGCGGAAGGCCGTGCAGCGTAAGGTGGAACTCCGGCCGCGGGTTGCGCAGCCGCTGGGCTACCTCACCAAGATAGGCCGCCAGCGGCGCAGTGAACTTGGGGTCCGCAGGGTCGAAGCCCTGGCTGAGTTCGAGCAACTTCTCTGTAGCCGGGCCGGAGTTGGAGGCGGCGCCGCCAGCCAGCGTAAGGATGCAGCGCGTGGTGGGTGCTCCGCTATAGTCTGCGCCGGAGCCGGCTGGTGTGAGGTTCAAGCCGGCTTGATGCGCGGCCGCTTCCAGCGCGGGGGAGAGTTGCGTGGTTGTGCTCATGGGAGGGTCCTTCTTGTCTGAGATGGCAGGGTCTATTTTAGCGGTTTGACCGGCGGCCCGGGAGGTTTTGAGGGATCAAGAGGGCGAAGGGACCCTGCGCGGAGGCAGCGGCGGGACGGCCGACGGGCGCCACGGACCACACAGCGCCCCGAACCCCGGCGTCTCGCTGGGGTAGGCTTCTGGTCTAGAATAGCTTGGCTATGGCATTTAAATATCAGGGTGTTGACTTTCTCTCCTTTGACTCTTTGCTCTCCGAAGATGAGTTGCTGGTGCGCAATAACACACGCTCGTTTATCGACGACCATGTGATCCCGATTATCGAGTCCTGCAACCGGGAGGGCCGCTTTCCGCGTGAGTTGATCCGGCCCATGGGCGAACTTGGCTTCTTTGGCGCCACGCTGCCGGACTACGGCTGTGCGGGCATGAACAATGTAGAGGCGGGATTGCTCTATCAGGAGTTGGAGCGCGGCGACTCCGGCATCCGCAGCTTCGCCAGCGTTCAATCCGCCCTGGTGATGTATCCGATCCACGCCTTCGGCTCGGCAGAGCAGAAGGCGCATTGGCTGCCCGGGCTGGCTACGGGAGAGAAGGTGGGCTGCTTCGGCCTTACCGAGCCGGACTTTGGCTCCAACCCCAGCGGCATGCGCACCCGAGCCCGCAAAGAGGGCGACGAGTACATCCTGAACGGGGAGAAGATGTGGATCACCTCCGGCAGCATCGCCGACGTGGCCGTGATCTGGGCCAAGCTGGAGGACCCCGCAACGGATAGAGAGCCGCGCATCCACGGCTTCCTGGTGGAGACGGATCGCCCGGGCTTCTCCGCGCAGGATGTCCATGGCAAGTGGTCGCTGCGCGCCTCGGTGACCTCTGGACTCTCGCTGCAGAACGTCCACATTCCCGCAGCCAACCTGCTGCCGGGCAGCGACGGACTGAAGTCTCCCCTGGAGTGCCTCAGCCAGGCGCGGTATGGCATCGCTTGGGGAGCGATTGGCGCGGCGATGGCCTGCTACGACACGGCGCTGCAGTACTCCCGGCAACGCAAGCAGTTCCGCAACCAGCCCATTGCCAGCCACCAGCTAGTGCAGGAGAAGCTGGCCTGGATGGTTACGGAGATCACCAAGGCGCAGCTCCTGGCTCTGCAGGTTGGCCGCCTGAAGGACCAGGACAAGGCCGACTTCCAGCACATCTCCATGGCCAAGCGCAATAACGTCTGGATGGCGCTGGAGTGCGCGCGTCTCTCGCGGGATATTCTGGGCGCCAATGGCATCACGGACGATTATCCAATCATGCGCCACATGATGAACCTGGAGTCCGTGAAGACCTACGAAGGCACGCACGACATCCACACTCTGATCATCGGCCAGAGCGTCACCGGCATCGCGGCCTACTAGTGCTGCCGCTGAAGTGGGTCAACTGTTTTCGCTGTGGGCCGTAGTTATCCGTGTGACGGAGGGACAACCGTTTGTCAGGATGGAGTCTTGAGTGATTGCCGCGCCGCCTCCGCATTTCGAGACTGTTTGCGCGCAGCGGGGGAACGCGAGGGCGGTCTCGCCGATTTCCAGGGCTTGCTGAGCCATCGTCAACGGAAGAACGGTCGGCAGTTAGCCGCGTAGAGGGTGAAGGGGCTCCTTATCGCGTGCAGCATTTGCTGAGCCGGGAGCGTTGAGACGTCGAAGCGTCCCGAACATCTCCGCGATTCCGTGCTGGAAGAACTGAGCAGCTCCGGATGCGGTGCTGATCGCCGGTGAAGCTGCCTTTCTGAAAGAATGCAAGCATACAGTCGAAGTCAGAGGCCGGTGCACCGGTGGGGCGCATCGAGAACAGCCATATCGCGTGTTTTCTGTGCTACGCCAGCGATAAGAGGGCGGTGTTGCTCGATCGCGAGTTGTACCTTGCTAACGAATGAGCCGACGACGAACGTCGCCGTCGCCAAATTCAAACCGGGTTCGCGGACGGAATTTTATTGGAGTAGGATGATTTGAATCTAAAAAAGCCTTTAGGGGACGATCAGCGATGAGTACGCTTCAAGCACCTGCCATGCACGTTACCCCGGAACGATTGATGCAAATGGCTTGGGGATTTGCTCCCTCCCTTGCCATTGAAGCCGGAGTTCGGCTTGGGATATTCGACGCTCTCGAGGATGGAAGAAAGACGCTGGATGGCATCGCCTCCGCTACGCGATGCTCTCCACGAGGACTTTCCCCAGTGCTGAATCTGCTGGCTGGATTTGGGTTCCTCGAGAAATCCGACGAACAATCCTATGGGTTGACGCCAGAGAGCGCGGCCTTCCTGGTGAGCACGAAGCCGGGGTTCCAAGGCGGTCTATTCAGGCATATGAGCCGGCAATTGATGCCAAACTGGCTCGAACTCACCGAAGTGGTGCGCTCCGGCCAGCCGGCGGAAAGTGTAAATAAGGAGCCGGACGGAACGTCTTTTTTTGAGCAGTTTGTAGAAGATATTTTTCCGATGAGCTACCCGTCGGCCTGTGTCCTGGCCAACGGTCTGGGAATTTCAAAGATCGATGAGACAGTTTCGGTGCTCGACCTGGCCGCCGGATCGGGAGTCTGGGGAATCGCGCTGGCGCAGGCATCGCCGAAGGTCCGGGTCCGGGCCGTGGATTGGCAGGGCGTGCTGCCCGTTACACGTCGGGTGACGGAGAGATTCGGCTTGACGGAGCGCTTCACGTTCGTTCCAGGAGATTTGCTGGAAGCCGATTTCGGGACAGGCCATCAAGTGGCGGTTTTGGGCCACATCCTTCACTCGGAAGGGGAAGAACGCGGTCGGTCGCTGGTGAAAAAGACGTTTGAGGCGCTGGCTCCTGGCGGCACGATCGCGATAGCTGAATTTCTGGTCAACGAAGACCGCAGCGGTCCTTTGAACGGCCTGATCTTTGCGGTGAACATGCTCGTGAATACCACAGCGGGCAACGCATACTCCTTTGCCGAGATTCGCGCATGGTTACAAGAAGCGGGCTTTGTGAATGTGCGGCAACTGGATGCTCCCGGCCCGTCTCCGCTGATTCTGGCAGATTGTCGACCCGCATGACATGGTTACCCGGATAGCAGTGGGCCCCGGTTATTGTGGTGGAAGAATGCAAGACGACCGAACCACTGCCAGAGACGCAGATATAGAGATATGTCGACCTGCGCAATTTCTCCTGCCAATCTAACCGGCTGGTTGGTTGCCGCCGCTCTGGAGCTGTGCAATCTTCGTCTTCAGTTGCTGGATATCCTGCACCTGGAGATCCGGCCGCACGCTTTGGCGAAGCAGCAGCGCTCTTTGATACTGCGCCAATGCAGCCGCTTTCTGTCCATCGGCGGCCAGCACGTCGCCCAGCGTGTCTTGCACCTGGCCTGAGTCCGGAGCCAGGCGCGCCGCGTCTTCCGCTTTTGCCAAGGCCGCGGTCGATTGGCCGGCGTCGCTGAGATCCTCAGCCTCCTGCGCCTCTGCCAGCGCTGCGGCCAGCGGAATCTTAAACGTGCCCTGAAAGACGTAGACTCCGTGCTGAATCACGGCCACCGGCTTGATCTTCCAGAACTGCTGATACGGGTTGAGCCTTCCGTCGCCAAACTCGATTCCCTCCAGATCGGAGGCGCTGATCAGCACGGTCCCGCTGATCACCGGAGGCGTTGGCACGGGCACATCGAGCCACCAGAGAAGATTGGCCGTGGGTAAACGGCGGCAGGGAATGGCATAGTCGGACGGGTCAATGGAGCCATCGGGAAAGTACGCGAACCAGCAGTGGGTGATATGCCTTTGGTCCAGATAGGCCTTCACCGCCTTTAACTGCTGGCCCCAATCCGTATTGGCGTCGCCCAGATAGCGGTCTACCTTGGCCGGGCCGCCCCAGGCCCGATTGCCATAGGCCATATACGCAGGCGATACCTGCACCGAGGTGACCACCTGCCAGGCCAGCAGGGCGGAGAGCAGCCAGGCCCAGCGCAGATCCCATTGCAGCAGCAGCATGGCCGTACCACCCAAGAGCACGTAGAGGAACGCATATACAGGCAGCATGTGGCGTATGCCGATATCCATATTCGCGCTCATGGAGATGGCCATGTACACGGCTATGGGTGCGAGCAGAAAGATCAGATCTCTGGCCGCGGAGTGGACGCCGGGCGGCGCTACGGGCGTTCGCTGGTAACCCCACCACACCAGTGGCGTAAGGACCAGCAGAAGCAGGAAGGGCAGCGTGGACTTGATCAGCAGAGCTACGGGAAAGTACTCCCAGTTGCCATGTGGGTACACCCTTCCCCAGAAGTAGCTGGTGTCGTCATCGGCGACCTGTGTGGTGTTCTCCAGCCCCCAAAGATACCCCTCCGGCAGCAGTCTGTAGTGGGCCATCAGCCTCAGGATGCGGGCATCGCGTTGGTCGTCCATCTGGGTGAGGTACTCGGCGAGGGGCGGATTCAGATCTTTGCCCGCAGGGGCGGCGCGATAGCGGAAGCCGTAGAAGCTCCAGACGACCACCCAGGCGATCAAGCCCGCCGCGAGCAGGCCCTCCGCTCTGCGCCAAAGCACACTCCAGGTCTGCGCCAGGCCGCCTTGGTTTGCGGCTTCCACTTGCGGGCGACTGTCGGCAGAGGGTCGGCGCACCGATCTGGATGCCGAGTTAAGAGCTGCCTCCAGCAGCACGATGAGGGCGAGAATCGGCAGAAGGAAGATGCCGGTGTACTTGGCGGAGAGAGCCAGCCCCAGCGCTACGCCGGCCACAGCCAGCCGCATCCATCCGGGACGCCGACAGTAACGATAAAAGCTATATACCGAGGCAAGGAAGCAGCAAGCCGCTCCCACATCGGTGGTGACCATGGCTCCGTGGGCCAAAAAATTCGGATCGAAGACAAACATCGCCAACGCAAAGATCCCGGCGAAAAAGCCAAAGATCTCCTGCGCGAAGAGATAGATCAGCAGGCCGAGCGCCAGGGCATAGCTCATGGCGGCCATCCGCGCGGGAAAGAGCACGCGGTCGCCTCCGTTGCCGAAGACAAAGGCCTTGCCATCCAGAAAGGCCTCGGTAGGATCCTCGCGCCCCTGATTGGGTGGAATTTCGAGGTGCATGCCCAAAAGAGGCAGAGCGGCAGTGAGCTTGATCAAGGGAGGGACTTCAGGGTTCAGACGATAGTCGTGGAGCTTCCAGATGGTGTAACCGTCCAGAAGATGATGCGGCTCATCCCAGCTCGATGAGGTCGCCCGGGCTACATGCACCAGTTGCAGCGCTTGCAGGAGCAAGAGCGAAAGGACGCAGACCACCCGCACCCAGCGCCGAACCGGGCTTCGGAAAGCATCCTGCAACTTCAAAGCCTTCATGCTGCTCCTCCCAGTCAGTATGCACCTCGCGCGCTGCCGGTCTGTTTCTACCGGGCTCCGGCGACGATTTATGCCGGGGTGCGGAGATCCTCGGGGGCCAGGCTGGAGCGCACCCGCTCCATGGTCTCCATGTAGAATGCCAGGTTGTGGATCGAGTTCAGGGTAGCTCCCAGAGCTTCACCACTGGAGACCAGGTGGCGGAGGTAGGCGCGGGTGTATCTGCGGCAGACCATGCAGCCGCAACCCTCATCCAGCGGCCGCTGATCCTCGGCGTTCTCCAGCTTCTTCACATTCAGCCGCTGCACCGCGCTGCTGCGATCCGCGGGATCCTGCCGCACGAAGACCAGGCCATGGCGGCCTGCGCGGGTGGGAAGGACACAATCCATCATATCCACGCCCATGCGTGCGTACTCCTCAATCTCGTCGGGATAGCCTACGCCCATCACGTAGCGCGGCTTGTCGGCGGGCAGATGCTCGAGGACGCGGGCGATCATCTCTCGCGTCACCTCGCGGGGCTCGCCCACGGCTAGCCCGCCGATGGCGTACCCGGGTAGATCCATCTCCACGAGGCGCAGAGCGCTCTCCCTGCGCAGATCAGCGTACATTCCGCCCTGCACGATACCGAACAGGGCCTGGTGTTGACCCTCGCCGGGAAGGCCGGGCTGCGCCCAAGGCGTCTCCTGACGGTGTTGGAGCCAATACTGCCGAGAGCGCTCGGCCCAGGCATGGGTCAGGGCCATGGAGTCCCGGGTGCGTTCCCAGCTTGCGGGAGTCTCCACGCACTCGTCGAAGACCATCATCACGTCCGCGCCGAGGGCGATCTGAACCGCCATGGAGTGCTCGGGGGAAAAGAAGTGGCGGCTGCCGTCCAGGTGGGAGCGAAACTCCACACCCTCCGGCGAGATCTTGCGCAGCTTGGCCAGGGAGAAGACCTGGAAGCCGCCGGAGTCGGTGAGCATGGGCCGCTGCCAGCTCATAAATCGGTGGACCCCGCCGAGCCGCCCAATCAGTTCATGGCCCGGCCGCAGATAGAGGTGATAGGTGTTGGCCAGGATGAGTTCAGCGTTGAGGCTTTCGAGCACTCCCTGTTCCACGGCCTTGACCGTAGCCGCGGTGCCTACCGGCATGAATACGGGAGTTTGGACTACACCATGAGGCAGCGCAATCTGCGCACGCCGCCCGCCCGCCGCGCTGGCGACGGAGATATTAAAGAAAAAAGACATCGCCCCCATTGTAGAGGCGCGATCTCGTCCGTCTGCGGCCCTGGCAATCAGGCTTCATGGTCGGCGCCAGACGCTGTTGGCCGGGTGCCGACTTTGTCGCGCGCCGTATGCAGGCGATGGGAAGGCTTGACCGGCAAGGAATCCCATGGCCCGAGGGCCTACGGTCTGGGCGACGGCGGTGTGGGTGGCGTGGGCGGAGTTGGGGGCGTGGGCATCTGACCAAAGATTCCACCCAGCGCACCCAGTTCCCCCAGATCCGCCAAGGATCCCTCCACGCTCATGTGGATGAAGGTGAGTTTCGTCGGTTTCACGCTCATAATCACCATTTCGCTGCCTGCATTGTTCGGCAGCGCGCGGTTGCAGATGTCCGTCGACGATTGATCTTTGCTCTGATAGGTATGAATAAAGCAGTTCCAGTCCCCAGACCGCAACTTCTGGCGGTAGGCGTCCACATCCGCCATGTTGTACATGCCCGACCGCGGATACGTATAGCTGCGCACCACCATCAAGTGCATCTTCTTTGCCACCGCGCCGCCGTTCTTGCCGCTCACCATGCCGAGCATCTCCGGCCCCAGGCTCACGCTCGTCACGTCGCTGGCTCCCTTGGCAAACCTCTCCGTACCGGCCAACAGATCATCCTTCACCTGTGGATCGCCGACGTTCACGATCCGCGCCTGCATCTGGTCCCGCGGCGCCGTCGCTGGGGACTGCGTCTGCGCAGCCGCGGCGGCCGCGGCCAGCGCCGCAGCCGCCAACACGGGCGTTCCCGCCCTTCTGACCCAAGTTCGTATCATCCTCATCTCCGTCTCCTTCCACTACCACGTTCCAAATCCTGAGAGGCTCCATGCAGAGAACCTCCCCAACCTTACCGGCCCAGATTGAAGCCAGCCCTCTGTAACTGCTCGCGGGTCTCCTGCAGCGCCTGATCGGTGACCCGCACCGCCGCTGTGAACTGCTGATTCGCCCGTGCGGCTTGCTCTGCCCGCTCCCTGCGCCACAGCCCCGCTGCCACCGCGGTCAGCAGCAGCGCTGCCGCCAGTGCACCGCTGGCCCAGCGCCGCGGCTTCGGCAGAACATGCAGCCATCCGCCAGAGTTCTGCTTGAATCTGGCTCTTGCCGCCCGGTGCCGATGCTCCTCCGCCTCGACCGCCTTGGCCAGCGAGGCAGCCAGCGTCTCCGGCGCATCCACCCGTTGCATCGCGCTCCGCAAGCTCTGCTCAAACTCGTCCATCGGCTCCTGCCAGTCCCAGTCCCTCATCGCACATACTCCTTCAGCATCACCGCGGCCTTTCGTCTCAACAACTGCAAGCCGCGTTGCAGATGGCTTTTGACCGTCGCCAGCGGTTGACCAAGAAGCCCGGCTATCTCATTGGGGGTCATCTCCTCCTGATAGCGCAACACCACGGCCACTCGCATCGCCTCCGGCAGGGTCTGCAGGAGTTCTTCCAGCCTCGCTGTCAAAGCCGCGTGGGGCTCCGCACTGGAGGACACAAGGGCTCCCTGCGTGGCCGCATCGAAGCCGTGCTGCTCCTCCGCCCATGCCTCCGCGGACGACTCCGGCCGGAGGGCCCTTCGCCGCAGAGCGTCCGTCGCCCGATGAACGGTGACCCGGCGCAGCCAGAAGCGCACGTGGTCTTTGCCGTCCGGCTGGGGATGGTCTGCGACCAGCCAGCGATACAGCTCCAGGAACGCATCCTGCGCTACCTCTTCGGCGGCGCCATACTCGCCCGTGACGCGCAGCGCCAGGGAGAACACCATGCGTTGGTGAGTCTCTACCAGCCTGCGAAACTCGTGAGATTCGATTGCCATCTGCGCGCTCACTTCTCTATACGCAAACGCTGGAACGCTGGAACGCAAAATCTTTACCCGCCCAGACAGAGACGGCCCGTTCGCCGGGCCGCAAGACGGTGCGGCGCAAAACGTCTATGCTACATCTGAAGTGATTCTTTCTGTTCCTGGCCAGTCTTCCTGGGCGTCGGTGTCCGGGGGCGAAGCCACTCACTCTGCCAGCAGGAAGACGGCGTTGATCCCTGTTCTATGAACCCCACCCCTGTTCTATGACCGTTCGTGAAGCCCTGGCTGAAGCCTCCGCCTCCATCCCACGCCGTGAGGCAGACACCCTGCTGGCGCATCTTCTCTTCCGCGACCGCGCCTGGTTGATCGCGCATGCGGGGATCGAGCTCTCGTCTACGCTGCTGCACTCTTACCGCTCCCTGGTGACGCGCCGCGCCGCTCGCGAACCCATCCAGTATCTGACCGGGACGCAGGAGTTTTATGGGCTCAATCTGCGCGTGACGCGCGAGACGCTGATCCCCCGTCCTGAGACGGAGTTGCTGGTGGAAGCGGTGCTGCAGTGGATTGCGGCACAGCCCGAGCTGCGTTCGGCGGGGCAGCCGCTACGCATCCTGGATGTGGGCACGGGAACGGGCGCGATCGCAATTGCGCTGGCGGCGCATCTGCCTGCAGCGAACATCACCGCGACCGACCTGTATCCCAGCCCGCTCTCCATCGCCGAGCATAACGCCGGGCGGCTGGGGCTGGCGGATCGGATCTTGTTTCTTCTATCCGATCTACTGGGCGCTGCGCACTTCGCCTCAGCGCCGCCCTTTGACGTGATCGTCTCCAATCCGCCGTACGTTTCGCTGTATGAAGCGGCGACGATGCCCGAGGAGGTGCTGAAGCACGAGCCGCACACCGCTCTGTTCGCCGGACCCTCGGGTCTGGAGATCTATCGCCGCCTGATTCCGGCGGCGCACAAGGCTCTGAAATCTGGAGGATTGTTGGCGCTGGAGATCGGCTATGGCCAGCGTGATTCGATCCGCAACCTGTTGGAGAGGCCTTCGGGCGGAATCTGGGAGGATCTTCGCTTCCAGAACGACTACGCCCAGATTCCCCGCATCGCATTGGCTACCCGAGCCTGACGGTGCGACACCTTGCGCGCCGCTACCAGGCGCTGGGGGTCTGCTTACAACGAATAGGCTCTATTGGCCACCCGACGGCAGTCCCTGCAGGATGATCAGCAGAAACTGGTGCAACTGCCAGCAGGAGAGCACGGCTAGCCCCACAGCGATGGCAGACTCCAGAAGCGCGACGGGCAAGTCCCTGCCGAGCGTCTTGGACCAGAAGATCCGCACGTGATAGCCGCCAAAGGCTCCCATCGCGGCGCCAATGGATGCAAAGATGACGCCTCCGGCAACCGGCTCAAAGAGCGCCCGCGCGGCCAGAGCGCCCGTCAGCGCTCCCAGGACGAAGCGCGCCGTGAGCCCCAGGGGCGCAGTTCGATTGGGCGCCTGCGGCAGGGTGTCTCCCACGTACTCGCCCACTGCGGCCAGCGTGAGGAGGATGACCGCAGCCAGGCTCCCCGCCCAATGCGCCCACCCAGCCTGTGGCAGCAGGCGCAGCCACGCGAACCAGCAAAGTACCGCCAGCGCCGTCATCGACCGCAAACCGGTCGTAATGCCCAGCAACACAAACCAAAGAATCACCCCTTTTCCCCCCTACTCTTTACGATCCGCGGCCCCAAGCTTGCGTGCCAAGGCTTCCAGCCGCAGTTCCGCCAGAGCCTGAGCTTGCAAGAATGCGGCTGCACGCTCCCTCTATCTACGTTCCGCCATAAAATCCTCCAGCGAGAGGGATTGCCTTGGCCGAATTGTGCGGGTCAGGCGAAATCCTTCTCGCTGGCGGGAGAAGAGGCACCAAGCGGCCCTGCGGAGGTTGGGCCTTGGCTCCCCAGAGCCTTGCGGGGGCTGGCCGGGCATGGTCCTCAATGCTTCTCCACCAGGGCCTCGCCCAGCGCATGCAGCCCCTCCCCATTCGACCAGCGCGAATAGAACATATGGCCGCCTGGGAACTCATGCACGGAGAACTGGCTGGCGAGTTTCACGGGCAGCTCATTTTGAGTGAGGAGCGATCCCATGAACGGGCAAGAGAGGTCATCCCAGCCATGCACCACCAGCACGTTCATACTGGGGTCGGCGGCCATCGCCTCGCGCAGATCGTCCACAGCCCCCTGGCGGAGCGTGCGGCCGGACCGGTCCCACTCCCTATTCACCTTATAGGAGAGCGCATAGTACTGGGCATCGGTCTTCCAGCCGACGGTGTTGGTGATGAAGTTGACCATTGCGGTGGTGGTGGGAGCGACGATGCTCTCCAGGATGGGATCGCTGGATTCTTGCATGGGCGCATAAGGGAAGGGGTCCGGCAGGGTCACATTCGAGTCATACACGCTGCCGATCTCTCCCTGTTCGCGGTGCACCTCGCGGAGATAGGCTTCCGTATCCAGGCGTCCTCCCGAGTACCGCACAAACGACGGATCCAGCCCTGTCATCTGGGTGACCTTGGCAATCATCGCGTCGGTGGCGGCCTTGTCCTGCGGTCCCTTGATGAGCGCCTCGGCGTAGTCGCCTTCCGTATAGGCGATGACCGGCTGCATGGCGTCTGCCGTGAGCTTGTGCTGCCGCTCCAGGTACGCTGCCGTAATGGCGGGCAACGTAATCATCCACGGGATGGGCGAGAGGTTTCCATTGCCAAAGGACGGATTGAGATACGGGCTGACCAGGATAAGGCCATTCATGGCGACGCCCAGGGTCGACTGCATGTAGTGCGTCATCCGCGGTCCGCGATACCCGCCATAGCTCTCGCCGATCAGATACTTTTTGTCCAGCAGGCGGTCATTCTTCACCAGCCACTTGTAGATCACCAGCGACAGGTACTGAATGTCCGGGGTGGGAGAGTAAAACAACTTCTTGGTTTCCGCGTCCGGAACCAGGGACCGGGAGAAGCCAGTCCCAATCGGGTCGATAAAGACCTCGTCCGTGAAGTCCAGCCAGGTGCCGGGGTTGTCGGTGAGGGCAGCCGGATCGCTGGCCGAGTCGCCCTGGACGGCAAAGCTCAGGTGCTTTGGCCCGATGGCTCCCAAGTTGAGATAGACACTGGAGGCTCCCGGACCTCCGTTGACCGCAAAGAGCACTGGCCGGTCAGGGGCGCCCTTGTCGTGATCCAGAACGTAGGAGGTGTACATGACATCGCCGGTCGGCTTGCCTTTGTTGTCGGTGAGGCGGATGGTTCCGACCGTCGCGGTATAGTGCAGCGTCTTGCCATGCACCGTGATGGTCTGCTCCACAGACTTATCCGGCGGCAGCTCAATGGCCTTCAATTCTGCGGGAGTCAACTCCGTAGAGGCCTTGGCTGGCGGCGTAGCAGCGGGGGCGGAGTCCGGGTGCTGTGCAGCCAAGGGCCGGGGTAGAGCCGCGAGGAGAAAGACCAGGGTGAAGAGGATTGTTTTCAGGGGAAACGCCTCAAAAGGGCCGCGCTCCGACAGGAAGAGGGAAAGACGTTGCAGGCTCATGTCGATTACTTTACTCTGTCGGCCCATCCTCCGGCCATCGAAGAACTCGACTGCAACGGCGATAGAGCATTTTTTGTGAGCGTGATGCAAGGCTCGACAGGGATGGGTGCGTTGCTTTGCAGAAGACGGTAGTGCACGCCCTTCCTCGGGGGCCCAGTCGCAGCAAAAGCGCTCTACAGCGGTCTGCAAGTCCCTTCCTTGCTCCGCGCAGGGAAGGGACTTTTTGTTTGGATCTGACTGCGGCGCCCGGGGATGCGCAGAGCGCTATCCTTGGCCGGGCTCAATCTCAAAGCTTACGCCCTGAGCGAGGGGGAGTCTGGTTCCGTAGTTGATGGTGTTGGTGGCGCGCCGCATGTACTGCTTCCAGGCATCGGAGCCGGACTCGCGTCCTCCACCGGTCTCCTTTTCCCCGCCAAAGGCTCCGCCGATCTCCGCTCCGGAGGTGCCGATATTCACGTTGGCGATGCCGCAGTCCGATCCGGAGGCGGAGAGGAACTGCTCCGCCTCCCGCATGTTCAAGGTGAAGATGGACGAGGAGAGACCCTGTGAGACATCGTTGTGCAGGGCAATGGCCTCTTCCAGCTCGCGATACGGGAGGACGTAGAGGATGGGCGCAAAGGTTTCGCGCTTGACCACCGGAATCTGGTCCGCGACCTCCACCAGAGCAGGCCGCACGTAAAAGGCAGCATTCCCGGCCTCTGCGTCGGCTGTTGCGACCGCAACGCGCTCTCCACCGGTGACCTGGGCTCCGTGGCTGCGAGCCTCCTGCAGCGCGGCCTGCATTGCGGCATAGGAGCGCTGGTCGATCAGGGGGCCGACCAGCGTTCCGGCGGCGCGTGGGTCGCCCACCACCACGGAGCGATACACCTGCTTCAAGCGCTGGATCATCTCCGGGTAGATGGACTGGTGGACGATGAGGCGGCGCAGCGTGGTGCAGCGCTGGCCAGCAGTTCCCAGGGCGGCAAAGGCGACCGCGCGCAGGGTAAGATCCAGGTCCGCACTGGGGCACACGATGGCCGCGTTATTGCCGCCGAGCTCCAGCAGGGCGCGGCCGAAGCGCCGAGCCAGGCGCGGAGCGACGGCCCTGCCCATCGCCGTGGAGCCGGTGGCCGAGAGCAGCGAGATCCAAGGCGAATCCACCAGCAACTCCCCTAGACGAACTCCGCCCAGCAACACAGCGCAGAGGCCGGGCGGAACGCCGCCCACCTTGGCCGCGGCGCGCAGAAACAGGGCGTGCGTGGCCAACGCCGACAGCGGGGCCTTCTCTGATGGCTTCCACACCACGGCGTTGCCGCAGACCAGAGCCAGCGCTGCGTTCCACGACCAGACGGCCACCGGGAAGTTGAATGCTGAGATCACGCCCACCACGCCCAGCGGATGCCAGGTCTCCATCATGCGATGGTCGGCGCGCTCTGAGGCGATGGTGCGTCCCTCCAACTGCCGCGAAAGGCCGACAGCGAAGGTGCAGATATCGATCATCTCCTGCACCTCACCCAGACCCTCGGAGAGGATCTTGCCGGTCTCCAGCGTGACCAGCCGGCCGAGCGCAGCCGCCTCCGCACGCAACTCCTCTCCGAAGACGCGCACCAGTTCCCCGCGCCGCGGCGGCGGAACGCTGCGCCAGACAAGAAAGGCCCGGTGCGCGGCCTCAATGGCATCGCTCGCCTCCGCTTCACTGGTCTCCCGCAGCCGTGCGATCACCTGACCGGTGATCGGTGTGTGGACCGGAAGCTCTGGGGTGGAGGACGGAGCCGCCGACCCGGCTGGCTGGGCGAGGATCTGCTCCACCCCCAGCCGTGCGAGCAAGGGGTGAGCCTCGTCCTGGGGTGAAACCTGATCGAGCAGAACCACAGGGTTTGTCATGGCATTTCTCCTTCCATCTCTTGCGTTGACGTCTGTTGCGTCGCCATCTCTTGTATTCCCTTCTCAGGCTCTCTCCGGCCTTGGAACGCTACCCGCATGGGAGCAGCGTACCTGCCGGAGGAGCCCTCGCCAGCGCCGAATCACTTCCTCGGAAAGACGCGGGCGCCGGCTGCGGCAGGTTTACTGCATCGCCTGAGCTACGCTCTCCTCCAGCAGGTCCAGCGCGACCTCCATCTCTTGTGGGGAGATCACGAGCGGGGGACAGAGGCGAAGGGTATTGGGTCCGCAACCTAGCAGAAGCAGGCCGCGCTCAAAGGCCAGATCGACGATCTTATCCCGCAGTTCGGCGGATGCCGTCCGGGTCTCTTTGTCTGTGACGATCTCAACGCCGATCATGAGGCCGCGACCGCGCACCTCGCCGACGATGGGATATCGGTTGACCCAGGTTCCGAGGCGCTGCATAGCTGCGGCTCCGACGACTGCAGCGTTGGCCATAGCCTCGCGCTCGATGATCTCGATGGTGGCAAGGGCTGCGGCCAGACAGACTGGATTGCCGCCAAAGGTGCTGGCATGGGAGCCCGGCGCCCAGTCCATGACGTCGGCACGGGCCAGGCAGACGCCCAGCGGCATGCCAGAGGCGATGCCCTTGGCCATGCACACGATGTCCGGTTGCACGCCGGAGTGTTCGATGGCCCACCACTTTCCCGTGCGGCCGGCACCGGACTGGATCTCATCGACGACCATGAGGATTCCATGTCTGTCGCAGATCCTGCGAATCTCCTGCAGAAAGATATCCGGGGCCACCACGTAGCCGCCCTCACCCTGAATGGGTTCGACGAAGATGGCGGCGACCTCCTCGGGAGCTAGCAGGGTCTTGAAGAGCTTGTCTTCGATATAGCGCGCACAGCCCAGGGCAAACGCCTGCTCTTCCTGCGGGCCCCCGCTGCATCCGCGGTAGGCGTAGGGGTAGCGCACGTGGGTGACACCGGGGACAAACGGTGCGAAGCGGCGCTTCTGCTGGACCTTGGAGGCGGTGAGCGAGAGAGCGCCCATGGTTCTGCCGTGGAAGCTGCCCACAAAGCTGATGATGTTCTGGCGGCCGGTGTGATAGCGCGCCAGCTTGATGGCGCACTCGATGGCCTCTGCGCCGGAGTTGCCATAGTAGATGCGATGCGGCCCGGGCATGGGCGCAATGGCGGAGAGCCGGGCTGCGACCTTGGGCATCAGGTCATAGTAAAAATCTGTTCCGGACATGTGCAGGAGTTGTGCGGCCTGCTCCTGCACGGCTTTGACCACCTCCGGATGGCAGTGACCGGTGGAGGTGACGGCAATGCCGGCGGTGAGGTCAAGAAACTCATTGCCGTCCACGTCTTCAATGCGGCACCCGAAGCCGCGCTTGACGACCAGCGGATAGCCACGCGTATAGCTAGGGGAGATGTAGCGTTCGTCTTCAGCAACCACCGCCTTTGCGCGTGGGCCGGGAACCGCACCTACAAACTTCGGGCCGAAGCGCGCGTGCATCTCTGGGCTAGCGACGTGTTGCGTTGTATCAATCTGTTTGCTCATGGAAGTTCTCGCATTCTGCATGGCGGATGCCTGCGCCGGTTTGTGGTTTCTGGGACGCCGGACGAGGCCGCATGGCCATGCTGCTGGTGAGGCGTGAAGGCTCAAGCTCGCAGCGATTCTTTATCCGGAAGATGCGGATAAAAGGCGACGGGCCTGGAGCCATTTCCCTGGCGGTGGAGTGGGGTAGCCTCGATGCCGCTGGGCGGCTTCCCAAGGAAGAGGCCACGACGGTCTCGCCCGGAGAGGCCCAGCCAGGTTCTAAGGAGGGAAGCGCTGAGGCTCAACTCCATCTTCGCTGGAGCTGGTGTGCGCCAGCGCAGAGGTGCGCCAGGATCAATGAGGTGCATCCGTAGAGGGATACACCGGGCGCAGCCGTGGTTTAGTCGCCGGAGAAGAGATTGGGGCGCAAGCTACTCGGCAGGGCGCGCGAGTGCGCATAGAGGCGCACAGGCATCCTGGCTTGCCGTAGCATCTGGCTCAGGGTCGTGCTCGGATTGGAAGGTATACCCATACGCCGCACCTACTCGTGGATGGATTATAGCGCGGAGAGGCCCACACGCGACAGGCTCCGCGAAAACATCAACCTTGTATGTTGCGAATCAGGGCGTAACGATGACGTGTCGCCTCGGCGGAGGGCCGTACCGACCTGAGGCTACCCGGCGGCATTGTTGAAGATTTGAAACGCTCCGTGGCGTCCTTGGAGCTTCGTACCCGCAAACTTCGGCGCGAAGCAATGACAGTGGTCCAACGGGGCGACTTGCTTCGCAAGCGATTTGAACTGTTGATTCGTATCCCGGGCATCGCCCAGGTGAGTCCCATGCAATGGCTCGCGGAAGATCTACCTTGCCGCCCGAGCTCACAGTGCGACGATGGGTCGCACATAGCGGCCTTGATCCTGCTCATGAAATATCTGGAACCTCAGTGAGGAGGCGTCTCGCATCAGGCGTGCGGAAAGTCGCCACCTGAGAAGAGCGCTTTATATGCCGGCCCTCGTCGCATCCCGTTGCGATCCCCACGCAAAGGCATTTTTCGAGAGCCTCTTGGCGCTAAACAAAGCCCCCACAGGCGCTCACTGCTGTTGCGAGCAAGTTGCTTCATACCGCGTACGGAATCTTTCGAAGCGGCGTGAAGTATGAGGGGACAAAGCTGTTTCCGAGGATCACGTTGTCCTGACCCGTCCTCCTGCAGAAGCGCGTCTTTTCGGCCACTGATCCCAATCAGATTGATTTGCGGTCACAAACCGGGTGGATGAGTGTATTGGCCTGTTGGCGCTATCCGGGGACGCCTGGGTCGATTGCTTCCGGGAAGCCGACTTATGAGGACTGACCGGGAGCGAGCCGTGAGGTTTTAGGCTGATTCAGGCGTTTCATGCGCTCCAAAAACTCCTTGCGGTCCGTCATCTCAGCTCTAAGCTTGGCGAAAACGTAGGCAAAGACTTCCACGGTATCGTCCGCTATGACTATGCACTCTTCCTCGCTGAGACCATGAATGCCCTTACTGACGAGCGAATAGAGAGTCGAAAGCGGATTTTGGGTGCCTGCCAGCAGCGCGTTTGGAACCACTGTGCTGGCGTACTTTAGTTTGTCTTCAAAACGCGTATGCACCGAAGAGTCGGCTGCTTTCCTGATCTTTGCGATAGCCACCGTATCGAGTTGATCGGATTCCGCGATTTGTGCCGCCAACTCAATCAGCTCATTCGTTTTGTCTTCAACAACGCGACGGATGTACGTGGCGGCAGCGAGACCGAAACCCGTATTTCGACATTCGAGGGCGCGACGATAGAACTTCGCGGCATCTTGCCCGAGATTGTCTTCAAGATCTTTTGGCAGAACAACAGTTGGGGGCGGGTACTGTCCAACTTTCATGACATACGACCTAACTTCGACCACAGGCGGAGGAAGTGGCGGCCTATTCGAGAAACCTGTCGTTAACCCCGGACGCGTTGCGGTCTGCCTCTTTTGCATGACTCGGTACATTACGGTCAACACAGACTTTTGGCAGAGAACACATACATATGCGCATGACTTCAGATCGTAATCGCCGGGCTTAGCGCCATGCTCGCTCCCTGCCCCGATCACTACCGCCTCATCGAGACGGGTCCAGGTCGTTTCCTTCCCGCATTTTTCGTTCCAGCAGTTGAAGCTAATCTGCTTTGGTGGGTAGAAACTGATAGGAATCTTTACGAAGAGCGGGGCCTTTGTCACGAATTCTTCAGCGGATACTTGTTCCGCGGCTGGGCTCACTTCTCGCCTTTCTGGAACCGCTTGATCTTCGACACTCATCTTCGACTTGGCCTCGCCAAAATCTTAGCAGAGACGCGTTGGGGATTCCGCATCGGGTTTGCTTATAGCGAAGGCTGCACGTCTGTAATCCCCGCTGGGTTATTTTGTTTAGCCGCTGCAGATAAACGCCGTTCTCCCAGGAGTTCTTTTGGATTGACGCATTATCGCCAAGTCACTCATTGAGCCGTAATCGGCAAAGGGAGATTTGCTTCTGCCAGGGAAGTTCTTTGGCGGAGATCAGCAATTCGCCTACTTTCATGACCTCGCTGCGTTCCCCCTGGAAAGAGAAACATCTCCTCTGGACACCCTTAAAGAGAAAAGAAAAGCCTGGACACGCGACGGAGAATCTCTGCGGTGCACGCCTCTGCAATCAGAGCAGGAGCGCCGTCTGCAGCAGCCTCCGCAGAGGTGCAGCCCAGGACGAACTGCGCAAAAGATTTGGCGGGAGCAGCGATCGTCCTGCCGAAGCCCCTCTCCTGCATCCCGGTGGAGTGCCACTGGCTGCGCTCCCGGCCACCTTGCGTCCGTGCTCAGACGTTCTTGAACGAGAAGCTGGGATGCCCTCCGTTGTGTGCCGCAGGCTCAAGGAGCCTGCGGCCGCCGCCCTGAACGAGCACGGCCGGAGAGCTCAAGCCACTGCCGCATCAGCGAGGTTTGACGATCTCAACCGCATTACCGTTGGCGAAGCCCACATCCGCGCCGCTGTGCGAGAACTTCTGCGTCGCGTCGTTCCATTGCAGATGGCTGATCTGATAGGCTCCCGTTTCATACGCGTAGGTTGTGCCATCGTCGCTGTAGAGGTCGAACGACCCGTTGGCACCCGGGAAGACCAGCACTTTTGTGATCTTCTGCACCTGATTGGTGCTCTCCACGGGGGTTCCAAGGGGCAGGATGGAGCCTGCCCGCACAAAGAGTGGAATCTCATCGATGGGAGCGCTGACCAGCAGGCGCTGGCCGCCATGCACACGCTGATGCGTCCAGAAGTTATACCAGTCAGTCCCAGCCGGCAGATACACCTCACGGCTCGTCATTCCCTGCTCTGTGACCGGAGCTACCAGCAGCGCGGGTCCGAACATATACTCGTCGCCGAGGTTGGCGACGTTCGGGTCGTTCCCGAAGTCCATGAACAAGCCGCGCATAAAGGGTGCGCCGGTCTGGTGCGCGCTCCAGCCCAGCGAGTAGATGTAGGGCATCAACTGATAGCGAAGGCGCAGGAACTTAGCCAGGATCGGCTCAGCCTGCTTGCCGTAGCTCCAGACCTCATTCTCCGGCCGGGTGCCGTGGGTGCGGAAGTTGGGCAGGAACGCTCCGTACTCAAACCAGCGCACGTAAAGCTCGGGATAATCGTCGTAGTGCCCAACCACAGCGCGGGCGTCGCTGGGATCAATCAGCACCGGCCGCTGCGGGTGGTGATATGCGGGCAGCCCCTGCCAGCCGCCGATGTCAGTGCTCCAATAGGGCATTCCAGAGGCCACAAAGTTGATCCCGGTCGGGACCTGCCGGCGCAGAACGCTCCAGGTGGGAGCAACATCGGAGGACCAGAAGACCGTTCCGTTCCGCTGCGCTCCAAGGTACGTCGAGCGGGCAAGGATGAAGGCGCGTTGCTGCATGTCCCGGCGCATGCCGGCATAGACCGCCGAGGTATGGAATAGGGGATATACATTGAAGTACTCCGTGCCCGGCCCGACGTGGAGATAACTTCCGTTGGGCGGCAGATCAGGCTCGGTCTCATCCAGCCAGAAGGCATCGAAGCCCCGCTTTACGAAGTTTTGATCGATGACATCCCAGAACCACCGGCCGGCGGCTGGGTCTGTAGTGTCAATGTCGCTGCCCGCGCGGTCGTAGGGTAAGCCGTTGGTGGGTGTTCCATCGGCCAGATGCTCCAGCCAACCGTTCTTCAGGAGCATGCCGTAGTACCGGTCGGAGGGCACAAAGCGCGGCCACACGCTGATCATGACGTGGAAGTTCATGGCGTGCAGCTCGTGATTCATCTCCGCTGGATCCGGCCAAAGCCTGGGGTCCATATCCATCTGCCCCATTCGGGTGTAGGTGAACCAGTCAATCACCAGGTCATCGATGGGCAGATGCCGCTGCCGGTATCCCCGGGCCACCGCGAGCAACTCCGCCTGGCTGCGGTATCGTTGCTTGCTTTGGATGAATCCATAGGCCGACTTGGGCAGCATCGGCGTGGAGCCGGTGAGCAGACGGTACCCTGCATAGATCTCGTCATAGGTTTGGCCCGCGATAACAAAGAAAGAGACCCGCTGGCCCACCTGGGAGGTCCACTGCGTCTGGCCATTGATGGCAAAGGCTACCGTGGTTTTGGAAGGGTTATCCCACAGCAGACCATAGCCCTTGTTGCTGACCACAAAGGGGACGCAGATGGTCTCTCCGCCGGGAGCGTCGTAGTTCTGCTCGCAATGCACCACGTGGCCCCGGCGATCGAGAAACCCCAACTGATTTTGTCCCAGGCCATAATCATGCTCATCGCTGGGCGCGGCAAAGCCGGCGCCTACCTGATAGAACGGATCATCCCCCGGACGCCGGTCATTCAGCACACTGCGATTGCCGTCCTTGTTGTTGGGCACAGACATCTGCCAGTTCTGCATATCCAGCAGCGTCTTGCCTTCCGGAGTTGTGACTTTGACGCCAACCCAGGGGTTCGAACCGATGAAGTAGCGAGGGATCTCCGCCGCCTGTCCCTTGGCATGGTAGGGCTTGCTCTGCGGAGAGACTGTGACCACCATGCGCGCGGAGCGCAGCACATCTCCGTCGGATCCGCGTTGAACGCTCCATCCCTGGCCCTGCGGCTGGGCGGTTATTCCGTAGCCCGGAGGAGCGAGCGCGCGGCCTTTGAGCAGACTCAACGTCATCCGCACGATGTTAGGCGCGTACGGCTGGACGACCACGGTTGCATCGCCTCGCCGCAGTGTCAACTGCTGCCCGCCGGCGCTGGAGAGAGCCATGGCCATTACGACCGCAACCATCACCGTACCCATCTTCGAAGAAACCCGTTCCCGTTGAAGTAATCCCATGTTGACCCTTCCGCAGACCAGATTCGAGCAAACCACCAAAATTCAATCGAACTGCTGGGGTTGAAAGGAACCATCGGGCTGGAGCCGTTCTCTGGTCGGCTCCAGCGGTGTTGAGGGCGCTCGCGAGAAGCTGGTTCGGCTTACTGGGCCGCGAGTTGCACATCCGTTCGCAAGGGCAGATCGGCCGATGAGCCCCCTACCTCGAAGGTGTACGCTCCCGGCAGACGCTCCCAACCGTTCTTCTGGGTCGAGAAGATCTTGAGATACAGTGGCCGGATGGGAACCGTCACGGTTTGGCTCTGGCCTGCGTTCAGACTCACCCGCGCAAACCCCACCAACCTGCGGAACGGTTCACCCGCAGCGGCGGGCAGCGTGGCGTAGACCTCGGCGATCTCATCGCCGGAGCGCGCGCCGGTATTCTTCACCACAAAGCTCACGCTCCGGGCGCCACGATCTACGTTGAGGCCGGAGTAGGCAAAGCGGGTATAGCTCAACCCGTAACCGAAGGGAAAGAGCGGCGTCTCATGTTTCACCTGGAACCATTTGTAGCCAACCTCCATGCCCTCCACGTTGTAGTCCACGGTAAAGTTCTTAGTCTCTTCACCATGTTTGGAGCCGCCATTCATGCCGTTGTTGCCGGTAGTGGACGTCAGTCCGGCGACCTGCGGATGCGGTAGCTGCGCCTCGCTGGCGGGGAAGGTTACGGGCAGCTTGCCCCAGGTGTTTACCCGGCCGTAGAGCGCCTCGGCGATGGCCTGGCCTCCACCGATGCCCGGAAACCAAGCTTCCACAATTCCCTTTACCTGGTTACGCCACGGCATGGAAACGGGACCGCCGGTCTCCAGCACCACCACAGTGTTGGGATTGGCCTTGGCCACGGCCTCCACCAGAGCATCCTGATTGTGCGGCAAGCTGAGCGTGGGCCGATCCATGCCCTCGCTCATCCACTGGGTGACAAAGACGATGGCCACCTGGGCCTGAGCCGCTGCCTGGGCGGCCTGGGTCAGATTGGTCCCCGCATTGAAGCTGACCTTGACCCGCGGCGTTCCATCGCCGGGAGCCGCGCCAGAGCCGCAGTCTGCTGCAGTCTCCGCCTGCTGGGTAAGATAACGCAGCGGCGAGGAGGGGAAGTAGACGGGAACGCCCCAGCGGGAGCCGCCGGGCTGGCCGCCGGGCGCATCAACCTGGGCCGAGCCGCCGCCGGAGAGCACGCCCACATCCGCACGGCCGCCGATCACCACGATCGTCTTATCCCCCGCGTTCAAAGGCAGAATGTCATCCTGATTCCGCAGGAGCACCAGGCTGCTCTCCTCAATCTTCTTCGCGTCGTCGCGGCCTTGAAACGGATCGACGACGCTGCGCACGGGAGGATCATCCACCACGCCGTTGGCGATCATGCTACGCACGATACGGTGGACCATGTCATCCAGGCGCGCTGCGGGCACCTTACCATCAAGGACCGCTTGCTTGAGAGGCTCGCCGAAGTAGACATCGCCGGGTTGTTCCATATCCAGCCCGGCCAGGGCGGCCTTCACCGTGCTGTGGGTTGCTTCCCAGTCCGACAGGACAAAGCCTTTGAACCCCCACTGCTGTTTGAGCACCTGGTTGAGGGTGTAGTCATTCTCGCAGGCGTAGTCTCCGTTCACTCGGTTATAGCTGCACATGACGCCGGCAGGGTGGGCCATGCCGATGGCAATCTGGAAGGCCAGCAGATCCGTCTCCTGCATAGCCCGCCGGTTCAGCACTGCATTGTAGGTGTTGCGTCCCGTCTCCTGGTCGTTGAGGACATAGTGCTTGATGTCACCCATGACGTGGGTGGACTGGACCCCCATGGCGAGCTTGCCCACCATGGTTCCGGCCAGCACCGGGTCCTCGCTGGCATATTCAAAGTTGCGCCCATTGCGCGGCTCGCGAATCAGGTCCACGCCCCCACCGATAGACATGTTGAACCCCTGGGCACGCAGCTCCCTGCCGATCACGGAGCCATAGAGCATGCCCATGCTGGGATCCCAGCTGGACGCCATCCCAATCACGCTGGGCAGCAGGGTGGCGTAGCGGCTATCCAACGCCGCCATACGCACGCCGACCGCTGAGTCCGCCAGATTGAGGTTAGGCAGGCCAAGGCGAGGAATGCCGGTTACAAATCCTGCGCCGCCGTTATCCTGGGGCGGTACGTAGGCTCCTGGCTCCAGCGGTCCCCAGCCGATACCATGCACCAATTGGATCTTCTCATCGAGGGTCATCTGGCGGATCATCAGATCGGCGCGCGTGTCTGGATCCAGTGCGGTGTTCATCCAGGGCATACTGGCTTTGGCGGTGGCCGGCGTAGGAATCGGTTTTGCCTTTGACTGTGCCGCGGCCACACCTACCCAGCTCATACCAACCCATCCGCAGCCTATCGCCAGGCTGATCTTCGCCAACAACCTCATGCTCATGTATCTGTCCTTCCCTGGCCACGGTGTGGCCCTTGAACGTTTTTCTGGAATCGCAACAGTCGCTGCTGTTAGCAATCGTAGTTGTTCTTCGCAATTTTGTTTGCTTCTGTCTGTTCTGCGCAACCCGGGGTTCCTCCGGGCAACCAGCACGGCGCCGGGCAAGCTCGGCTCTTGTAGAGGCTAATTGAACCGATTTAGCAAGGATCGGCCGCTGGGGAAGTGTATCGTTCTGAAGGAGACGTTGGCCAGTCTCTTCTGGACCTTTCACAAACCATGGAGCAATTGAGTAGGATCACTTTATGAAGATCTTCCGTCTTCCTCTCACCCTCTGTCTTGCGGCCGCCGTGACCTTCCCCGGTTGGGCCCGCTGCGCGCCTGGCGCTCCAATCTCTGCCGCAGGCGCTTCAATCGCCGCCGCGGGCGTTGCGCATTCGGCCGTGGGCGTTGCGCCGGCCGCAGCACCCTCGTCCCCTCCCGCGCTCTATCTGGGCACGGCCTGGTACCCCGAGCAGTGGCCGGAGTCGCGCTGGAACACTGATCTGGATCTGATGGAGGCAGCGCACATCCGTTTTGTCCGCATCGGCGAGTTTGCCTGGTCCAGGCTGGAGCCCTCCGAGGGTGACTATCATCTGGGCTGGATGTACCGCGCGATCCGCGCCGCCGAGAGCCACCACATCGCGGTGGTGATCGGCACACCGAGCGCCGCGCCGCCGGCATGGCTCACCAGCAAGTATCCTGAAACGCTGCGCGTGAAGCAGGACGGCCGCCTGGATCAGCACGGCAATCGCCAGCAGTTCAACTGGGCAGACCCCCTGTATCGGCGACTGGTGTACGCGATGGACGTGCAGGAGGCCAGGCGCTTCGGGCATGATCCGGATGTGATCGGATGGCAGATCGACAACGAGTATGCGGCGTTGTCCTACGGTCCGATCGCCAAAGCGCAGTTTGAGAACTGGCTCCAGGACCATTATCAGACTCTGGACAACCTCAACTCCCGCTGGACCACGGCCTACTGGAGCCAGACCTACACGGCCTGGTCGCAGATCCCTATCGAGACCAACTACGGAAACCCCGGCCTGCTGCTGAGCTGGAAGCGATTTGTCTCCGACACCTGGCGCAGCTACCAGTTGAATCAACTCCGCGCTCTGCGTCCTAACATCGACCGGCGTCAGTTTATTACCACCAACATGATGGGCTTTTTCAACGGGTATGACGCCTATACCGTCACCCGGGATCTAGACATGGCGTCCTGGGATGATTACGTCGGCACGGGACAACTGGACCCGGTCTCTAACGGCGCCAAGCATGACCTGACGCGCGGCTTTTTGCGCAAGAACTTCTGGGTAATGGAGACGCAGCCGGGATTCGTGAACTGGTCGCCGGACAACAACTCACTGGATAAGGGCGAGGTCCGCGCGATGGCGTGGCACGACATTGGCCACGGCGCCGACGCGGTCTCCTATTGGCAGTGGCGCTCGGCTTTGAACGGGCAGGAGGAGTACCACGGCACGCTGCTGGGCGCGGACGGAACCCCGGTCCCGCTCTACTCCGAGGTGGCCCAGATTGGCCGAGATTTTGGCAAGGCTGGTCCGGCGCTTGCAGGCACCACCGTTCACTCCCAGGTGGCGATCCTGCACTCTTATGACAGCTACTGGGCCATTGATTGGCAGCGCCATAACAAGGCGTTTGATCCCATTGCCACCATGGTGACTTACTATGGCGCCATACGGGCGCTGGCGCACTCTGTGGACATTGTGAACCCGGACGTAGATCTCTCCCAGTACAAGCTGGTGATCGCTCCGGCGCTTAACCTGATCACGGACAAAGAGGCAGCGAACCTGATCAGCTACGTTCGCGACGGAGGCCACCTGGTGCTGACCCAGCGCTCCGGGATGAAGAACGCCGATAACGGGCTCCAAACCGAACGCCAGCCGGGTCCGCTGGTTCCTCTGTTGGGCGGAAGGGTGGAACAGTACTATGCGCTGGACTCCACGGTTCCCGTCTCTGGAGTATGGGGCAGTGGCGATACTCACGTCTGGGCGGAGTTGCTCTCCACCTCCGATCCAGAGACGCACGTCCTGATGCGCTACGGAAACACTCCCCTGGGCTGGCTCAACGGCCAGCCTGCGGCCATCACCCGCAAGGTGGGCCAAGGCAGCATCACTTACATCGGCGCGGACCTGGAAGGGGCGACGCTGGATAACGCCGCGAAGTGGATGATGACCGAGGCTGGCGTGCATCCGGAGTTTGGCCCGCTACCGGCTGGGGTGGATCTATACATCCGCTCCGACGCACAGCACGAGGTGTGGATTCTGATCAATTTTGGCCCGGCGCCGAAGACCGTCGACCTGCCCTCGGCGTTCCAGAATGTGCTCGCCGGAGGATCCCAACGCTCCGTGACGCTGAAACGCTTTGACGTAGCCGTTCTGCAGCGGGCTGTTCCGTAGCAGAGCGGCGCGACTCTCCCTTGCGGCGTTCTGCCGAGGATTAGAATCAATCCGGAATGACAGCTTTCCGAAGCTGGCGATGGAAAGATTCAAAACAGGTGAGGGGATGATGGAAAGGACTCTGTCGAAAAACGTGCGCCGGGAGTTTTTGAAGTTTGCGGGGCTGGGCATCGCCGGCGCCACCGCAGGGGCGATGCCGCGCGCCGTGGCCGAAGGCTCAAGCCAGACAGGTGCAGGGACGCTTTCGGGTCAGCCCGTCAACCTGCTGGATGTGCGCAGCTTCGGCGCGAGCGGCGACGGCCACACCCTGGACACGCCGGCGATCAACCGCGCGATTGAGGCCGCGGCGGAGCGCGGGGGCGGTACGGTGTACTTTGGAGCAGGACAGTACCTGTGCTATTCGATCCGGCTCAAGAGCAATGTGGCGCTGTATCTGGATCAGGGCGCCGTGATCATCGCCGCGGACCCGCTGCCGGAGGGACAAACGGGCGGCTACGATTCGCCCGGGCCCGCGCAACCCTGGGAGTCGTATCAGGATTATGGCCACAATCATTGGCGGAACAGCCTGATCTGGGGTGAGGACCTGCACGATATCTCCATCGCTGGTCCGGGCCGCATTTGGGGGCGTGGCCTGGTGAGGAGCAACGATCCGAACAGCCGTCGTCCGCAGGAGCAGCGCACGGAAGGGGTCGGGAACAAGTCCATCAGCCTGAAGAACTGCCATAACGTGCAGTTGCGGGAGTTTCAGATTCTGCAAGGCGGCTGGTTCGGAATCCTGGCGACTGGAGTTGACAACCTGCTGATCGACGGCCTGACCATTGATACCAACCGTGATGGCATGGACATTGATTGCTGCCGCAATGTGAGGATTGTGCATTGCGCCGTCAACTCACCCTGGGATGACGGGATTGTGCCCAAGAGCAGTTACGCGCTGGGCTATCTGCGCGCCACGGAGAACGTGGAGATTGCCAACTGCTATGTGACCGGAGCGTATCAGTTGGGCACGATGATCGACGGAACATGGAAGAAGTTCGATTCTTCCCAGCGTGCGCCGCAGGTAGGGCGGATCAAGTTCGGCACCGAGTCCAACGGCGGCTTCAAGAACATCGCTATCTCGAATTGCACCTTCGATAACTGCCAGGGTCTGGCGCTGGAGACGGTTGACGGCGCCCATCTGGAAGATGTCACCATCACCAACATCACCATGCGCGAGATCGTCTCCGCGCCGATCTTCCTTCGCCTGGGCAGCCGTCTGCGCGGTCCCGCGGACTCTACCCGTACCGGCGTACTGCGCAGGGTAAACATCAGCAACATCGTGTGCTCGAACTCGTCCTCGGAGTATGGCTGCATCATCAGCGGGGTTCCCGGCTACGCCATTGAAGATCTCCATCTGCACAACATCTACATCCAGCATCGCGGCGGCGGGACGAAGGCCCAGGCGGCGATCACTCCGCCCGAAGAGGCGCAGAAGTATCCGGGGCCTCACATGTTCGGCCCCATGCCCTCGCAGGGCTTCTATCTGCGTCATGCGAAGAGCGTGAGCCTGTCCGAGATCGAGATTACCGCGTTGGCTGAAGACGCTCGTCCAGCAATCATCCTCGAAGACGTTACCGGAGCCGATTTATTTCACATTCGGACGCCGACTACCTCGCCGGTGCTGGAGATGCATGATTCCACCCATGTGGACGCGCTGTGGGTACGGGGGCTGAAGGACGGAGCCCAGAGCTGAACGAGAGAGTGAGCCTGCGCAAGGGACAAGGCGGATCCCGAATGACGGATCCCGGACGGCCGATCCGGGAAGGGCGCCAATCGGAGCTCTGCCTTATGGGTCAGGCAGAGCAAGCTGCGACGAGCCATGGCCCGACCTTCGCGTGGTCCGTCATCTTTGCTCGCCGATGCAGAGAGATGACGGGCTGATTCCTCTCCCTGTGGCGGGATCGCCGCTACAAGCGCGCCAGAACCTCTCTGCTACGCGCGGAAGCTATGACTCTGTTACCCGCCGGCTCGCTTATTTTTTTTCTCTCAGCCAGCCATACAAGGGGAACGCCTCGGCCATCTCCGCCACCTTCCTGCGGATGGCGGCCAGCCGGTCTCCATCGTTGCGATGTTCGAGAGCCTGAGAGATCCAGCCCGCGATCACCTTCATCTCGCCCTCCTTCATGCCGCGCGTGGTCAGCGCCGGCGTGCCAATGCGAATGCCGCTGGGTTTGAGGGGTGGATTGGTATCGAAAGGAATCGCATTCTTGTTGACGGTGATCCCAGCCAAACCGAGCGCCTTCTCGGCCTCCGATCCGAGCATGCCTTTGACAAACACATCCACCAGGATGAGGTGTGTATCCGTGCCGCCGGAGACGACGCGGAATCCAGCGGCCTGCATGGCGTCCGAGAGCGCCTTGGCATTGGCTATCGTCTGCGCCGCATAGACCTTGAACTCCGGCTGGAGCGCCTCTTTGAGCGCGACGGCCTTGCCCGCCACCACATGCACCAGAGGGCCACCCTGCTGGCCCGGGAAGACGCTCCGGTCGATGGCCGCCGCCAGCTCCGCCCGGCATAGGATCATACCGGCCCTAGGACCGCGCAACGTCTTGTGGGTGGTGGTGGTCACCACGTCCGCATGCGGCACCGGGCTGGGATGCACGCCTCCGGCCACCAGTCCGGCGAAGTGCGCCATATCGACCATCAGCTTTGCGCCCACCTTGTCGGCGATCTGCCGCAGGCGCACAAAATCAAACTGCCGAGGATAGGCTGAGCCTCCTCCTACAATCACCTTTGGCCGTTCGGCGATGGCCTGGTCCTCCAGCGCGTCATAGTCGATGACCTCAGTATCCTGACGCACCTTGTAGCCGGCGATGCGGTAGAGCTTGCCGGAGAAGTTCAGCTTGTGCCCATGGGTGAGGTGACCGCCGTTGGCCAAGTCCAGCCCAAGGATGGTCTCTCCCGGCTCCAGCAGGGACATATAGGCTGACGCATTGGCCTGCGAGCCGGAGTGCGGCTGCACATTGACATGCTCCGCGGCAAACAACTGCCTGGCCCGGTCCCGAGCCAGATTCTCCACGGCATCGGCAAACTCGCAGCCGCCATAGTAGCGCTTGCCCGGGTACCCCTCAGCGTACTTATTGGTGAAGACCGTTCCCACCGCCTCCAGCACCGCGCGCGAGACAAAGTTCTCACTGGCGATCATCTCCAGCCCCTCATGCTGGCGCAGAACCTCGCTTTCGATCTGGGCGGCAATCTCGGGGTCACTCGACTTCAGGGGAGCATTCAAATCAATCGGCATAGACCTCCATTTTACGCTGGAGGAGGATCCGCACCCTGGGACCTTGCCCTGTTGGGGGGCAAGACAAGCTGCGTGCAACGTGGAGGCTGCCGCTCCGGCGCTCTGAACCCTCGGTTAGCTTTGGCGCGCCAGCACCACCGTCATATCATCGGGCTGTTCGTGGTCTCCGATCCACTCCTTGACCACTTGCAGCATATGCGCCGCCAGCGTCGTCAATGGCTCGTCTTTTCGGGCTTGCACAAAGTCCACGAGCTGCTGTTCGCCGAACTCCTGGCCGTCCCGCTCCGGCTCAGTGAGACCGTCGGTATAGGCCACCAGCAGATCCCCGGGCTGCAAGACCACGCTGGCCTGCACGTACCGCACTCCCTCCAGCAGCCCCACCACGGGCCCTCCCTCCTCCAGGCGCCGGATACTGCCATCCTGGGAGATCACCAGGGGCGGCAGATGGCCGCCGTTGGCGTAGATGAGCCGCCGCGTCGCGGGATCGTAGGTGGCCAGAAATAACGTGGCATAGCGCGAGGATTGCGTGCTGCGATGGAGGTGCTCATTGAGCTGCTTGAGCAACTTTGCCGGAGACACCGTTGCGCCGGCCTCCGCCTCCGCAGCACTAAAGGCGCGGTCAGCGGAGTGCAGAGCGCTCATCAACAGAGCTGCTGAGATTCCCTTGCCGCTGATGTCCCCCAGCGCCAGCGTCACGTGGCTTGAGGCAGCGCCCTGCTGTCCCTTATCCCTTCCGTAGCCAAAGATGAAGTCAAAGTAATCTCCTCCCACCGATCTGGCCGGCAAGCAGGTTCCATGCACCTCCAGCGCTCCCGACCGGGCCGGCGAGGGGGGGAACAGCGTAGCCTGGACCTCCTGGGCGATGGCAAGCTCATGCAGCAGGCGGTCCTGCTCCTGCTGCTGCACCAGAAGGTCGCTCACGGACTGCGCCATGCGATTGAATGAGCCAGCCAGGGCGGCAAGCTGGTCGTTACGCCGCACCGGAATCCTGTGCTCCAGACGGCCGGCGTCGATCTCCCGTGTGCCCTGATACAGCTCCGCCACCGAGCGCGTAATCGTCCAGCTCAACCGGAAGGCCATCAGCAGGGCCAAGGCCTCCAGCACAGCAAAGAACGCAGCGAGCCCGCCCAGCATCCACTTTACGAACGTTCCAATGCTCACCGAGGTGGCGAAGAGCTTGCGGTAGAGCAGCTCGGGCCGCGAGATGACAGTCAGCAGACCGGAGATATTCTCGCCAGTACGCCAGGAGGTGATCGACAGTGTGAGAGGCGATGCAACGATCGGCGGATTCAGATAGGGATGGTGGGAGCGAGGCAGCGGAGCGCTGGAAACCTGATCGAACTTGCCTCCCTTGGCCAGGGCGTCCAGCCCAACCACCTTCACATTCGTGTCTTTCCCGACTTGCACGTCCTCCGCTTCGGAGACATCCGTCAAGTGGTTATAGGCATGGGACACGATGATCCGGCCCAGCCCTTTGGCTAGAACGTCCAGCTCAGCCCGGGTCAACGCACGGCTAGCCAGCACCACCACCATCTTCCCGTTGTGGGGCGCGCCCACCTCCGCACACAGATAGAGCCGCCTGTTCTGCTCCACCACTCCTTCAAATCCTGGATGCAGCCACTTCGGCGGCGGTCCGCCGGCCAGCGGGCCGGCCAGCGCTATCGCTCCGTCCCGCCTCTCCACCCAGGTGTTTCCACGCAGTTCCAGCAAGGCTAGCGGCGTGGCGTCTTCTCTCTCCAGCATGCCCATATCGCTCGCTGAGGAGCTATCGCCAGCGTTGCCGGTACCGGTCCCGCTGGTCACTGCCGGCTGTTGCTGCGTTGGCTCTACACGCTGCGGGCCGTAAACCGCAGCGCTGCCGGCCTCGTCCCGTACCCTCGCCAAGGCATGGTTCAGGCTCAAGAGACCCATGTCCGTGGCATACTGCCCGGCCAGCAGATACGCCGTGATCGAGTTCAGGGTGAACAACATCACCAGCGGCACCAGCCCCATCAGCAGGTAGGTGAGGATCAGGCGGTTGCGCACCTTCCACATCAACCGGGAAGCAAACCAGCGAAAGAACAGAACCAGCAGCAGCGGTCCCAGCACGGTCCAGGCGAGCAACTGGAGAAAATCAACCGTTCCCGAGGCCAAACCGGCCATGCCTGCCAACGAGCAGAGGATGACGAAAGCCAGCAGCGCCAAGGAGGTTTTGGCCACACGGCTGCGCCGGTTCCACCAGTGCCTGAGCGGGGACGGGACCCGCCGGAACAATTGCCCCCACGTTCTGTGGACCTGACTCTTCATCGCCGTCTCAACCGCTCCCTAGCCTTAGCTATCCCTACCTTTTGGCAGCTTCCGTCACGGTAGCCGCGAAGATCTCGCCAAGCCCGCAGGGGAGAAATCTCCCGTGTGGGATGGAATGAGTCCAGCACTCGACTGCTTCCTGCGCATGCTGCTACTGTCTGGCCTGTTTCTCTGGAGAAACCCTACGGCAAAGACGGACCCTCCGCGAGGAACTCCTCGGTGGCGAAGAACTCATCATGGCGCCAACTGTACCACTTCGACCCAGCTCAACGCAGTTCAACGAAGGAACAGCCCCGAACTTCGCGGACGATCTTCGCAAGCGAATGAAAAGAAACTGCTTGCAGAATCTTAGCACTGATACGTGCTGCGCAGCGGCGCCCAGCGGCATCCTGACACCAAACTTGGAGCCAAGCCTGCTGCTCCCCTGGCATGCCCATACCAGGCTTCATCCCGCCGAACGCAGCCGACGAAACGCTCCCCAGATAAAGGAGCCAAGGTACCATCCGTCCAGATACTTGTAGGGTGCCTCGCCGGTTGTATAGTGGCCGCACGGCAACACCTTGGCTACGTAGTCCACACCGTGGCTGGCGAAGTTCTGCAAGACCTCCCGCGAGTACCGCACCACGAAGGTGAGGTCATAGGGCGCATAGACTACCAGCGTGCGCCGTGGCTTGTCTTGCTCCCAGCGCGGCCGTCCGCTGGCGGCAAACTGCTCCATGAAGCTCATGGGACTAACTCCGGCAAACATCTCCCGGACCTGATTTTGGCTGAGGCCGGCGTGCTCAAAGGCGGCCTTGATGTGGCGGGTGCTCTGCCCCGTCCACACCACATCGCCAAACTGGGTGCTGGCGTGATTGAACGCACAGACGCGCAGACGCGGGTCCACGGCAGCGGCGATAAACCCATAGGCGCTCCCCAGACTGGTGCCCAGCACGCCAAACTGCTCATAGCCCTTGGACTCCAGCCAGTCCACGCAGCTTCGGATGTCCACCACCGCCTGACGGCAGGCTGCGATGGTTCGCCCCACGTTCGCGCTGACGGCATAGTCGCTGCGCTCCAGCTCCGGCGGCCGCCGCACATCGTGGTAAGGCTTGGAGAGCCGCAGGCAGGAGATCCCGAAGTGGTTGAACAACTCACAGAGCACATTGTGGGAGAATGCATCCGCATTCCACTGCGGCATGACGATCATCGCCTGGCGGGGCCGCGGCCTGCCTTTGCTGTCCTGAGAAGACGACTCCGGGCTGGCCTCATACCATCTTGCGTTCACGGTATCGTTCTCCGGATAAGGCGTGGATACCTGAGAGGTGAAGCGCAGGAAGGGCTCCTTGCGCAGTTCACCCACCTCGGCGCGGCGCTTCCACTCGCGCTCCTGCTCCAGGGTCTCCGGACGCACGTTGGTGGGGTAGAGTGCGGGAAAATGTTGCTCAATGCGGAAGTCGGTCGGGGTGCGGTAGCCATAGAACTGCTGCGGGCCGGCTACAATCCTGCGGTTCAACTCGATCATCGCCGCGAGACTGGAGAGCTCGCCGCGCTCAACGCGGTCGGCCATCTCTTCCCCGCCGAACTCCGCCAAATATTCGAATCCCCATTCCAATGGCCGCTCCACCCGGTTCTCATCCCGGGTGGTCAGCGCGGTCTCCCACGCATACATCCACTTTGCATAAAGCCGCGCCAGCATCTATTACCAGTCTATCGTCCCGCAGAGGCCAACCATGGCGAGCAGGAATAGACCCCCTACGGCCTCCCGATCCGCTGGCGCGTTTGCGCTCACCGTTGCCGCGCCCGGATACCGCAGAGAATCTCGTAGGAGATCGTCCCGCTCCATTGCGCATGGTCGTCCGCGGTGACGCCGGGGCCCAGAAGGACCACCTCACTACCCACCTCCACCCCTTCGATACCGGTGACATCCACCGTGGTCAGATTCATGGACACCCGGCCCACCACAGCAGCGCGCCGGCCCTGAATCATCACCCAGCCGTGGCCCACACCGGAGGACGCCGCTCTCCGAAATCCATCCGAGTAGCCCACGGGAAGCAGGGCCAGCCGCATCTGCGACTTGGCTGTAAAGGTACCGCCGTACCCTACGCTCTCTCCCGGGTCCAACGGCCGCACCCCGATGACCCGGGTCTTCCAGGTCAAGACCGGCTGCAAAAGCGGTCGCAAGACTCCGGTGGCTGTGGGAATGCAGTAACCGTACAGCGCAATTCCGGGGCGAACCAGAACCCCTGCGCCGTGGCTGCGAGCCAGCGTCCTCATCCAAGCCAGAGTCCCACCCTCATCCACCGCTGAACTTGCAGCCAGGTGAAGCCATGCGGGCTGATTTCCCTCCCGAACCACCACCTGCAGCGCCTGGGCAAATCGCTCTTGCTGGCGGCGGGTCTGCTCTGAGCCGGACACCTCCGCCGAGGCCAGATGCGACAGGACGCCTTCGCAGCGCACCCAGCGGGAGTTCGCAAGCCGCCGCGCAACCTCAGCAACTGCGGCTAAATCCACTCCCTGGCGGCACATTCCGGAGTCAATCTCCAGATGGGCCGGGACCACGTTGCCGGAGGCTGCCGCCGCCCGCTCCAGCATCTCCACATGCACTACGGTCCAGACTACCGGCGTCAGGTCATGCTCCACCAGCAGCTCATAGTCTTCCGGCTCCAGACCACACATCACCAGGATGCGCATGGGATGCCGGGGAGACCCGGCTGCCGAGCCGGACTCTGAGTGCATCGGGCGGAGCCCTGCCTTGCGCACCCGAACACCCTCCTGCACGTCTGCCACGCCCAGCCAGCGCAGTCCTGCCTTGGCCAAGATCCGCGCCACCTTTATAGCGTCATGCCCATAGGCGTTGGCCTTGATGACGCCTAGGGTCTCTGTGCTCTTCAGGGACGCTGTGTGTTCTTCATCTCTGGCGAGCGCTTGCACCGCGTGCAGGTTCTCCAGCAGCCGCTTCTCGGAGATCTCAATCCAACTTTTCACCCAACCATTATCCACGCCCTGTTCCAGGGAGTGCTCCAGGGAGATGCTCTATGGAGTTGCCGTCCGGGCGCCAGGGTTGGATTCAGTTCTGAGCAGGCTGGTAGGTTGCCGCTTTGCGCAGAGGGTTTTCCAGGCGGCTGGGTTCGCGCGGATGCCTGAGTCACCCCTGCAAGTCTGGTCCCCAAGAGGAACCGCGGCGCACGAATCGCTTCGGTTCGCGGTACCATCAAATGAGCCGTATGGAATGGACCCACATGGATCCGGAGAGGCCGCGACTGGTATCGGCAGAGGACGGAGCAGCGGTGCGGCCTGATGCCGGCAATGCGGCTTTTGCCCAAGACGCGCGCCGCGACTTTGCGTAGCTGAGCGAACCATCCGTTGTGCGACCACTGGGCCACACCCATCCTTTCCATCTCTGTGGTGCGGGTCCGGATCCTTTCTCCCAAAGCGCGTCTGGCAAGTAATCCGATGGACGCTGGTCATCCAAAGGACGACGGGGCCCCAAAAATCATGCCAGGGAGTTCGAAGCTCATTCTGGCGCATCCCAACCCTCTGTGACTGCAAGCATCCCTGCGCCCGGCGCAGGAGGAGCAACTCATGTTTGACCACCTCGACCAATTGGAAGCCCGTTATGAAGAGCTGGGCCTGCAGCTCTCCGATCCCAAAATCGTCAATGACCAGGAGAACTTCCGCAAAGTGGCCAAACAGCACCGCGATTTGGAGCCCACAATCGAAAAGTTCCGCGAGTACCGCAAGCTGCGCAACGCCATCGCCGACGCCCAGGCCATGCTTGCCGAGAGCGATCCCGGTCTGCGGGAGATGGCCGAGGCAGAGTTGGAGGAGCTGCGGCCCCGGCTGGCGGCCTGCGAAGAGGAGCTGAAAGTTCTGCTGTTGCCCAAGGACCCCAACGACGAGAAGAACATCGTGCTGGAGTTGCGCGCCGGCACAGGTGGAGACGAGGCCTCGTTGTTCGTGGCCGAGGTCTTCCGCATGTACCTGCGCTTTGCAGAGCAGCACAAGTGGAAGGTAGAGATCCTCTCCCAGACGGAATCCGATGTGGGCGGCCTGAAGGATGTGACGGCCATCATCGAGGGCGAAAGGGTCTACTCCCAGATGAAATATGAGTCTGGGGTGCATCGGGTGCAGCGCGTGCCCGCCACCGAGACCCAGGGCAGGGTCCACACCTCCGCTATCACCGTGGCGGTGCTCCCTGAGGCTGAAGAGGTGGACGTCAAGATCGAGGCGAAGGATCTGCGCATTGACACCTTCTGCTCCTCCGGGCCCGGTGGGCAATCCGTAAATACCACCTACTCGGCGGTTCGGATCACCCACCTGCCGACCAACACGGTGGTGAGCTGCCAGGATGAGAAGTCGCAGATCAAGAACCGGGAGAAGGCGATGCGGGTTCTGCGCTCCCGCCTGTATGAGGTGGAGATGGAACGGCAGCACCAGGCTATGGCCGCTGAGCGCAAACAGCAGGTGGGAACGGGCGATCGCAGCGAGAAGATCCGCACCTACAACTTCCCCCAGAACCGGGTTACCGACCACCGCATAGGACTGACGAACCACCAGCTCGGGATGGTCATGGAGGGCATGCTGCAGCCCACCATCGACGCCCTGATTGCGCACTACACCGCGGAACGTCTGAAGGCGCAGAGCCAGGCGAATTAAGGTGGGCTCTTCCGCAGAATTTGTGGGTGATGCTGAGTGTAGAGGTTGATATGGGAGCGGCTTCGCCGCGGCAAGTCAGGTGAGTTTTTTGAGGCATGGGGAGATCTATCCGTCCGACGCGGGTTGAAATGCCGGGAGGGGTTCTGAGCCGACTTCCGGCAGGCTCACCGTCTGGATGAGTTGCCGCCGGCCGTTACGAAGGGGGGAACCCCCGGCTGTGCCGGGGTGGCAGTAGAGCTTCGAGAGTTCCCGGAGCGTGTCCAGGCTGCTGCTTTGGCTTGGTCGAGCCTCATTGTCGAACGAGATGTAAGCGGCCAGTTGCTTTTGCTCTTCAACGGTTGCGGTGAGGCCCCCTTGAAGGGCCAGCGACCGTAGAGCGTGCGGCTCTGGCGGAGGATATTTACTCGGTGTCCTCCGCTGTTTACCTTGCTCTGGATGTTCTTCCCGCTTCGCCGAGCCACAGGACGAGGACGGTGAAGAGGATGGCTCCGACGCTGAACTTGAGCGCGACAGGGGCGTGAGTGGGCGAGAGGAAGGCCTCCAGCGTGCCGGCAACGATCAGGAGGGGGATGGTTCCAGCCAGAAGTTGAGCGGCTTCCATGCCCGCCAGGGCGAGGGCGGCGCGGCGGCGTAGCATGCCGGGAAAGAGGATGCCGGCGGCGAGACGAAGTCCTGCTGCGCCGGCGATCATGATGCTGGGCAGTTCCAGCGCGCCGTGGGCGGCGATGAAGCTCCACAGACTGAGCGCCATGTGATGCTGACGGCAGACTATGGCGATAGCGCCCAGCATCAGGCCGTTGTTGAACAGGGAGTAGAGCGTGAAGAGACCCGCGGTGATGCCTCCGGCGAAGGTGAGGAAGCAGACCGTGATGTTGTTGGTCATGATGCCGGAGGCGGCCTGCGGCTTCATGCTCAGGACGCTTTCTGTCCACATCTTGTGCTGATCGAGGTTGGCGACGCGCTGGGCGCCAAGGAAGATGACGCCAAACTCCGGGCGCAGCAGAACGATGAGAGCGCCGAGCAGGCCGGCGAGGAGGCTGACCAGAGTGGCGGCGAGAACGTAGCCGGAGAGACGGCGCAGCAGACGAGGATAGCCGTAGGCGAAGAAGCTCCAGAGGCTGCGGAAGGAGATGCGGCGGCCGGAGTAGACGTAGTTGTGAGCGCGGCCGACCAGGCGGTTGAGGTACTGCGCCAGAGCCTTTGCGGAGGGGTCGGCGCGGGCTGCGGAGAGATCTGCAGCGGCCTGGCGGTAGAGCAGTCCGAGATCGCGGAGGTGTGCGGGAGGAAGGCTTTTGACTCCGTTGGATTCGACCTGGCGAACGAGCGCCTCCAGCCGGTCCCAGTTATTCTTACGGGAGTCGATCCAAAGGTTTGAGAGCATAGAGACTGAGAGCTAAGGGAGAGGATTGCGGAGGTTTGCCATGATGTCGGGTTTTGAGCAGCGAAAGCTCCGCGACGAGGCGTCTTCCCTACCCACTGAGTCGCATTATATCGAGACGCCTGAGCAGGTGGATTTGCAGTACAGCGTCGCCGGAGTGGGCAGCCGGTTTCTGGCTGCGCTGCTGGATGTGCTGGTGTTGGCAGCATTCTTCTTTGTGGAGCTGATTGGGCTGGTGCTGCTGGCCTCCGCCGGTACGCTGGCTGCCGTGGGCAGCGGGCTGGCTTCCGTGGCGGGGAAGTGGTTTGTTGCGTTGCTGATCTTTGCGAACTTCTGCGTGGTGTGGGGCTACTTTACGCTGTTTGAGGCGTACTGGCATGGGCAGACGCCGGGTAAGCGGGTGATGAAGCTGCGGGTGATGAAGGACTCTGGGAGGCAGATTACGCTGTTTGAGTCGCTGGCGAGAAACCTGCTGCGGGTGGTGGATCTGTTGCCCAGCTTTTACCTGGTGGGGGTGGTGACGATGCTGTGCAACCGGCAGAATCAGCGGCTGGGGGATCTGGCGGCCGGAACGCTGGTGGTGCATGAGCGACTGGATGAGCCGAGCTTGCTGTACCTGCGGTGTGCGCCAGCCTTAGTGAGCATGCAGGCCACAGGGCCGTTGGCGCAGGGAGTGGGGGCGATGTTCCCTGCCGATGCCGTGGTGAGGCTGCGGGAGCAGGATCTGGATATTATGGAGACGTTCTTTGCGCGGATGCTGGATCTGCCGCTAGAGACGCGGGTGGCGGTGGCGAGGCAGATGGTGGCGCAGATGTGCGCCAGGATGGGCGTTGCCGTGCCGGAGGGTAATCCGGAGCGGGCGCTGGAGGGGATGGCGCACCAGATGCGAAGCCGCGGCGGTGGGTGAGGCGTAGCTGACCTCGCCCGCGCAAAACGCATCCCGTAGCGAACTGTTCTGATGCGAAGGGGAGGCGAAGATGACGGTGACGCAGCGGGGATGATAGGCGCTGGAGCTCAAGCAGGAGGCGAGTGCGGTTGCAAGCAGGGCTTTTTGAAGGTCGGTTCGCCTTCTTTAAGGCGGGATAATCTGGAGGCCGGGGATCATCTGGAAGTGGCGGAGATTGACAGTCGCCAGAGCGTAGCCATGCTCCAGCGCGGTCGCTCCGATCAGCAGGTCGGCGAAGGTGATGGTCACACCCTGGGCGCGCTGTCCGCCGTCGATCCTGCCGGCCAGCAGTGCCGTTGCCCTGGCGTAGGGGACCACTTCCATATCCGTCAGGAGGTCGGCGATAAAACGCTCATGGTTCTGGCGGTGAGCGGGATTCGACGCGCGATAGGTAGCGTGGACGAGCTCGGTGAGTCCCACGGCGGAGAGCGCGATCTGTTGGCCGCCCGCTGTTGAGGCGATGCGCCGCAGCAGTTGCGGCACGGTTTCGCGTTGGCGTTCGGCGGCGATGACTATGCTGGAGTCCATGATGAGGCCCATTCGATCAGCTTCGGCTCGCTAGTCCGATGAGGGAGGGTCCAGAGGCTCCGGGTGCGCGGCCACGGCCCCTTCAAGGTCGCAGGCGAAGTCGCCATCGAGCAGAGCCGAAGAGCCGCGCGATTCGGCGGCGGCTATGATTTCGGAGAGTAGACGGGCAGGGCTGGCGGGAGCGGCGGGGCGCACGACCGCGACGGCTCGCGCTTCATTCTCGATGACAACTTCCGCACCCAGGCGGACCTGCGCCATCAGCCCAGCGAAGTCGCGGGCGGCGTCGGCCTCCGAGATTTGGATGGTTGCCATACTCCGGATGATACCGGCTCCTGTTTTTCTTTCGCAGCTGAAGCTGAAAGAAGAACTCGGTCCTGCTGATCGCCCTCGGCTTCGAGAGCAGCGAGCGGTTTTCAGGCGTCTGGTTTTACTTGCCGGCTTTCGGGAGGGTGGGTCGAACGGCGTTGTTCCTTGCGGAGACGCCGCTCGATGTCGGGTTCTGCGTTGGAGCTGCGAAGAGGCGGGGCTATTGGCCCGAGAGCGGGGAGATGATGGCGTCCAGACGGTCCGGAGTGTTGTCGACGCGCTGCAGTTGCGGATAGCGCTCGCCACCATGGTAGTTGAGGGAGATTACCTTGAAGTTGCCCGTGTTCTCTACGATTAGGTTGATTGCCGGGCCGTTCCCTTTGGCGTTGTCAATGGCGGCGCGAAGGAGCGCAGGAGTGAAAGCACGGTTGTTGACCGCGATAATCTGAAAGCCCGGCGCCAGGCCCGCGTTGTAGCCGATGCTGCTGATGATGACGTCACCCACTGTGCCGGTAGCGCTCACCGTAAAGCCGAGCGAATAGGTTGCGTTCAGGCCGTCGCTTTCGATGATTTGCGACCAGTAGTTGGGCTTGTCTGTGTAGACCAACTGGTAGCCGGAGAGGTTGTTGATCCCCGCAATCTCCGGGGCGTGAAACTGGTTGGAGTCCAGACGGGTGCGGAGGAAGGTTGCCCAGTCATTGGGTACCACCGCGTTGAGGCCGTCGACGATGTCCTGAAAGGTGTAGGGTACAACCTTGGGCGGGGTGTTGCCGCCCAGACCTTCAAAGGCCGCCAGGAAGTTGTTAAGGCTCTTCTTGCCGTTGGTCTTGGCGCGGATGGTCTCGTCTACCTCCAGCCATAGGAGGTCGCCTTCATTGTAGTAGTCGACGTCGCGGCGCCAGTTGTCATAGGCATCGCCTGCGCTATAGAGGATCTGCGCAGCGCTGGCGGTGTCTTGCAGGTCGCGCCAGGTGCGTCCGGGGCGAGCGTCGTTGAACTCGGCGGCGACGGTGGCGAGGCGGTCGCGGAAGACCTCGGGGCTCCAGATGCCGCAGCGTGCGGCGAGAACATCGCCCAGGTAGTTGGTGAGCCCTTCATAGACCCAGAGCAGGTCTCCCTTCATGGGTTCCTGGTAGTTGTCTGTGGCCAGTCCGGCGGGACGGCGGTACTTGCCGTTCCAGGAGTGGGTGAACTCATGAGGAAGCAGATCCCCTTCTTCGGTGAACATGCCCTCATCGATGAAGGTCTTCTCCGGGACGCGGTCGTCGGAGGACTGATGGTGTTCGAGGCCGAAGTGAGCGACCTGGTCTGAGAGCGTGACCAGGAAGTGGTAGGAGGTGTAGTGGCGGGGGG
>DAHXNO010000064.1 GCA_027365345.1 Granulicella sp.
ATGCTTCCTCCCCGTGGGCGCTCCGCCCGCCGCGCCCTACGGCCACCGGAACCCCATCGCAGATCCTTTATCTTCGGTAACCAACCCTCGTCTCTCTTGCTATTGCTCAAGAAGAGTCACCACATCGCGACACGACGAAAAATAATTCAGATTCTCTAATGCTTTGAGATTATAGTTTTCTCATCTGTATCTGTAATCTGAATCCCTCAATGGCAGCCGCCCCCAGGTAACTCCATCCCGGCCGCCGAAGGTTCCTGTAACTCCCCCTCGTTTTGCATCCCCGGAGACTCCTGCCATGAAGCCTTCCCTCAAGAAAGCGCTCGTTCCCAGCTCCCTCGCTGTTGCTCTCCTGCTCGGAACCTTCACCCTGGAGGGTTGCGGAGGAGCGATGAGCTCAAGCAACGTCGGCTCGTCCGCCGCCAGCACCAGCACCGCGCAGGTCTCCGGGCCTCCCATCCAGGGCTATGTCTACGGCGGCCACGCGCCGATTCAGGGGGCGCATGTTTATCTTCTGCAGGTAGGCACCACCGGCTATGGCTCTGAGGCCGTCTCCCTGCTGGGCACCGGCAGCACCACCTCGCCCGGCGGCTTCAACCTTACCGCTGACACCTCTGACCCCTTCGTCCCAACTGACGGAGGGCCAAACGGCACAGCGTCAGAGTACGTCACCAGCAACAGCGCCGGCGGCTTCGATCTAACCAACGCCTATACGTGCACGGTAGGCCTGCCGGTCTATCTCTACGCCTGGGGCGGCAACATCGGAACCACCACCAGCTCCACGCCGGTTACCTACAGCATCAGCCAGATCGTGGTGAGCCACGCCACCGCCGGGCCGAACGGAACGGCTACCTACACTGTCACTGTTAACTCCACGGTACCCCTCACTGCGGGCCAGACGGTCACCATCGGCGGCCTCCCCACCGCAACCGCAGGCCCCCCCCCCGATTACGGCTGGAGCGTGCTCAACGGGAGCCAGACAGTTTTGAGCAGCCCGGCACCCACCACCACCACATTCTCTTTCACCGCGACTGACTCTTACTCCAACCCGGGCCCAGGCCCTAACGCCAACATTCAGGACGGAACCTACACCGCCACAAGCACGAACAATATCGGAACTGCGGCCACGGCCACTGCAACCCTGACCAGCAGTGTAGCGCCCACCAATAATCCCAGCATCGTCGAGCTCGCCACGCTCGGCATCTGCCCGTCTTCGGGGAACTTCTCCAGCGGTTCCACGGCGCTCTCTTTCATCTACCTCAACGAGGTATCCACGGTAGCCACGGCTTACACCTTCCAGCCTTTCACGCTGATAAGCAACAACAACGCCTGGGACATCGGCGTTCCCCACAATGACCCGCAGGCCCTGCTGGGCATCCAGAACGCCGCCAAAACCGCTGCTCAGCTTTACAACATCCAGGGCAACGGCCCGCAGTCCACATCCAACGATGGTGAAGGCCATCTGGCCAACTACGCAACCCAATCCTCCTCGGGCGTCCCCAACTCCGGCAACGGCGTGGTTCCGGAGGCTACCATCGACACGCTTGCCAACATCCTCGCCTCCTGCGTGGACTCCGTTCCTCCCGCTGCGGGAACTCTCAGCACCCAATGCAGCTCGCTCTTCGCCCTCGCTACCGATGACGGCACCACCGGCGGAAAGCAACCCCTGGACACGGCAACCGCAGCCATCCACATCGCCCGCTTCCCAGCCGGCAATCACAGCGAAACGGATGTAGACCCCACCTACGCGAAAGACATCTTCGGCCTCCAGTCCGGCACTGTGCCGTATGTTCCTGATCTGGCCAACGCACCCAACGACTGGACCATCGCCATCAAGTATCCCTACGCCGAGGTGGGTGGCTACTCCACGGCCGTGAACAGCAAACTGGAAAAAGCAGAGAGCATCGCGGTGGACGGCACGGGGCAGCTTTGGATTACGGCGCAGGGTTCTGGAAACGGGGGCACCAGTCCGGCGCCCAGCATCAACCTCTGGTCCCCGCTGGGTGTGCCCATCAGCACCTACAGCAATAGTCCCAGCTACATCTACGGGTACGTCTCCGTCGATGGCAGTAACAACGCCTGGACCGGCAACGCCGACACCAGCACCGGCATCGAGGAGTTCAATGACAGTGGCCGCTTGATCGACTCCTACGGCGCCGGCTACAGCGCCGCCTACACCGTCATCGCCAACCAGACCGACGACGCCTACTTCTTCGCCGACCAGACCGGCACCACCGCGCCCTATAACACCGCGCCCTACGATACCCATAGCAACTCTGAGATGTGGGAGTACAACGACGCCGGGTCTTTGATCAGCTCCAGCACCACATGCGACGGAACCGCGGGTCAGTACGTTTACGACTGCATCAGCCCCAGCATCTTCAACGCCGGCGATAATGTGGCGCACGGCGCCATCGATTCCGACGGAGATCTCTGGCTCACCAGTGAGAGCAATCCCTACCAGATCGCCAAGGTGAGCCCAACGGGAGGCGAGGTCTGGGAGTACACCACCAGCACGAAACAGCCCGAGTTTCCCTCCATTGACGGCAACGGCAATGGCTGGATTGCCAACCAGGCCGCGGATGCCGAGGTCTATGAATTCGCCTCCACCGGCGGGACTCCGACCGAGCTGACCAGCAGCACCACGGGAGCGACGCTAGCCTGGACCTTTGGCTCAGCCGTGGATGGAAACGGCAACATCTGGCTGGCCAATCGCTGCGGCAACTACGGCGGCTGCGGCACTACCGTCGCCGGCATCAACTCCATCGTTGAGCTCAACGGCGGCAGCCTGCCGGGAGACATCAACACCGCCATCTCGCCCCCCACCAACTACATCCCGGAGGCCCAATATCCAGCCACCGCGACTAGCTTTACCACCATGCTGGATGACTCTCTGAATCTGGCCATCGATCCCTCCGGGAACGTCTGGATCACCAACTACATCGGCAATGCCGTCGTCGAGCTGGTGGGCGCGGCCGCTCCAGTGGAGACGCCGCTCGCCGTAGCGGCGGCCGACAAGAAACTGGGACAGAAGCCCTGATCGGCTCATCCATCCGTTCATCCGCCCGTGGCGCAGACTCTCTGCGCCACGGGCTTTTTTCTCTCCGCTTCGGCTCTCCGCCGAATCGGTCCCACAGGTTCCCAGCCCTCTGCCTCAACCCCGCACGCGCTGCCCTCCATCAACCGCCTGGCCGGAGATGGAGCGTGGTGAAATCGCAGCGGCTCAAAATGCAGCGGCCGGGGCGCAGCCGCCCAGACCCAGCCGCTACGGAGCATCCTCTCCGGTCGGCCCACCTATACCGAGGACTGCTCTAAAATCAAGGCTGCATGCGCCCCAGCCCAACAGCCTCGGCCTCTCTTTCCGGGAGCAGCCTCTGATGTCCACCCGTCTCCGGTCCTTCTCGAAGATTAACCTTGGCCTGGCCGTCGGCCCACCCCGTCCGGATGGCTTCCACGCGCTGGCCACCGTCTACCAGACGCTTCCGCTGCATGACCTGGTCACCGTTGTAGCGCAGCCCGCGGCGCACACCAGCATCCTGATCACCTCCAACCATCCCGGCGTTCCGCGCACCCCGGCCGGCAACGCCGAACGCAACACCGCCTGGAAGATGATCCGCGGAGCCCTGGAGCGCCTGCGCCTGGCTGCCGACGTGCAGATCCACATTGAAAAGACCCTCCCCGTCCAAGGCGGCATGGGCGCAGGCTCCGCCAACGCCGTAGCGGCGCTGCTTGGCCTGGAACGCGAACTCGGCCTGGCTCTCCCCGGGCCGGAGCGTCTCGAGTTGGCCGCTGAGGTTGGCTCCGACGTGCCGCTCTTCCTGCTCGGCGGCACGGTCCTCGGCCTTGGCCGCGGCGAGCAGGTCTATCCCCTCCCAGACTCCCCGCCCGTCTTCTGCGTGGTGGCGCTGCCCCAGGTTGGCGTCTCCACGTCCCTCGCCTTCCAGCAAATCGACGCCGATTCTTTGACTTCCGGCAGATCTGTGGATAAACTGGAACTGTTGAGCCGCCTTCTAGCCTCGGTCTTTGCGGCCTCTGGCTTGGAGCCTGGCTCCTCCGGTATCGCTCTTACGGGCCGCCCTGTCTCTGCTGGATCTGTAGCGTCGCGAGAGAGACTCTCGCAGGATCAAGGCGCAGGCGACCTACCTTCGGGTAGGGCCTCGGCAACGAGGGACGTAGACAGCGATCTGGCCGAGAATCCCCTTCTCGCGCTTGTCCGCACCGGGATTGAGAACGACTTCGAAGAGGTCGTCTTCTCGCAGCATCCCTCCTTGCGTTCCATCAAGCGTGATCTGCTGGGAAGTTCAAGAGACACTGCGCTCTATGCAGCTCTCTCGGGCTCGGGTTCGGCGCTGTTCGGGCTCTATGGATCCCGGGCGGCGGCGCGCGAGGCTCAACATCGTGTGCAGCAAAGCGGCACGCGGGCTATCCTGACGGAGACCCTGCCTCGCTGCCAGTACCGGCGCACGATCTTCGCAGAGGAGCCGCTCGGGTAACGGGCAGCGCCAGGCCCAGCCGGTTGTACCTGGTTGGCTGGGCGGCCATGCAGGCTGGCTGTACTGGGCGATCGACTAATGGTAGGTCAAGTGCCTTTGGAGCACTCGGTCTAGGTTCGAATCCTAGTCGCCCAGCCATCGCAGCCGCACGCCGCGGCCTTTAGTCCCCTCTGCCAGGGAAGTAGTGTTTGGGAGCTTTTCGATCTTTCGCGATGGAAACGTCATCGCCAGGAAGTTGAACACCGCCCCGCATCCGGTACCGGTTGCGGAGCAGCAAAAAGTAGGGAGATTGCCTTGGGAAGCACCCATCCACAGGGCAATATCCAGGAATCAGGTCTCGCACACGCAGGTGGCCGGTGAAGAAACCAGTACCGGCTGCAAGGCAGTAAGGCAAGCAGTATGAAAGAACCCATCGGTCAACCAGCCTGGAGGATTTCAACGTGAACGAAAACGTATCCGAAACCGTCATCGAAACTGTGACAGCATCCGCGAACGTAGCAGACACAACTGTGGTTCCTATCCCAAACTCGAACCATCTGGTCTCCGCCCCATTGGCCGCCCCCAAGGGCGCCGATCCCAAAGCGGCGGAGAAGAAGCGCGCCTCTCGCCTGAGCGAGGACCGGCGCTTCAAGATCTTCTCCGGCACAGCCAACCGTCCGCTGGCGGAGGAGATCGGTAAATTTCTCGGCGTCCCCGTGGGCGAGTCGCGCCTGGAGCGATTCTCTGACGGGGAGACCTTTTTTCAGCTCCTTGAAAATGTGCGCGGCGCCGATGTCTTTCTCATCCAGCCCACATGCAATCCGGTGGACGCCCACCTGGTCGAGCTGCTCATCATGATGGACGCTCTGCGCCGCGCCTCGGCCCAGCGCATCACGGTGGTGGTTCCGTACTACGGCTATTCGCGCCAGGATCGCAAGGACAAGCCCAGGGTGGCCATCTCCTCCAAGCTGGTGGCAGACCTTCTGGTCACCGCAGGAGCCAATCGCGCGCTCTTCGTCGATCTGCACGCCGCACAGATCCAGGGCTTCTTCAACATCCCTGTGGATCACATCTTCGCCAGCCCTGTCCTGGTGGGGTACTTCGACGATCTGCATCTCTCCAACCTGACCGTGGTCAGTCCGGATACAGGCGGGGTGGAACGCGCCCGGTTCTTCGCCAAGAAGCTGCAGCAGCCCGCGCCGCTGGCCATCGTGGACAAGCGCCGCACGGATATCAACGTCACCGAGGTGATGAACATCATCGGCGATGTGCGCGGGCGCACCTGCCTGATCCTGGACGACATTGTGGATACGGCCGGAACCCTGGTCAAGACCGCGGCGGCGCTGCTGGAGCAGGGTGCGGAGAAGGTCTACGCCTGCGCCACCCACGCCGTGCTCTCCGGCCCCGCCGTGGAGCGGATCCAGAACTCCTGTCTGGAGCGGCTGGTGGTCACCAACACCATTCCGTTGACCGAGGCGGCGCGCAAGGTGGACAAGATCAAGGTGCTTTCCATCGCCGGGCTGCTGGGCCGCACCATTGAGAACATCCACATGGAGACCAGCGTCAGCACATTATTCAACTAGAGTTTCGCGGAGCTTCCCGGGCGCGTTTGCGGCAAGAGGCGCAACAGATTGTCGGATGGTTATGCAAAAGGTTTTTGATAGCAGTAAGACCACGTAAGCGCTAAAGGCGCAATGCAACAAGGGAGCGAGGCTCAACCTCGTGCCCGAAAGGATAAAGTCAATGGCAGAGAGAAAGATCGAAGCGGTGGTGGCTCAGCCCCGCACGGGTAAATTCAACAAGAACCATGCGCGCCGCGTGCGCGTCCAGGGACTGATTCCGGCCGTGGTCTATGGAGCCGGAGCAGAGACGGTTGCCGTCACCCTCGATCCCAAAGTCATCACCCGGATTCTGTACTCGGACTCCGGTCACAATACCATCTTCGATCTGCACATCGATGGTTCCCAGGCGGGCCTGGCCTCCAGCACCACCAAGGCCATGATCGTCGATTGGCAGAACGAGCCCCTCAAGGGCAGGCTGCTGCACGCCGACCTCAAGCGGATTGCGATGGACAAGGCGATGCGCGTCTCGGTTCCGGTGCAACTGATCGGCGTCGCCAAGGGCGTCAAGAACGCGGGCGGCATCCTCAGCCAGGTGCTGCATGAGGTGGAAGTGGAGTGCCTTCCGGGCGATATTCCCGGCCACATCGACGTCGATGTGACCGAGCTCGAACTCCATGGCGCCATCCACATCTCTGATCTTCCAAACTCCGGCAAGCTGAAGTTTCTGGGCGATGCGGACGCGATGGTGGCTCACGTCACCGTGCTCCGCGAAGAGGTTGTGGCTGAGCCGGTCGCCGCAGCCGCCGAGCCCGAGGTAGCCAAGAAGGGTAAGACGGATGCTCCCGCCGAGGCTGCTGCGGAAAAGGGTAAGAAGTAAGCCGGCAAGCTGGTAGAGCAACTTCCGTAGAGTTTGGCAAGCGAACTTTGCTGGAGGTTGGCAACAGAAGCGGAAAGGTGCTGTGCAGGCGTGAAGCTGATCGTCGGTCTTGGGAATCCTGGTCCGGAGTACGCCTTCACGCCCCATAATGCAGGTTTTCTGGCGATCGATCGGCTTGCGGAGGTCTGCAACGTACAGGTCGCCAACCGTCGCGGAAGAGCGTTGACGGGCAAGGCAAGGCTGGCAGGGCATGACGTTCTGCTGGCCAAACCGCAGACCTACATGAATCTGAGCGGACTTTCAGTAGCCGCTCTGTTGCAGGAGTTGCAGCTTGAAGTCCAGGACCTGATCGTCCTCTACGACGAGTTGGCTATTCCGCTGGGTACGATTCGCATCCGCGAACGTGGTTCAGCAGCCGGGCACAACGGAGTACGTTCCATCTCCAGCGTGCTCGCAACCGAAGAGTGGACGCGCATTCGGATTGGAATTGGAAGACCGCCGGGCGAGACAGGAGAGATCGTCAAATCCGGTGGAAAGGACTTTCTTCTGGCTCCCATGCGCAAGCAGATGCTGCAGGAGCTGGACGCATCGCTCGACCAGGCGCTCCGTGCGGTTGAGCTCGTGCTTACCAGCGGCGTCGGCACGGCCATGAACCAGTTCAATCGCAAGGCGGAGCCATCCCCTCCGGCTTGAGCCGCCCGGGTTGTATGCAGTGAGTTGTTGTAGAACGTACAGAACAGTTGCAAGACGTGCAGATGTACTTGGTTAGCAGAAACAACCTTCCACACCGGTTTCGGATGGAAGTGAATCCCGAAACGGTGCGGGGCAGAACCCCGCAGAAAGAAGTAACCATGAACCGCAGTTACGAAATCATGTTTATCGTTCGGCCTGACGTTGAAGAGGCTGAGCTCGACAAGATCATAGAGACCTTCTCCGGCTACATCACTACCGGGGGCGGTACGGTCAAGGCAACGGAGAAGATGGGCCGCCGCCGCCTGGCATACACGGTCAAGAAGTTCAACGACGGCTTCTACATTCTGCTGATCGTGGAGTCTCCCGCCTCGCTGATTGCGGAGATCGAGCGCCGTCTGCGGGTCTCGGAGCAGGTGATCAAGTTCATCACCGTGCGCATGGATGAGGAGGACAAGCGGGTGGCCAAGATCAAGGCCCATCGCGATGCCCACGTAAAGCGCAGCGCCCTGCCGCAGGTGAATGCGGAGGCTGCGCCGGAGCCCGCCGCTGAGGCCGCTGAGGAGCCCGCCGAGGAGCCCGCCGCAGCCTCCTGAGGCAGCGCGCGTGCAAGCTTTGCAGGCTGGATGGATCGGATGGATTCGGTTCAGCCTGCTGACAGGACAAAGCCAACGCTGCAAGATGCTTCCACCATCTCTCCCTCCTCGCCCCAATCCTCGAATCAGGCGGAGCGCGGAGACGGAGGCCAGGTCGCAAGACCCGGCCCGGAGATCAAGTCCACAGATCCCTTTGCGGATCTGGAGCACAAGCAGCCGAACCGGCTGTCGGCGACAGTGAGCCGACAGCAGACCAAGGATGAGTACTATGGCTGACGAGACAGTAAATCAGGCAGCACCGGCTGCAACCGCAAGTGAGGGTGCGCCGGCAGCGCGCACCGGATATCAAGGCTCCCGTCCCTCCGGAGCCCGCCCACCCCGCCCGGCAGGCGCCGGAGCTGGAGCCGGAGCCGGCGGACGCAAGTTCTTCCGCCGCAAGAAGGTCTGCAAGTTCACCGTGGAGAAGATCGATACCATCAGCTACCGCGATGTGCGCCTGCTGCAGCAGTTCGTATCAGACCGCGGCAAGATCATTCCTCGCCGTCTCACCGGCACCAGCGCGCCGTTCCAGCGCAAGCTCACCCGCGCCATCAAGCAGGCTCGGGCCATTGCTCTGCTGCCCTTTGCGGCCAAGTATTAGTTTCCCTGCGCCACAATGGGCGCATACCCCGTGGCGGCTGGCGCAGCGCCCTCGATGAATCTGGAGATCTATCATGGAAGTCATTCTGAAAGAGGATGTAAACAAGCTCGGTCACCGCGGCGATGTAGTCAAGGTCGCCGCCGGCTATGGCCGCAACTATCTGTTGCCCAGCAAGCTGGCGATGGAAGCCACGCCGGCCAACAAGGCAGTCATCGAGCAGATGAAGGCCTCGGCGGTCCGCAAGTCCGCCGCGGAGAAGGGCGGAGCTGAGGATCTGGCGGCCAAGCTCAACGAACTGGTGCTGGTCTTCGAGCGCAAGACAGGCGAAAATGACCACCTCTTCGGCTCGGTCACCTCGCTGGACATTGCGCAGGAACTGGAGGCGCAGGGTTACAAGGTGGACCGCCGCAAGATCCATCTGGACGAGCCGCTCAAGAGCGTGGGCGAGTTCCATGTGCCCATCAAGCTCCATCGCGAGGTCTCGGCGCACGTACAGGTAAACATCAAGAGCGACGCTCTGGAGGGCTCCAAAGAAGAGGCGGCCGTCGCCGATGACTCGGTCTTCAAGTCCACCTACACCGGTGAACTGGACGACCACCGCGACTAAAGCATCTTCCAGCAGGCTTGCCCGCTGGAGTGGAAACTGCGCTCCTCAGCAACCGCAAGGATGCTCTATCCCCTAGGGTCTGCAGGCTGACTTGTTCTCGCAAAGAGAGCCAGCCTCGCAGACCCCTCTTTGTTACTGGAAGCTACTGGTTGGGGAGCAGCATCACTCTACGCTCCGTGGCGCAGCGCAGCGCTGCTGTGCGCGGCTGCCGTGTCTTTCTCAACGGCGGGCGGCTTCCATCTGTCCTTGCGTGAACAAGGGGCGAGTGACTGCGTGGGAGAACGTGTCAGCGCCAGCGTCGTTGAAGCATTGGGGGGCGGTCCACATCGCGCAATTTGGCTTCAGGCTCGCACCACGGCAGAGGCAATGCAGCGCGCTCTGCGCCCGGTTGGGAATCGGGGTTCAACAAGATCGGGCTCGCCGAGTTTCGTACCTACCGCGTCCCTCGCGGGCCTCGTCCGGCGTCTTGCTGGCCGCGCACGCTCATTCCCCTGCGGCTCAGGGTTGGAAGCCTTCTGGCTCAGGGCTGGGCTGCAAGGTCTTCTTGAAGAACGCCGCGGCGGCCTGGTAGGCGCTCAGCCAGTCGCGATGCAGCAGGAAGCCGTGGACCTCATCGGGAAAGATCAGCTCCTGCACCGGGACGTGGCGCGCGCGCAGGGCCTCAGCCAGAATAGGAGTCTGGGCGTAGGCGACGTCCGGATCGTTGTCGCCGTGGATCAGCAACACCGGCGAGCGCCAGGCGTCGATGGAGCCAATCGGTGAACTCTGACGTGCCTGGGCGGCGATCGCATCCATTCCGGCGAAGCTCCCTTGTCTCCAGTCTGAGGCGTTATCTTCAATGTTCCAATCGTGGACGCCGTGAAAGTCGACACCGGCTGCAAACAGATTGGAGTTGCGGGCCAGCGCCATAGCCGTCAGATATCCTCCATAACTCCCTCCCCAGATGCCGATCCGATGGGGATCGACCCCCGGCAGCGAGTCAAGATAGTGCACCGCGGCCAGAACGTCGTTATACTCTTCCGCGCCGGTTGCGCCGGCCTTCTTGCAGGTGCGGAAGTCGAGGCCGTAGCCGATGCCGCAGCGGTAGTTCACAGAGAGAACAATGAAACCCTGCGAGGTCAGATATTGGTTCATCGCATAGGCGTTGGAGTAATAGTCCATGGCGGGATAGCCAAGCAGCATCTGGCGTTCGGGACCGCCATGGAAGAAGAGAATGGCCGCTCGCCGCGTCTTGGCCGGCGCTGGGTTCGCCGGGGTAAAGAGCTGGCCGTGCAGATGCAGGCCGTCGCTGCTGTTGAAGAAGACCTGGCGCGGCGTCACGAAGGAGGCGGCTGGGTAATCCGGAGGCAGGAAGCCGGGCCGCAACGGCGTGATCTTTGCCTCCGGCGCTCCGCCGGCGGCGATCAGCGCGGGATGCATCGGCGTTCGCACGTCAGAGACCATGGCCGCCAGGGCGCCGCTGAAGGTCATCTGCGGCCTGGTCTGGTTGCCGGCTCCGCCGGTCAGCTCCACAGGCGCCTGCTCCGGATGGGTCAGGTCAACCCGCCACAGGTGCCTGCGGTCCTCATCGCTAAGGTCGCCACGCAGCGCGCTGGAACCCGGCCCGCCGTGCCCACCGAGGCTGGCGCTTGTCTTCCTGTGCCCGGCAACTCCGGCTGCAACCTCATTGGAACTATAGATCACGTAACGCCGATCCGGGCTCAGGGTTGCATCTTCCACCTCAAAGGGCCCCGGCGTCAGCCACTCCACGCACCTGTCCCCGGTGATGTGGATCTGGTACAGATGCACCCATCCATCGGCCTCGCTGTAGAAGACAATGGAGTTCTTCGTGGCGAAGATCAGGTGCGGTTCGCCGGTGGAGAGGTGAGGCAGTACACTGCCTGGCTTGTTGGCCGCAGGCGTGAACAAGGCGCGAGTCTTTCCCGTGGCCACATCCGCAAGCTCGATCGACCACGGATTGGCCGAGGTGCGCGGATTGGCGAACTCTCGGTCTTGAACGAAGGGCGAGCGCAGCCAGGCGATCTGGGAGCCATCCGGCGAGAAGGCGGGGGCGGAGTCGTCGCTGCCGGTAGGGTCCACAAAGCGCAGGGTATGAGCCTGCAGGTCATAGAGCGCAAGGAAGCTGTGCGAGGGCTCGTTGCGCTCACTGCGGTGACTGATGTAGGCCAGCAGATGACCGTCCGGAGATAGCGTGAGCGAGCTCGCGTAGCCTCGGTCGAAGACCAGTTGGTGTGCGGAGCCCAGAGCCGAGCCCAGACCCGAGCCCTTGGCCGAGTCCAGCGAGCCGATGCCGGCAATCCAGATCTCGCCCTGATGCACAAACAGAACACTGCTTCCGTCGCGGATGAATAGCGGCGAATGGCCCTCGCCGATCACGGCGGATCTTCCATCCAGCCACTGCACGAACACCTCTACAGGAGTCGGCCGCTGCAGGTGCGCCGGATTGGCCGGCTCTCCGTTGGCTCCCCGCTCCGCTCCATAGGTGTAGGCGATCGCGCTCGCGTCCGGTGACCAGGCCAACTGGGAGATATCCTGGGCGTCGTCTTGGCTGTTGTGGGTAAGCTGGTGCGGCTGGCTGGGGCTGGAACCCTGGGCCACCCAGAGATTATGCCGGCCCTCGTCGTCCTCTACCCAGGCAAACAGGTTGCCTTGGGGCGCGGCCGTCAGGCTGGTGGCATAGGGAGCGCTCAGAGCCTCTCGCAGTGTGAACGGCTGAGGTCCATAGGAGTGGAGTCCAAAGGAACGGAGTCCAGCCGAGTGGAGTCCAGCGGCGGCGAAAGAGGCGAACAACAGCGTTGTAAAGCGGCCCATTCGGCGAGGATAACCGTTGGCCCTGCTCCAGCGGGCTGAATTGCCCTGCCGGAGCATCAAGATGGAAACCCTTTAAAGTTCTTCGACAGAATCTGTGGGTATCCGAGGCAAAAATGCGGCTCGATAGCGGAATCTGTGGTTGAAACGGGCGGTGGAGGACGCCGCTACCTGGAAAAGTCCAGAGGCGGGACTTTCCCACCCGAATAATGCAGGGGAGCCATTTGGCAACCCCTGGGAATCCTGTTTTACAACCGTAGGGACGCGAAGTGTGCAGCTTCGCGAGCCGGTTCCCAGAAGTGACCCAAATGGTCAGCAATGCAAAGCAGCGCACGCGTTCGGGGCGCGGCAATCAAGCGGTTCCCGCAGATATTCTGTGACCGGCGGGTGAATCGCAGGTAGGGCCACGAGGGTCGAGTTTGACTTTGCGGAGCCGTAAGGTGGATTTTCCGGGCAGCTTTCCAGCGGTCGGGTAGCAAGCCGGGCAGGCCGCTCAGGCGCAGCGTCGGTAAGCTGACCAGCAACTGCGTGAGATCGATCTGAGGATGGATATCGCGGCGGCGGCAGGTCGAGGTGCGGGAATCGCAGGACCCTTCGATCGCGGGAGCGGAGATCGCCACGCAGTGCTGATTCTGGAAAAATCCCGCCAGCACGCCCCATGCACGATGCGGCCCAGCCGCAGCGCCGCCCTCCCATCTCCACCGCTCACCCTCCTATACTCTGCCCTGCGCCTTCACCTCCAGATACGCACTCACCGCGCGCGCTCCCACCTCCTCCGCCGTTGTCTCCAGAATCAGCACGCCCTGCCGCTCCAGCTCTGCCAGCCGCTCCCTGCGCCGTTCCAGCATCTCCTGCGCTGCCGCGCCGTGGAACATCTCCTCACTCGTCCTCGGCTCCTGCGCCGCCAACGCCTCCAGCGCTGGGTGCCGCAGCAGAATCAGCACCACCACGTGCCGCCGCGCCAGCTCACCGGCCGCTGCCACCAACTCCGGCCTTCCTGCGCTATCGGCCAACTCCGTAATCCATAGGATCAGCCCCCGCCGCCGCTGCGCCGTCTTCAGCCTCGCCACCGCCTGCAGATGGTCCGCCTCTGCCGTCTCGGATCGCGTCTGGCTCAGCAGATCCATCAACATCCGCAGATGCGCAGCGCCGCTACCCGGAGGCAGCAACTGCTGCACCCTTCGCCCGTAGGCCAACAGCGCAAACTTGTCCCCGCCGCCCTGAATCACCTGTGCCAGCATCGTCGCCGCAGAGGCCGCCTGATCCAGTTGCGTCACCGTCAGCAGATGCGCCGCCTCGCGCTCGCCAAACGTCTCCGCCTCAAACCCTCCGCCCCCCTGCTCGCTCGTCCACTCCGCCCTGCGCCGCAGATCAAAGGCGGTTCTTGAAAGTCTTCCCGCATCCAGCAGCATCCACACCTGCTGCGAGCGCTCCATCGTAAACTGCCGGGTCACCAGCCGACCGCGCCGCGCCGTAGCCGTCCAGCTGATCTTGCGCAACTCATCGCCGGGCTGATACTCCCGCAGGCACTCAAACTCTCGCCCCATTCCGCGCAACTGCAGCCTGCGCCGCTCCATCTCGATCTGCCGCGCCCGCAGCAGATAAAACTGCGTACTCCTCCGACCGTCCTCGTGCGCCGGGTAAACCCGCACCACCTGCCGCGCCTCCGCATCTTCCTTGCCTTGCTCCGCACTCGCCTCCGGCCCCAAACCCGGGCCCGGCTGCAGGCTCGGCTCCAACGCCCAGCCTTGCTCTGCACTCGGCTCCGGCTCCACGCGCAGCTCGGCCGCCGCCCACCGCTCCACCAATCGCAGCCCTCCCCGGTAGCGCAGATAAACCCTCCCCATCTCAAAGTCACCCCGCTGGCCGGGATAGATCGTCGTCACGCTCACCGCATCCTCACCCGGACGCACCTGCACCACCTGCTCCTCCGGCATGGCCACCAGCGCCGGATGCAGGTCGTCCACCAGACGAACCTCCACCGCCCCATCCCCATCCAACCGCACCGCCAGCTCCACCCTTGTCGCCCGCCCCATCTGCGGCGAATCCAGAAACCGGCGCGTCACCACCAACCGCTCGGGAGCCGGCAACCGCGCCGCATCCACCACCACCAGCACGGCCATCAATCCATCCCAGCCCAGCATCCAGTAGATCTGCCACGCATCAAAGAACGCCGGCAAACAGATCACCAGCCCCAGCCCAAACAGCGCCAGCGCCGGCGGCGTCAGCCCAAACCCCAGCCCTCGCCCCGCCCTCCCCATCGGCTTGGCCCGTGCGCCGGCCTCCTGTGGAATCAGTGTCCGCATGCCCTTCGCCTACTTCGGCACCTCCGTGGCCGCCAGCACATCGCGCACCACCCGATCCGTGTCCAGCCCCTCAATCTCCGCCTCCGGCCGCAGCACCAGCCGATGCCGCAACACCGGCAGCGCCGCCAGCTTCACATCATCCGGAATCACAAACTCCCTCTGCTCCCGTGCCGCAAACGCCTTGGCCGTCATCAGCAGCGCCAAGCTTGCCCGCGGACTCGCTCCCAGCGCAATCGTCGGCCAGGCCCTCGTCCTTCTCACCACCGCCAGCAGGTAATCAAAGATCGCCGCCTCCACCCGCACCCCTTGAACCTCTCTCCGCGCAGCCCACAGCAGCTCAACCGGCACCGCCTCAATCCGGTTCTCGGCTCCCGCCATCGCCTCCGGCGCATGATGCCGCTCCAGCACCACCCGCTCCTCCTCCAGCGCCGGATACTCCATCCGGATCTTCAACAGAAACCGGTCGAGCTGCGCCTCCGGTAGCGGATACGTCCCCTCAAACTCCACCGGATTCTGGGTCGCAAACACCGTAAACAGATCATCCAGCCGATGCCTCTCCCCATCCGCGGTCACCTGCCGCTCCTCCATCGCCTCCAACAGCGCCGCCTGCGTTCGCGGCGGCATCCGGTTGATCTCATCCGTCAGCAGAAACTGCGTAAACACCGGCCCCTTGTGGAAGCGAAACCCTCCCACCCCGCCGCCCGCACTCGCTGAAAAGATGCTGGTCCCCAGAATGTCGGCCGGCATCATATCCGGCGTCGCCGAGATGCGCCGGAACTCCAGCCCCAGGAACCGCGCCAGCGTCTTCACCGTCAGCGTCTTGGCAATCCCCGGGGCTCCTTCAATCAGCGCATGGCCTCCGCATAGCATGGTCACCAGCGCCTGCGCCATCACCTCCTGCTGGCCCGCAATCACCAGTCCCATCTGCTCCTGCCCGCGCTCAAACAACGCATAGGCTGCCGCCACGCCCAATCTCTCTTCGCTCACTCCGTCTCCTCCATATCAACGAACCCTCGCAACTTCCATCCGCGCGCTTCGCAGCCAACTGTCTTTCCTGAACTCTATCCTCTGCGTCTCACACTCTGCATCACTCTTCTGGCATCCTCGTTCATCGCCCGCACCAGCCGCAGAGCGCTGCCCGGGGTCACCGCCTCGCGCAAACCACGGTCGGCCTCCTGCAGATGCTCGCACAGCGGACGCCAATCCCCTCCCAGCCGCGCACTCAAGGCAGCGGCAATCCCCTCCGGCCCCTCTTCCAACTCCCTGGGCGTCACCCTCGCCTCGCGGCTCACCACCCGCAGCAGCCTGCGCCGCGCCGCTTCGGTCGCCACGCTGCTCCCATTCGCCTTCGCATACAAATCGCCCATGGACTCCGCAAACTCCACCGGCGAACTGCGCGGCAGCCGCACCGGATCTCGCTCCGGCCCGTGCCCTCGGCTAAAACTCAACACCAGCAGAACCAACACCAACCCTGCCTGCGCGCCCAGCCATCCCAGCGGCAATCCCTTCGCCACATCCCACAGCGTCTTCGCCGCCACGTACAGCGATTCGTCAAACACCACCTCACGTCCATCTCCCTGGCCGACGCCCACGCTGGAGAGCAGCAGCTTCAGGTCCGCATCCTGCTTCAACTCCGCATTCTCGAGCGGCGCCGCGGAGCTCCACCACACCGCCTCTCCCCGGCCCACGGCATACTCCACCACCACCGCATCCCTCCCGCAGCGCTGCTCCACCTGATACTGCGGCCCCGCACTCAACCACCCTGAGCTGTCCACCATCCTCACCCGGCCGGCTCGCGCCAGTTCTCCCGGACCCTCCGGCATCGTCCGGCACGCCCCGCTCTCCAGCCATCCCGCCGCGGATACATCCCCATCCGGCAGCAGCAACGCGCCGGAGGGCCCGGTGGCCAGCACCCTCCCTCCACGCTCCAGGAACCGCCTCACCGCCGCAGCCAGCTCCGGCCGTCTCTCCTCTTCATACTCCGGCGCAGCCAGCACCAGCGTCGTTCGTCTCACCTCAGCATCGCTCCGCTCCGCGTTCAGCGCCGTCAGCGGCCCGTCCCATCGCACAGCCTTTACCCCCAGCGCCTGCAGCGTCAGGTACGCTGCCTTGGCGCCATGCGGCCCAATGTTGCTCACCTCCGGGCGCGGATCGTTCTCCTGGCTCTGCGGCGGAATCAAGCTCACCGCCGCAATCAGCCCCACCATGGCCACGCACAACCACATCAGCAAGCGCCGATCGTCACCCCCGGCGCCCGCCTTCAAGCTTCGCCTCCGGCTACCTTGCTCCCAGGGAAGCCAATCTCCGCACCCGCACCTTTTCCTTCACCTGCCTCTGCCTGCAACTGCTCATACACCGCGCGAGCCTCCGCGTACTCACTCTCTCTGGCCTCGCGCAACCCATACCAAACCCTCTCCAGCAGCACGGTCAGCCGCCGCAGTCCCTGCTCCGCAGCCGTCCCCGGCTTCAGCAGCCGCAGGTACTCGCGCGGCGTCCGCGCCGGATCGTGCCGCCACGCCCGCCGCCCCTCCAGCAGCACAATTGCGGCCCAATACATGCAGTGCACCGCCGCACGCCACTGCCCGGCCTGCGCATGCTGCGCCGCCCATCGCGCCCAGTCTTCCACCTCCTCCGGCGCTCCGGGCCTCCTCAGCGCCTCATCTGGCAGAACCACCCGCAGCCTCGCCCGGGAGAGATTCCGCCACAGAAAA
>DAHXNO010000079.1 GCA_027365345.1 Granulicella sp.
ACGCAGTATGTGGTCTCTGGGGCAACCTGCATGGAGGATGCGCTGACGGTGGTGGAGCTGGCGCGGCTGGGCGGGGTAGCCGTGGAAGGAGGGATGAGCGCGAGCCGAGAGCGTGATCCCGGGTTGCAGCCGGTGCTGCTGTTTGAGTCGATCGAAGATCTGCGCAAAGCGCCTGCGGTTTGCCGGGAGCTATGGACATCGGAGGCGTACAAGCCGCTGCTGAAGGCCTGGGGGAGGCGGCAGGAGATGATGCTGGGCTACTCGGACTCCAACAAAGACGGAGGCATGCTAACCAGCACGTGGGAGATCTGGAAGGCGCATCGGGCGCTGCATGTTGTGGCGCAGGAGTGCGATGTGAGGCTGCGGCTGTTCCATGGGCGGGGTGGCACGGTGGGGAGGGGTGGCGGCCCTACGCATGGAGCCATCTTTGCGCAACCCCTGGACAGCTTCCATGGCGAGTTGCGGATTACCGAGCAGGGTGAGGTGCTGAATTGGAAGTACAGCGACGTGGTGTTGGCGGAGAGGAATCTGGAGCTGATGATCGCCGCAGCGCTGGATGCGCTGGCCCGGCCAGGCATACGGCCAAGGGAGGCGGGGGGGCGAGAATCTGCCAGATTGGCTGGGAAGCCTGTACTGACCGGTGAGATTCTTCCTGAATGGGAGGCTGCGATGGATGAGCTCTCAGCGCTGTCTCTGGGGTTTTATACAGAGCATCTGCTGGAAGATCCGGGGGTTTGCAGCTACTTTGAGCAGGCGACGCCGGTGGCCGAGTTGGAGCATGCTCGGATCGGCTCGCGGCCGGCCAAGCGCCTGGATGCGAGCGCCTCTGGAGCGTTGGCCAAACAGCGCAGTCTGGCCGATCTGCGCGCGATCCCGTGGGTGTTCGGGTGGATGCAGTCGCGGCATGTGGCGCCGGCGTACTTTGGCGTCGGCTACGCGTTGGAAGAGTACACCCGCAGGCACAAGGACGGGCTGGCGCTGCTACAGGAGATGGCGCGTGGGCTACCGCTGTTCCTGGACATGATGCTGAACGTGGAGATTGCAATGGCCAAAGCAGACTTTGGAATCGCCAAACAGTACTCGATGCTGGTGACCGATGAGGCGCTGCGGGAGCGTGTGTTCACGATGCTGGAGACAGAGTTCAACCGCACCCGGCGGATGGTGCTGGAGGTAGCGCAGCAGACGGAGTTGCTGGAGAAGAACCAGGTGCTGGCGCACTCCATACGGTTGCGTAATCCTTATGTAGATCCGATGAGCCTGTTGCAGCTTGATTTGCTGCGGCGCAAGCGCTGCGGTGAGAAGGGTGAAGAGTTGGATCGCGCTATTACTGCGACGATCAACGGAATCAGCGCAGGGCTGAGAAATACGGGCTGAGATTCTAGCTGCGGTAGTGAAGGCGGTTACCAACGGGCTGTGTGGGGGCGGCCGGCTTTGTGCAGAGCACAGGCTGATTGGGTAGAGAGTTGGACTGGAGCGCTACGGTTTCACGGCGCGATTCTGCGGGCATGGCGCGAAGCGCGACGGCGGTGCAGGACGCAGACGGGCCGGGATGGCGCAGGGCTGGGCTTGCGTAAGAGGCGGCGCTATTTGGCTGGGTTCGCAGAGGTCTGGGCAGGCGCTGGAACGGGCGTGATTTTGACCGCCTTATTGTTGACAAAGACGATGCGGAGGGGATGGCCGTTGTTGTCGAAGAGGACGGTGCGGTTGCCGGTGTCATCTGAGCTGGGAGTGGTGACCTCGCCGAGCGACATCATGGCTTGATTCTCGCTCATACCAAGCACGGCCTGGTGCTTATCGATGGTGGACCACATGGCCGGACCCCAGAAGTTGTACAGCTTGTGCGGATCGTCGTAGAAAAAGACCTCGTCGTTGACGAAGTTGTAGCTGCCGCTTTGGAAGTCGCCGACCGGGGTTGCATAGAGGGTGGCGGGGTGGGAGGATGCGGGCATGGTGAAGGCCAGCAATACCTGGCGTTCGCCTGCCGGGATGCGGAAGACCGCGGGTCCGGATGCGGGCGCCTTCTGTTCAAAGACCCCTTTGATGAGCAGCGGGGTTGCGCCCAACAGGTTGCCTATGGGTTTTGCGTAGTCCACATGGTTGCCCTTGTCGCTGTAGTAGGCGAGTTGCCCTCCGGCGCTGACCCACACGGTTTTGCCGATGAGGGATCGTTGGTCGGCCAGCGAATCAGGGTATTCCTTACGCAGGAAGACGTTATCGTCGGGGTCGACGGGGAGGTTGGCGTAAGGATTCTTGGGGGCGGGCCCCGCCTCATGATTCGCCTTGTAGATCAGGCCGACGCGCAGGCCGACGAGCAGCACCATGACCGTGGTGGCAGCGATGGCGATCTTGGGTCCCTTTTGCATGAAAAATCCTCCTCCTCTGAGAGAGACTAACTTAACCCGAAAGGTTGCCAAAGGATGGAGCAAGGGTTCTGGACCGGAATTTGGTGAAGAGAGGAGAGTTCCGGTTAACGAACTGGCTCCATGCTGCTGAGCCGCTTGTCCAGAGGGATGAGGCTTTCGGCGGTGAGGGCGTCGGCCTTGCGAAGCGCGGGGAAGAAGATGCTCCAAAGGCCGGTAACGGCCATGCTGGCTACGCCGCCGAAGACGACGGCGCGGACGGCTCCCCACCAGTGCGCGGTGAGGCCGCTCTCATACTCGCCCACCTCATTGGAGACGCCGACAAAGAGCCAGTTGATGCTGGAAACGCGGCCACGCATCTCTGGCGGCGTAGCCAACTGCAGGATGCTGGCGCGGATGACCACGGAGATCATATCCGATGCTCCGATGATGACCAGGGCGATGCAACTGAGCAGAAGGCTGTGGCTGAGACCAAAGACGATGGTGGCGGCTCCGAAGATGCCGACGCAGAGCAGCATAGCCTTGCCGGCACGGCGCCGGATGGGAAAGACGAGCACGGCGAGGGAGACCGCCAAGGCTCCCAGGGAGGGCATGGCGCGCAGCAGGCCCAACCCGTTGGCTCCAGCGTGCAGAATGTCTACGGCGAAGATGGGCATGAGCGAAACGGCGCCGCCCAACAGGACAGCGAAGAGATCCAAGGAGATGGAGCCTAAGAGCAGGCGCCTGGCGAGGACATAGCGGAAGCCGGCGAACATGGTTTTGAGGGAAAATCCCTTCTTTTCGCCGCTGCCGCGGGGTTTGACCAAGCTGAGGAGGCTGAGGAAGCAGAGCAAGGTGACAAGGGTGAAGGCATAGACCACGGGGGCTCCGTCGAACGCGGCCAGGCGTCCGCCGAAGAGATGGGTGAGTGGGATGGTGAAGAGAATGCCTCCGATCATCGGTCCGGTGGCATTGGCGACCTGAAAGACGGTTGCGCCCCAGGTGACGGCGTTGACGAAGTGGTCCATGGGAACCAGGGTAGGGACCATGGCGCTGGCGGCCGGTCCGCTGAAACAGCGGCCGGTTCCGACGACGAAGAGGACGGCATAGATCAGCCAGATGTTCTGCAGGTGGCGGAGAGACATCCACAGGAGAGCTGAGGTTGCCAGCATCTGCATGGAGTAGCAGGCGAGGATGATGGAGCGGCGATCGTAGCGATCTGCGACATGGCCCGCAGGAAGAACAAAGAAGATGCCGGGAAGGAAGAGCGCCAGGCCGGTGTAGCCGAGCGCCAGCGCCGAATGAGTGATCTGATAGATCTGCCAGGCAACCCCGACTCCCTGGGCCTCCGCGCCCATAATGCCCAGCAGGCGAGCGGCGGAGTAGAAGCGGAAGTCGCGCGACTGCCAGGCTACGCCGGAGTTGGAGGCTAGCACACCGATGGAGGGTTGATGGGAGCTGGGAGCAGGCTGGGCGGGATCGCTCATCTGACTTACTATGCTGACACAGTTGGACCGCTGCTGTCGGCAACGAGGAGATTGGTGACGTTGACGGACCGTTATGATGGAGAAGAGCGGGGACCGGAATGGTTGCCGGCGAGCGGTGAGAGCTGGTGGCAGGCCACGGAAATCATGGGAGATGGAGAGCGAATGAGCGTAGCGGAGCCGGAACGTGAAGGTACGGATGGGGAACGGCTGGGAGAGCTCCCGACCGAGAGGCGCAATCCCGCCAGCGAGCACATGGATGAGCTGCCGACGGTAGAGATGCTGGCGTTGATCAACGCTGAAGACGCCAAGGTGGCAGGCGCTGTGGCGACAGAACTGGAACAGATTGGTCGCGTCGTGGATGCAGTGGCAGAGAGGTTCCAGCGAGGCGGACGGATGTTTTACATCGGGGCCGGGACCAGTGGACGGCTGGGGGTGCTGGATGCCAGCGAGTGCCCGCCTACCTTCTCCGTGAGCCCGGAGTTGGTGCAGGGAATCATCGCGGGCGGCGATGGGGCGCTGCGGCTTTCCAGCGAGCACTCCGAGGATTCACGCGAAGAGGGTGCGAGGGATCTGCGCGCGGCCGGCTTTGGCAGCGATGCGCGGCCGGACACGCTGGTGGGTATCGCCGCCAGCGGCCGGACGCCGTATGTGCTGGGCGCGATCGAATATGCAAAGAGCCAGGGAGCCCTGACGGTGGGCTTGAGTTGCGTTCCCGGTTCGGCGCTGGCCCAAGCGGCGGAGATGGCGATCACTCCGGTGACGGGGCCGGAGGTGCTGACGGGAAGCACACGGATGAAGGCCGGCACAGCGACGAAGCTGGTGCTGAATATGCTCTCGACCGGAGTGATGATCCGGACCGGGGCGACGTTTGGCAACCTGATGGTGAACATGTGCGCCAGCAATGCAAAGCTGATGGATCGAGCGGAGAGGATTGTTGCGGCAGGCGTGGGGTGCGATCGAGCGACTGCCGTGGAGCTACTGAAGCAGGCGGGAAAAGATGTGAAGGCTGCGATCCTGATGGGACGACAGGGAGTTGGCTTCCAGACGGCCCGGCAACGGCTGGCAGCAGCCGGGGGTATCCTGGCGGATGCGCTGCGCATACATTCCGACTGAGCCATTCATGCTGCTGCAATGTTGAGGGGGTAGAGTCGGGGAGTAGGGGGTAGAACGATGCGACGCTACTTCTCGGTTCCGGCTCTGAAGCTGTTGGGGCGCAGGGTGCTGCTTGCCGTGGCATTTGTGATTCTTGCCAAGCTAGCTGTGGCCTGAACTCGGTGTAAGCTGTGGCTCCGCGCGAAGCGGCGCGGCAGGGAGAGCGTTTGGCCTTGCGGCTGGTCCCGAGTCCGAGTGTCTTCAGGATGCTGCGGGGCTGGTGAGGGCATGGCTCCGGCGGTGCGGAGTGGGGTGCGAGGGCAGGGAGGTACGCCCGTACGCGGCAGAGTTCCTTGCGTTGCGCGCAGGGGGGCTAGCCAAAGAGCGTCGGTTTGCGGGGCATCTCGATGCCCAGATGCTGGTAGGCCAGGCGGGTCGCGACGCGGCCGCGAGGGGTGCGGTCGAGAAAGCCGATCTGGATGAGAAACGGTTCGTAGACCTCTTCGAGGGCGTCCTGTTCTTCGGCCAGGGCAGCGGCCAGGGTGTTGAGTCCGACCGGGCCTCCATCATACTTTTCGATAATGGTGCGGAGCAGACGGCGGTCGAGTTCATCGAAGCCGTGGGCATCGACCTCCAGCATCTCCAGGGCTGCGACGGCGGTGGGGCGATCGATTTTGCCGGAGGCGCGGACCTCAGCGTAGTCGCGGACGCGGCGCAGGAGGCGATTGGCGATGCGAGGCGTGCCGCGGGAGCGCATGGCGATCTCCGCAGCTCCGTCGCGGTCGATGGGGACGTTGAGAACTTCCGCCGAGCGTTCGACGACCCAACGAAGCTCGTCGTCGGTGTAGAACTCCAGACGCAGAAGGATGCCAAAGCGTGAGCGCAGAGGAGAAGAGAGCAGGCCGGGCCGGGTTGTGGCCGCGACGAAGGTAAACGGGTCGATACGCATCACGTGGGTGCGGGCTGAGGGTCCGGTTCCGATCATGATGTCCAACTGATAGTCTTCGAGCGCGGTGTAGAGCTTCTCTTCCATTACGGGCTGGAGCCGGTGGATTTCATCGAGGAAGAGGACCTGCCGGTGCTTGAGGTTGGTGAGGATGGCGGCCATATCGCCTTGAACTTGCAGGGCGGGGCCGCTGGTCTGTTGAAAGCCGACCTCAAGCTCATTGGCAATGATGGTGGCCAAGGTAGTTTTGCCCAGACCGGGGGGGCCGAAGAGGAGGACGTGATCGAGGGCCTCGCCGCGCGATCTGGCCGCTTCAAGTGCGATCTTCAGTTGCTCCTTGGCCTTGGTCTGGCCGACGAACTCGGAGAGCCGCCGTGGGCGCAGCTTGAGTTCCAGAACGTCTTCGTCCTCTAGGCGGCCGGCCGAGACCAGACGATCGGGTTCATGGTCTGGGGCTGCCGACCTGCGGATTGGGTTGACTGTGCCGCCGGGTACGGCTCCGCGCGGGTCCAGCATTGGCTTTTTCTCGAAGTCCATCCTGAGGCGAGGATAAGGCGAAGCTGACGTTGAAGCAATCCGGCGAAGGCGGAGGCTGTGGAAGTTATGGAGACGGGGGCATTGTCCCGGGGCGAAGTTCTGATTTTAAGAGGTGCGCCTGAGGGGCAGGGCGGGGCGAATGCGCCGCTTCGTCTTCGAGACGGCGCGGCGATCGAATTGAGGAATATAGTGGGGGTTGAATCGAACTGATGGAGCGGCGCCAAACCCTGTAGGCTAGCATGGAGCGATGAAGAGGGTGTCTGGAGGCCATCCGGTCTGGCCAGATGGGACGGTCGCGCCGAGATTGGAGAGCATCGTGCGGCACTTGTCGAATCTATGTCTGCTATTTGTGATTGCGATCCTGCCGCTGGGCGGGGAGTGGGCCTGGGCGCAGCAGTCGGCGCCGGAGTCAACACAGCAACCGCCCAGCGAGGTGTTGCACAAGCGCTCCGCCCCGCCCTCGCGGACGGTTTTCCTGGATGTGGTGGTCACGAGGAAGAATGGCCAGCTAGTGACGGGGCTTGGGGCGACAGATTTTACTGTGCTGGACGACAAGAGGCCGGAGAAGATCACCTCCTTTACGGAGATCACCGCCAAAGCGCAACCGGTAGAAGCAATTGTGCTGATTGACGCCGTGAATACCCGTTACGACCTTGTCTCTGAGGCGCGTCAACAGATCGACCAGTTTCTGCACTCGAACGGAGGCAAGCTTCCGCTGCCCACCACGCTGGCTGTACTGACCAGCGATGGCGTGGAGATGCAGAACACATATTCCACCGACGGGAATGCACTGGACGCGGCGCTGACCAAATACACGATTGGGTTGCGAGAGATACGAAGATCGGCCGGGGTGTATGGCGATGCGGAGCGTCTGGATGACTCGCTGAAGGCGATACGGCTGCTGGCGAGTTATGAGCTGCGGCGGCCAGGACGGAAGATCATTTTATGGATCTCTCCGGGGTGGCCCCTGCTGTCCGGACCGGAGGTCACGCTGAGCTACGACCAGACGGTGTCGATCTTCAATCAAGTGACGTGGCTCTCATCCAGGCTGAGGCAAGCGCAGGTGACGGTGTACTGCCTCGATCCTTTGGGAGCAGAAGAGCCGATTCAAGAACTCTTTTATTATCAGCAGTTTCTTGCAGGCCTGAAGAGGCCTGGGGATGCTCAATTGGGAAATCTGGGGCTGCAGGTGCTGGCAACCCAGACTGGAGGAAAGGTGTTGAACAGCCCCGAGATCGCAGATCTTCTGAGGCGGTGCATGGCGGAAAACCAGGATTATTACCGTATCTCCTTTGATCCGCCGGCTCCGGAGGTGGGAGAAAAGCGGAAGGTGGAGGCGCCAGATGTGTACCACGCTCTGAAGATCCTGGTTGCGCAGCCTGGGGCGACTGCGGCTACCAGCACTGGGTACTATTTAGAGCCATGATTTTCAGGGTTTTGGAGAAAGATTGGGGATAGGGAACGCCGAGCTTGGAAAATTGGCGACTGAGATGAGTCCTGGCGCGAGACCATAGCGTCTTTCCAAAGTGCAACTCTCCATCGTATCCTTGTCTAGAGTCAGGTGAGGGGGCCTTGGCCGATGAACGGCTCGCGAGCGCTTTGCTCGTGCAACTCTCCATCGTATCCTTAATCTAGGTGAGGGGGGCCACGCGGCGTGAACGCCGCCGGAGTTTCCATCGGGACATTGGATGACCACCGATGTCCTGGTCGTGGAGACGCGTCAACTTGAAAGAGGTGGTGAGCGTGGGCCCCAAAGCGCGAACCAGATGGGAAGGGTTTGGTTTGTTGAAACGCATGGCCTCAGTCACGCTTACGGTCTTCTGCTGCCTCTGTCTGATGTTGGCGACCGAGCGCCGGGCGATGGCGTACATCGATCCGGGTTCCGGGCTTCTGGCGTTGCAGTCGTTTGGATCGATGCTGGCGGCAGCGGGATTCTTTCTGCGGCGGCGTATTATGAGGTTATTCCACAAGGAGCAGCCGTTGGGCGGTTTGGATTCGCCTAAGGTTGCAGAGAAGGAAGACTCTCGCAACGCAGCATGACGCCTGGAACGCCCACTGCAACCTTTCGCGACCCTGCCGGATGCCTGACCCTGGACGGAGACTTTGCTGTCCGCACCATTCACCCATCGGCCCGCGATCAGGTGATGGAGTTTGTGACCTCGCAGTTTTGTAAACGCCTGCAAGACCGAGGCGACATGGTCGCGATCACCGTCAAGAATACCCCCGCGGGCCTGCAGCTTCTCCATCCCAAGATTCCGGCGCCCACGTACCCATGGGAGTGGACACCCTCGCAGTGGCTGGCAGCGGCGCAACTGACGTTATCGCTCTGCGGCGAGGCGCTGACGGAGGGCTGGGTGCTGAAGGATGCGACTCCTTTGAATATCCTGTTTGTGGGCGCCAGGCCGGTACTGGTGGATGTGCTGTCGTTCGAGCCCTGGGATCCCGCTCCCAAAGACCACGCATCGCACCTCTGGCTGGCCTACGGGCAGTACATTCGCACCTTTCTGCTGCCGTTGCTGATGAATCGGATGCTGAGTTGGCCTCTGGAGCTCTCGTTGTTCAAGCGCGATGGGTACGAGCCGGTAGAGCTGTACAAGGCCCTGAGCTGGCCTCAGCGGCTGTCTCGCGCCGCATTCTGGCCCTTGACGCTGCCAGCGCGAATGGACATGAGACAGGCCAAGAGGGGCGGCCGGAAAGCGGCGGCGGCCAAGGCTCCGCCGCGGCATAAATCGCCTGAGCTGGCGTTACACCTGATCAACCGCACCCTGGCTGACCTGCGCAAGCGCACCCGCCGCGCGATGCCTGAGTATCAGGGTTCGGAGTGGACTGACTATACGAGGACGCTGACCCACTACACGGCGCAGGAGAGCGCGCAAAAGCTCGAGTGGGTGCGCCACGTACTGGAAGATCTTCGGCCGGCGCGTGTGCTGGATATTGGGGCCAATACCGGGGTGTTCAGTGCTCTGGCTGCCGAACATGGGGCGCAGGTGGTTGCGCTGGAGCGCGATGCCGCCACGGCTGAGAGCCTGTTCCGGATGAGCGTCAAGAGCCGGTTGCCGATCCAGACCATCCACGCGGACCTGGCGCGCCCTTCACCGGCGGTAGGCTGGGAGAACCGCGAGACCAGCACCCTGCTGCATCGGCTGGAGGCGCAGTCTGAGATGGTGCTGATGCTGGCGGTGATTCACCACTTGATTTTGATGGATCAGATTCCTCTTCGCGCTATTCTGGAGTTGGCGTACACGCTGACCTGGCGTTATCTGGTGCTGGAGTGGGTACCGGTGAACGATGCGATGTTCCAGAGCCTGATGCGCGGCCGTGACGACCTGTATGGTTCGCTGAGCGAGGATGACCTGTTGCAAGCGAGCGCGAGCCGTTTTCATGTTCTGAGGCGACAAACCCTGGAAAATGGGCGGGTTCTATTTCTTTTTGCAAAAGACTAATTGGCCGCAGATGGAGCGGTTGAATCTGCGGAAGGCGGAACGTTACCAGGAAAGTGAACAAGCGGAGTGTGGAGAGAGCGACCGGTTTGCATCCCAGAGATTGAGGCCGGAGGGCTGAGCCGCCGGTGAACCGCTCGCAAACGTTCGTTGGAAAAGGACCCGATGCTGAAGAAATTTGGCCAGAGTTTCGGCCTGGCCTCCCTGATGTTGGTGATGAGTTACGGCGACCTGCTGGGAGGTGGCTGGGACGTCCGCATGCATGTTCCGTTCGCGTTGCATGGGATCGTCTGGGCACAGCTTACGGATATTTTTCTGTTGGGGCTGCTGCTGTTTGCATTCATCGGGCCGCTCTCACGCACGCGATTTTACCCATGGGTGCAGTTGCTGCTGGCTCTGTTTGTTCCCCCTTATCTGATTGAGCTGACACGCTCCCAGATTTCGCTTGCGTTGACTAGTGGCGAGGTTCTGCTAGCCGCGGCGGTGTGGGTGTTGCTGTTGCTGCTGTTGCTGCTGCTGTTCCCGCAGTGGTACCAGCGGCTGGTACGCGTTGGCGAGTTTGTTGGGACGTTCTCCGCCTTCTTTTGCTTGTGCAGCATCGTTCAGTTGCTGTGGATTCTGCACTGGAAGCCGGGCCCGCAGCAGCATGACGTAGTGTGGGCCACTACGCCACAGCCGCCGCGGGATCATGCGAAGGTGGTATGGGTGATCTTTGACGAACTCTCCTATGAGCAGGTGTACGGGCATCGTGCGGATGATCTGGCGCTGCCAAACTTCGACGCATTGCGCAACGAGAGCACGGTGTACACGGAGGCGCAGCCCATCGGCGAGAAGACGGTGAAGATTATCCCTTCTTTGCTATGGGGCCACTTGATCAAGAAGTTCCAATACACGTTGGATAACCGCTTTCTGGTCCGCAGTGGAGACACGGGGGCCGTTACCGATCTGTTGGGCTCCGATACGGTATTTGGCGATGCGCAGAAGGAAGGATGGCGAACGGCCGCAGTGGGGTGGTACAACCCGTATTGCAGCTACTTTGCCGGGGCTATCGACGATTGCTACTGGACGAATCTGGATCGGCTGGATGGCCCCCAGGCGCAGGACGCTGGTTATTGGAGTAATGTGTGGTCGCCTTTGCAGCGCGTGGCGGAACAGATTGGGGCACCGTCAGAGGCGCGGCAAGAGCTGTGTGCGTACGAGGTACGACAGCGTACAAAGACGTTTCTGAATCTTCAGGAACACGCGGAAGAAGTGTTGAAGACCGATCAGGCGGACCTGATCTTTCTGCACCTGCCTGTGCCGCACAGTCCGAACATCTGGGACCGGATGCGAGGTGGTTTTACGCGGCAGTGTGGAAGCTCGTACCTGGACAGCCTGGCGCTGGCGGACCTGGAACTGGGGAGAATTCTGGCGATTCTTGAGAGTTCGCCTCGCTGGAAGGACACGACCCTGATTGTGGAGGGTGATCACTCCTGGCGCACCTATCTTTGGCGTAACCAGACGGCCTGGACTGCTGAAGACGAGCAGGCCTCCCGTTCCGGGTTTGATCCCCGGCCAGCGGTGATCATTCATCATCCTGGCCAGACCACAGGGGCGTTGGTGCAAACGCCGTGGAGCCTGATCAACGTCCACTCCGTGGTGGAGCAGGCGCTGCGTGGTAGCCCGAGCCGATAGAGGCCACCGGGGCCAGGGGACGCAGCAAAAGAAGCAGGCAGGCGTGCGGGGTGAGCCGCACGGAGACAGAGCGACGGTTGCCGAGATCCTTCCCGGCCCAGACATCGCGAACTCGCCAAGCGTAGGTTCCGAGCCGAGGATTGAAGCTGACGAATTTGCGTTGAAGATCCAGCGGAGCAAAGCCAGTATTGAAGACGGCCAGTGCGATCTCTCCCGCGGGGAGGTTGGCCTGCCACACGATCAGGCTGCCTTGGTGGAGCACCTGAAAGCTGCTGGCCGCGGTCTGGTTGATGGCCAATACCTCGCGGTTGGTCAGTAAGGCCAGGGTGGGTGGGTCAAGCAGTGTGAGGTTGGCTCCAAGAATCAGAGGGCTGCGCGCAATGGACCAGAGCGTCACCTGAGTGCGCTGCTCTTCAGGCGTGAGACGCGTGGCGCGTGGTGATCCCCAACCAGGGTTGGGGCGAAGCTGACCCAGCGGAAGCATGTCGGCGTCCGGCCAGTGGCCGGGTCCGGCGTAGGGCTCCCAGCGGGAGAGGCGAGCAAACTGATCTTCCACCCCCTGTGGGAAGGTTGCCCCGTTGGCTGACCAGAGGTCCCATTCGTCGTTGGAGATGCGCCAGAGGTTGGACAATTGCGTGACCTCTGGAGCGTGAGAGAGCGCGGTGGGGCCGGGAGAGAGGCTGAGCACGATGGGCCGGCCCGTTTTATCGATAGCCCGGCGAATCATCTGGATCTCGTCGAGTTTGAAGGGGTGATCGGCGATGCAGTCCACCTTGATGAGATCGACGCCCCAGGATGCGTACTGACGGAGCAAGGAGTCATACCAAGCCTGGCCGGCAGCGTTGTTGCGTACGCCCCAACTGGTTGGGTCCCAGGGACAAGCATCGCTCTGGTCGGCGGCATCCTGGGCATGAAAGTTGCTGCCCTGGATGGGGAGGTTCCTCTCTACCGAGACCTTGGGAATGCCGCGGATGATGTGGATGCCGAACTTCAGTCCCTGGGCGTGTACCCAGCGCCCGAGAGCGGAGAAGCTGGTCGCCTGGATGCTGGCCTGAAGCTTGTACCCAGCGTTGGAGCAGTTCTGTTGCGGCTGGGTGCTGCCGCGAGGGTGCGCTGCGCGGTCTTGGTTGGGGTAAGCGGCTGTCGATACGGACGCTGCGCAACTTCCTGGCGGGGATGTTTCTGCGCCGTCTTCCGTATCGGGATGCAGGGGCAGAGACGAGGATGGGAGGATCGCAGAGGGAAAGCGTTTGGGGTCAGGAACGAAGCGGCCGTAGGCGTCGATGACGTATTGCAGTTTTTCTGGTGTTGATCGGACCTGCGGATTCTCGAAGTACCAGCCTTCGTCGATGACGGCATACTGCCAGCCGAAGGGTAGCAGCTTGTGTTGAAGCACCGCGACGTTGGCGCGGAACTGCGGTTCGGTGATGGTGAGGCCGTAGGAGTCCCAACTATTCCATCCCATGGGAGGGGTGGCTGCCACGTTGCCGCTCTGAGCGTGGGTTGGTTGCGGGGACGCGGCAGACAAGAGGCAGATCCCGGCAAACGTCATGCAGGCAACCAGAGATCTCATGGACAGAACGATAACATGCGGGAGCAGGTTCGGGTCCAAGCCGGTTATGGAGAGAGAGTTGGAACCGCAGGGACCGCGGGGGAGGCGCTTCACGCGGGGAGCGCGGAATCTGTATTCTGGAAGGAGGACGCCTCTACCGGCATGGGAAGATGGTTTGGCCGGAGGGTCCGCAAGGAATCGGAATGCCGCTTTACGAGTATGAATGCACGTCCTGCCATCGGCTGACGGAGAAGATCCAGAAGTTCTCCGACCCCGAACTGAGCGTCTGCCCACACTGTGGCGGCCGGCTCGAGCGCACTGTTACCGCAGCGGCCGTCACGTTCAAGGGCGGCGGCTGGTATAAGGACCTTTACACCTCGCCACGGCCGAGCGGTGAGCATTCCAATGGCGAGGGTAAAGCAGACGGCTCCGGCGGCAAAGCAGAGCCGGGCACTGGCTCGGCAGGTTCCGCAGAGAGCGCCAAGCCAGCCGCAACACCTGCCCCGACAGCGGCGGCAACGCCAGCCGCTGCGCCAGCTGCCAAGGCATGAGCTCTGTTGACGGATTGAATATTGACTGGCGCTGGTTCTACGGCCGCAAAGCCAACAGGAACTCCACAAGCGCGCTGGAGTTGCGGTATGATTCAACCCATGAAGGACTCTCGCTCGCTCCGCAAACTCGGCAATTCGATCAGAGACGCTGTCGACGGCAGAGGCTGTGTTGTGCGCAGCGCGCGCTGGATTACGGCAGGTATTACGGTGGTGGCGCTGGGTATTGTGATTGGAAGAGAGATCCACCAGCGGTACAAGTTCAATCGGCGCTCGCCCTATGACCGATACGCACACGCAGGTGACCAGACGCAGGATATAGAGTTTGGGATTGGAACCTAGGATCGCAACGCACGGAATCGAATCACCGATCTGTGGAATCCAATCCTAGAGAGATGCTCGGTGGAAGTGTCACCGGATTGCTTCCGTGATTTGGTTCTGTGGAGGTTTGACCGTGCGTACTTCATTGGATGTGCTGTGAGTGATGGCCCTGCCGCCTATTTTTCAGCGAGATATTCCGGAAGAGGCTTCGGAGGCTTTGAGTGCCGACCACGCAGCGGCGCGACTGCCGGTGGGTGCACCGCTGCCGGAAGCCGCGCTACCGTCGGATGCAGCGGGGCGACTGAGGGGGATCCTGTCCGAAGCGGCTTCCATGCCGGCTGATCCTGTGCGGTCGTCTGACTCTCTCCGTTTGCGTGACGGACACCAGCGTGCCCTTACGGATCTGCGGCTTTCGGTGACGGACCGCTGCAATTATCGCTGTGTGTACTGCCGCACGGGCAACGGGGGGGAGCAGTTCACGGAGCTGCCCATCGCTCACTACCTGCGCATGGTGCGAATTTTCGTCTCCCTGGGAGTGGAGAAGGTGCGTTTGACCGGGGGTGAGCCGCTGCTGCGCCACGGTCTGCTGGATCTGATCAGCGAGATTTCGCGCATGCGGACGGCGTTTTCCGGAACTCCGCTGGATATCGCCATGACCAGCAACGGGCATTTGCTGGCCACGATGGCGGAGGATCTGAAGAGAGCAGGTCTTGCTCGCATTACGGTCAGCATGGATGCGGTGGATCCGGAGACGTTTGCCCGGATCACGCGGGTACCGAACAGCTTCGAACGAGTGCGCGACGGCATTCGCGCAGCGCAGCGGGCCGGACTGGGCCCGGTAAAGATCAACTGCGTGCTGTTGCGCGGCTTTAACGACTCGCAGATCGAAGCGTTTGCGGAGTTCTCCCGCAGGGAACAGGTGATCGTGAGGTTCATCGAGTTCATGCCACTGGAAGAGGACCGCTCTTGGTCACCGGATACGGTGGTGCCGATGCGGGAGATTGTAGAACGGCTGAATGCGATGCGGCCACTGGTGGCTCTGCCGGCCCATCATGCCTCCGAGACGGCCCGGCGCTTTACCTTTGACGATGGCTTGGGAGAGATTGGCATCATTGCCCCGGTGTCAGAGCCGTTCTGCGGTCAGTGCAGCAGGGTGCGGATTACCTCGGATGGCAAGCTGCGCACGTGTCTATTCAGTCAATTGGACCACGATCTGATCGGACTCATGTTAAAGGGCGCAACTGACGATGAAGTGATTAGCTGGATTCAGAAGGTCGTCTTACACAAGGAGGCCAGGCACCACATTGGTGAGCCGGGGTTTCTGAAACCTTCAAGGGGCATGGTGCATATTGGAGGCTAGCGCAACTTTGGAGAGGCTGTAGCCCAGAACCACAGCACGCAAATGGATGCAGGCAGCAGGAATCGATAGCACGCAACCCACCGTGCATGGCCGCAGCAGCGCAGGAGTTACCGAGAAGAGATCCTCTTGGTGGTTTGGATGCGAGTGTTCCGAACGGATGCTTTGGGAGCAGGATTGACCTTCGGGAACAGTTGGCGCCTGTGGAACGATTGGGGGGGTCGATTTTGAGCAATCAGGTGGACTCCCTGACGAACACTTCTCTGGCAGGTATGGGTTTGTAAGGTTGGATATGGAACCAGCGCGCTTTGCTCAGCTATGCTGGATAAGCTTTCCTGAGGCGGGGCTCCTCAGGAGCGGGTGAGCAGTGGCGTCTTTCCGGGGGAAGACGCCGCCTCGAAGCGAGGGGGAATAAGAACAACGAGAGCGAAGCATCTCGGTGGAGATCGGTCGGTTTGCATTCATTTGAAGCCGGACGTGGAAACGCAACCAGAGAGCGGGAGCGGAGGATAGCGGAGGATAGCGGATGGAGGGGCAAACGGCGACTCCCGTTGGGCAAGATGAGTGATCTACGCAAAAGCGAGCAACGGCAACTGGCGCCTATCGAGTCTCGCCAGATGGATACCCTGCGCGTGTTCCACCAGGTTGCGCGGGCACTGACTTCGAATCTGGAACTGGATTCTCTGCTGCATACCATCATGTCCAAGATGGAGGAGTTTTTTGGCCCGGAGCACTGGTCGCTGCTGATGGTGGATGAGGAGACGGGGGACCTGTACTATGCGCTCGCGACGGGTTTGGACCATGCGAGGTTGCGTGAGCTGCGCTTGAAACGTGACGAAGGCATCGCCGGCTATGTCGCCACTTCGGGGCATCCCCTGGTGGTGGCCGATGTTGGCGCTGACCCGGACTGGTCGCGTTATGCGGAAGAGCATCCGGAGTTGAATCTGCGCTCGATTGCTTGTCTGCCCATACGCCACGGCGACCGCACGCTGGGGGTTTTGCAGCTCAATAACAGCAAGTTGGATCTTTTGCCGGAGTCCTCCATCGCCTTCTTGCGTGTGCTCTGCGATTATGCGGCGATTGCCCTGGAGAATGCGCGCCAGGTAGATCTGATTCATCATCTGAGCATCACGGATGACTGCACGGGTCTGTTCAATGCCCGGCATCTGTACACGCTGCTGGAACAGGAGATTCAAACCCAGGGTGGGAGTTTGGTGCGCCGCGTGGTGCCGATTCTGAAACAGCACTTCAGTCTTCTATTTCTGGATCTGGACCGCTTCAAGCAGGTGAACGACCGTCACGGCCACTTGGTGGGGTCACGACTGCTGGCGGAGGTGGGCATGTTGCTGAGGCAGGTGCTTGGACCGAGTCATGCGGCCTTCCGCTATGGGGGGGACGAGTTTGTGGCCCTCTTGCGGAATTTAGACAAGCCTGCGGCGACGCATCTATCCCGGCAGCTTTTGCAAAGGATCTCCGACGCCCGATTCTTGAGTGGTGAAGGGCTATCGCTTTCCGTGACCGCGAGTCTGGGGCTGGCAACTTTTCCCCAGGATGGCCATACGCTTCACGACCTGATCCGGTCGGCCGATACCATGATGTACGCGGCCAAGGACCAAGGGCGTAATCGGCTGATAGTGGCCAACGGTCCGACTCCAGGGCCGCATCCGGCGCCCAGCATGTCTCGTCACCGGTAGGAGTGTGTGGAAGAGGCGCAACGGTATAGGACGAGCGTGACGGTGGATGAAGCGCTGCGCAGGCTGAACATGCCGTATGCGGCGGGGCCGAGCCGTTTTATGAGATTCCTGTGATCTGACCGGTCTGGTCGTCCAGGTCAATCTCAAGGGCCCGGGAGAGTTTGGGTAGCCCTGGCATGAGGAGCATGGAGCCGGCGATCGCAACCAGGAATCCGGCCCCGGCGGAGAGCGCCATGGCGGTGATGTGGAGTGTCCAGCCGGTGGGTGCGCCGTGGCGCGCGGGATCCTCGGTGAGCGAGTATTGCGTCTTGGCGATGCATACGGGAAGGTGACCGAATCCCCAACGCTCAAAGCGCGCCAGTTGCTGTTGCGCCTGTTCACTGAAGACGACGCCTTCCGCCCCGTAGATGGAGCAGGCAACCCGGGTGATCTTCTCTACGGCGGAGTGGCTTGCGGCGTAGGCCGTCTTTGGCTCGATGTGAGGATTTGCAGCGATGATCCCAACCGCCTTTTGCGCCAGCGCAACGGCCCCCTCGCCACCCTTGGTGAATGCCTCAGAGAGCGCAAAGTCAGCGCCACGGTCGGCGCAGAACCTCCGTAGGATCTCAAGATCCGCGTCCGAATCGGTAGGGAAGCGATTGATGGCGACCACGAGCGGCACGCGGAAGGCACGCACGATGGCCATGTGCTGGGCAAGATTGGCCAAGCCTCGATCCAGGTCTTGCGAGTGTTCCGCGGTGCTTTCGCCCTGCTTGCGTAGGCTCTGTACGGTGGTGACGAGCACCACCAGGGAGGGCTGGATGCCGGAAGAGGGCATGACCAGGTCCATGTACTTCTCCAGACCAAGATCAGAGGCGAAGCCGGTCTCATTCACAACATAGTCGGCCAGGCGGAGAGCGATCTGGTGCGAGATAACGGAACTGGTTCCGTGGGCGATGTTGGCAAAAGGGCCGCAGTGCACCAGGGCGGGTGTGCCCTCGCACGTCTGCACAAGGTTGGGCAGAGGAGCCTCCTGGAGCAGCGCCAGCATGGGACCGGCAGCTCCAAGATCTGCGGCGGTGACCGGGCTACCCGTGCGGCTGGCTGCTACGACGATGCGGCCGATTCGGCGGCGCAGGTCTTGGCGGTCCGAGGCCAGGGCGAGAATGGCCATGATCTCTGAGGCAGCAGTGATGAGGAACCGGTCGGTTCGATTGCTCCCATCGCGCTGCGGCTGGTCCGGGCCGGAGACGCTGACGATGATCCTGCGCAGGGCGCGATCGTTCATATCCAGAGTGCGGGGCCAGTAGACCGCGTCGGGATCAATATCCAACTGGTTGCCGTGGAAGAGATGCGAATCGATGAGCGCTGACAAGAGGTTGTGGGCAGAGGTGATGGCGTGGAAGTCGCCGTGGAAGTGCAGATTGATCTTGTCCGCCGGCTCGATTGTGGCGTGGCCGCCGCCGGCAGCGCCTCCCTTCATGCCGAAGACCGGTCCGAGCGACGGCTCACGGGAGGTGATGATAGCGCTCCTCCCTATCCGTTCCAGCCCCTGGACCAGACCGATGGAGGTGACTGTCTTTCCTTCGCCGGCCGAGGTTGGGGTGGTCGCGGTGACCAGAATCATCTTGCCGAACCGTCCCCCTCGCGGGGATTGTTGCAGCAGATTGAGGCTGAGTTTGGCGCTGAACGGGCTGCGTCGCTCATAATCCGTTACAGGCAGGCCCAGCTTGGAGGCGATTGCTTCAATCGGCAGCAGTTTTCTGGTCAAGGGATCCTCTGGATAGCGCACGAGAGTTCTCCGTCCGTACAGCATGGTAGGGGGCGCGCGGCCCACCCCAGCATACTGTGGGGCGCGGAGTGGGTGAGTGGGCAGGGAGCATCGAGAGACGATAACCGGCTGTGAGCTCAGGGGGGTCTAGCCGGGTCTTGCCGAAGCCCCCAATCCTGAGTCTCGTCGGGATTCGAAGACAGGATCCGAACGCGGGGTTCGAAGTTTGGAGGGCGTGAGAGGAGGCCACAAGGGAGGCGTGGCGAAGGTGGAACGGCGAGCGGGCGGATGCGGGAGATGGATCGGGTAGCTGCGAGTCCGCAGTTCCGGCTTTGAACGGAAGCTTAGAATTTTTGTGTCCGGAGCCAGTTTCGGAAGGCAGGGCCGACCGCATCGTGCTGCAGCGCAAAGTCTACGGTTGCCTTGAGGAAACCGAGCTTGTCGCCCGCATCGTACCGCTGGCCCTGATAGTGGAAGCCATAGATCTGCTCGTATTTCAGCAGGGCGCGGAGGGCATCGGTGAGCTGCAACTCTCCGCCTGTGCCGGGGGTGAGCTGCTCAATCATCGCAAAGATCCGAGGAGTAAGAATGTAGCGTCCGATGATGGCATTCTGGCTGGGCGCCTCCTGGGGCCTGGGTTTCTCCACCAGGTTGTTGACAGCCACCAGGCGCGGGTTGGTGGGATGCGGGGTGCAGTCCAGGCAGCCATAGAGGGAGATCGCATCGCCCTCGACCCATTCGGTGCCGAGGATGGTGGCTTGTGTTTCTGCAAAGGCGGCTACCATCTGGGCAAGGCAACCCGGCTGGGCGTCGACGATGTCGTCGGGCAGGATGACCGCGAAGGGCTCCTGGCCTACCAGTTCTTTGGCCATGAGCACGGCGTGTCCGAGTCCCAGGGCGTCGGGTTGCCGAACATAGCTGATGCGCGCCAGCGAGGCGATGGATTGGACCAACTGCAGGAGCTCGGTTTTGCCCCGAGCGCCCAGAGCCGCTTCGAGCTCTGGGGAGCGATCGAAGTGGTCCTCCATGGTTGTCTTGCCGCGTCCGGTGACGATGATAATATCCGTGCAGCCGGCCGCTACGGCCTCTTCCACGCCATACTGGATCAGGGGCTTATCGACAAGCGGCAACATCTCCTTGGGCGTGGCCTTGGTTGCGGGAAGAAATCTGGTTCCGAATCCTGCTGCGGGGATCACTGCTTTGCGAATCGTCTGCGGAGTCATGAAGGATGGAGGTCTCTCTGGTATGTTGTATCTCTTTGACGCCTTGCGGTCGAGGGGATTGTCCACAACAGCACAAAGGCGCCTTTGTTGGTGATACAGGCCAGAAGAACCGGAGAATCTCTGTCTATCCGCCTGAGATCAGATGGCCAGACGATTCTGGCAGTTTGCAGCGCCCTATGCAAGGGAAAAAGCGTATGAAGATGATTTCCGGCGGTTTGGCAAGGGATTCCCAGGGGAGAGCGTCCTTGAACTGCTGCGGACTTGACCCTGACTGGCCAGGAGCGGCCAGCGGGAGGGCGGTTGGCCAGCCGGGAGTGCCACCTATCGCTGGTGAGGGAGTTCGGCTGGGCTTTGGTTGCGCTGCGATGATGGGACGGGTGGGGCGAAAGGACTCGCTGGCATCGTTGGGAGCCGCTTATGATGCGGGGATCCGGTTCTTTGATGTTGCGCGCTCCTACGGCTATGGTGAGGCGGAGATCCTGTTGGGAGAGTTTCTTCGTGGCCGGCGATCCAGTGTTTTGATCTCGGCCAAGTTCGGGATCCTACCGGCTTCCAGCGGCGTGCCGTCCGTAGCCCGCAGACTGAAGCCGGTGGTGCGGGGCTTGCTCCGGCTGGCTCCGGGAGCACGTCGGTTGTTGCAAGAGCGGTTGGCCGCGCAAACCTCTGGCGGTCACTTCCGGGTTGAGGATCTGCACGCCAGCCTGGAAGCGAGCTTGCGTGCGTTGCGGACCGACTATGTGGACATCCTGTTTTTGCATGAGCCGCCGGCGAGCGTGATGGAGAGGGATGATCTGTTCGCTGCTCTGGAAGCGCTGGTGGCCGAAGGCAAGGTGCGTTGGCTGGGAGTGGCGGCCACGCCAGAGGTGATTGAGGCTACAGATGAAGTAAGGACAGCCGCCGGGGTTCATTATCTTCAGTTCCCCTGCAACCTGGCCAATCTGGGCCGAGCGCAGAGGGTGGTCGCGAGGGTGGGTGGAGACGGCAGGGTGATTGCAAATCATCCCTTTGGTGGCCCTGGTGGAGTTGCGGCGGGCAGGGCGCTTTTGAACTCACTCGCCTCTGCTGCTGAGACTCCGCAGGCTATCCGGGAGAAGCTGAAGCCTGTGGATGATGCCTTGATGGCCGATGTGGTGCTGAACCTTGTGACCAGCGGCCTGGGAGTTCCGATGGTTGTCGCCTCGATGCTGAATCTGGAACATCTGCGGGCGAATCTTGCTGCGCTTTGGCAGAGCCGCTTCAGCGCAGAGGAGTTGAGGTGGCTGCGCGAGGCTGTCCTTTCGGTTCAGGCATCGGCGCGGTAGGGATTGGACGAGGCGTAGTCCCGCGCATTGTTATCGGTGTTGCGTGCTTTGCGTTTGTGACTACAGAGGCCCACAGGCGAGAGATCTCGATGGGAGTTCTCCGCTGGTTGGGTTGGGGGCGCTGGAGCACGCCGCCAACCGGGATGCTCAGTTACAGGAAGCAGAAGGGTAACGGGGGGAAATGTTACGCCGCCTGGAACCGGCGAGGTTACAAGACGGGACTGTTGTTATGCAGCATGGCCTGGCGGATGATCTTGATGGGAGCGAAGCCCTGGCGCATGAAGTCGTCGTGAAACTTCTGCAGATTGAATGCGGCGCCTTGCTGCTTCTGCACATCCGCGCGGAGCTTCATAATCTCCAATTTGCCCAAGGTGTAGTAGAGGTAAAGCGCATCGGAGGAGCCACGCTTGGTCTCCACTTCCGCGATGGGTTGGGATTGGTATCCCTGTTGGACGAAGAACTGCTCAGCCTGGGGAACGGTCAAATATCCTCCCACGCCGGTGTGCATGCGAATCGAGACGACGAAGCGCGCATCGCGAAGCAGAGCGTCCTGCAACTGGCCGAGACGAATGAGCAGGGCCTGGCGCTGATCGGATGCTCCCGCGCCCGGCTGTCCGTACCCCTGATCCAGCATCATCTGTTCGCAGTAGTGAGCCCAACCTTCGATGTTGGTATTGGCGCCCAGAACCTTGCGGATGGTGGACGGGAACTGCGACTGCCAGAGGAACTGCACGTAGTGACCTGGATAGGCTTCATGCACGCTGGTGGAGACGATGGTGCCGATATTGAACGCGGCCATGTATTCAGATGTCTGCTTCGGGCTCCAGTTGGCCTCTGGGAGTGTGACGTTGAAATAGGCTTTGTTGGAGTTGGTTTCAAACGGTCCTGGCGGATCCATGGAGGCTTGCGTGGTGGCGCGCATGAAGGGTGGAGTCTCTTCCAGCACCGGTTGCACGTCGCTGGGGAGGGTGATGATGTGGTGGGAGCGGATGAAATCGATCTCTGAGTTGAAGCGGTCATGGAAGGCTTGCAAGAGCTGGTCTGGGGCCGGATGCATGGTTGCCAGTTGAGCGAGCTCCTGTTGGGGAGTTTTGGAGGGATCGATTTCGCGGGCGACTCGCGCAAATTCGGCCTGGTTCTTGTGCAGGTCGGCATAGGCGATTTTCAGCAGTTGCGGCAGAGGGATGTCGACCATCTCGTTGTACTGGAGGGCCTTGGAGAAGGTATCTGCGCCCCAGCGGAAGTCTCCGTGGGAGCGTGGAAGAAGGTCCGTCTTCATCCACTGCGCGTAGCTTTGGAGGGCGGCGATGACCGCTGCGTTGCTGCTCAGGAAGTCGGCGAATCCAGCCTTGTTGGCAGGGTTGTTTGCGGCAGCAAAGGCGGTGGGCACGTCATGCTGGAAGAAGCTGATGTCGTCATCGATCTGCTCGATGGCGATCTGGGTATAGATGAGGGGCGCATTGGTGAGGTTCTGGCGAGCGTACTGCAAGGCCTGCGGGATCTGCCGTTCGCGGGCGACCACTGCCTGCAGACGCACATCCAGCGGGGCATAGGGGCGCTCCATGATGACGAAGATAGAATTGGTGACGCCGCTTGAATAGATGTCCGGATTCTTCTGCCAGGGGCGTATCACCTGAAGTTGGAGGAGTTGTCCGCGAACGTTGTTGAGCAGGATTTGATAGTCCGCGGCGGGCTCGGCATCGAGCGAGGATGGATCGAGGGCCTCGAGTTTCTTTTCAAATGCCTCCAGTGCGGCAACCTGCTGCGCCACACCGGCGGCCGAGTAGTTTTCCAGTTGAGAGTCATACTGGTGCAGGCCGGCGCTGGTGCCGGCAGAGGGAGCGAACTTGAAGTAGATTTCCTGGAAGTACTGGCTACTGAGATAAGAAAATGTCTGATCGCCTCCGTCAGCGGCGATGTTCTGGGCATGCATCAGAGGGATCATCAGGAGGCCTGCAAGAAGGGTAGGTGCGAGCAAACGGCGGAGATTCATGATGGGCAAAGTTTAGCGCAGATTGCAGACTGGCCAAAGCGGAAAGATCAAGATCAACCTCGGCACGCACAACGCACCCGTGGCAACAGACTCCCTTGCTGACTCTGGGAGGAGTGAGCGTGGCATTGGGGGTGATATGAGTTGGGTTCTAGCCCTCAATCGTTGGCTGGGGAGGGGCTGCTTGCGGTTGGTGGTGAGAATGAATTACTGGAGGTTGGTGAGCATCCAGCTCTTGTCCGCGTGTCCATCGGTTCCGAAGTGCAACCCAGAGCACCACACATGCTGTGAGGCCGAGGCTGCCGTCGGTGAGGAAGGCTCCAAAGACGCCGCGCCAGGCGTATGCTGCCGCATCCGCGTACCCCATGTACATGATAGGCAACGTGGAGACCGCAATCAGGACGGTAAAGAGTGTGGCAGCCAGAGGGTTTCCTGGCCCCATAGTTTCAAACGCGATGGCATTTGCGGCTGCAAACTCAAGGGCCTGAAAGATGTTCTCGCCGGTTATGGCGAGGGAATACACCGCCGGTGAATGCGGAAGAAGAAGCAGGCTGAGCGTGAAGATGGCTCCGGTGATTCCGATACCGAGATAAAGCGGCCGGAGAGGAAGGAACTTTGCCAGCGGCTGCAGAGCGAAGCTGCCGGCAAGTCCGGCCAAGATCGCGCCGATGCCGGAGATTTCGCTCACCAGCCGTTCGCCGGCGGAAAAGCTCTTGCCCAGCCCGCCAAGTACGTTGGTCAAGGAGAATGAGCCGGCGGGGAGAATAAAGAGCGCGAGCGAGACCAATACTTTGGGCTGGCGCAACAAGGCCGAAACATCGGCGCTGAATTGGCGAAAGCTCTCCCCGGCGAGCTTACGGTCCGGTCCTGGCGCCGGAATAAAGAAGAAGAGGAGTATGGGCGACGTGATGATAGCCGCCAGCAGCAGGGCGGCTGTCGCGGTGCTGAAGTGGTGGAGGATCTCACTGCCGGAGAACATGAGGAGGCCTCCCGCACCGGTGTTGCTCACGGTCATCCAGATGCCTAGTCTGGTATCGTCTTGCTGACGGATGAGGCTACCCATCCACCCACCCACAGCACCCTGATACAGAGAACCAGCGAACCAGCCCAGCAGAAGCACCCACCGGATCCATTCGACATGGGCGCCGAGCAAGACGGTGAGCATGATCGACAGAAAGACGATACTTGCCAGAGCCAAGGCATAAGCGCGTCGGCTAAAGCGAACGTCGAGCATGGGTGAAACCAATGCGCCGAGCAGCATGGGCCACATCAGCGTGGCGACAAAGGCGGCAATGCGGCCGCCGGAGACTCCTTCAGCCGCGAGCATCTCCGGTACGGTGACTACGCTGAAGCCACCGAGCATCCCCCAGACGCCGTTGGTGAGGCCCATTACCCATACCGGCGGCGACCGCTGTTGATCCTGCATGGAAGCACCCCCCTTGGGCCCTGTTGGCTCTGTTTTTATCAGGATGGGGCGTGGGTTCACAAGCGAAGCGGGGCTGCGGCAGGACTTGCTGTCTATGGATGCCTACACGGGTTGTGGCAAAGGCCGAAGACGATCAGGCGGAGGTCTGGTGATAAAGGCGGTAGTCCTGGTTGCGAATCTGAGGGAATGATTTAAATGTGACTGGCGCCACGGCGGAGTCGGCGACCCATGAGGAACCTTGGCGGCGCGCGGCTAATAACTGCGCGCGTGTGAAGCGGCTGTTTGGCGAGTTGATGGCGAACAGGGTGAGTGGACCAGAGCAAAGGGCAACGGTGTCAGGGTGTTGCGGGTCGACAACTTCCAGGCGATTCGTGCGGTCGATGGAGTACTCGATGGTATCCCCGTTCTTCCACGCTCGGTGCACAGAGGCGAACGAGCCGGGCTCTAGTTCACCCTGCCAACGGCTGCCATTGATGGAAAGGAATGTACCAGACCCGGCCCAAGCGGGAACCCGCAGGGCGATGGTGAAGGTCTGAGGGCTTCCCGAAGTGACGCGCAGGGTGGTCTGGTCCGAATAAGGGTAGGAGGTCTGCTGCTCGATGGCGATGGGCATTCCTCGGAGCCGAAAGCTCAGCCGCGAAGGAACAAACAGGTTGACGGCAACGCCATCCTGGGAGCGAAAGTAGGAGCTGACGCCATAATCGGCAGTGACCTGGGGGAAGGTTCCAGAGCAGCAGGGCCACTTTTCCGGGTAATAGACTTTGTCCCCGTGGTTGTTGTAGTCGGAGTAATAAAAGGCGAAGCCGGAAGGTTGAAGGGGATTGGCGCCAAGGATCGTGTTGTAGAGCACCTTCTCCATGCTGTCGCCATAGCGGCTGTCGCCGGTGATTCGCATGAGGTAACGAACGATCTTGAAGTGGCCGTAAGCTCCGCAGGGCGTCTCAAAGCTGGCGTGTGTTGTGGTGAGGCTGTCGCCGAGTGCGCCACTGCCGGGCTCTACGAATCCTTCGTTCGGTCCCCAGCCGCCGGTAGCAAAGCTCTGCTCCAGAACAAAGCCGAAGCCGTTGCGCGCGGCGCGCAGATACTGTTCGCTGCCAAGGACGAGGTAGGCCTGGGCGGCGGAGCTGAGCGCATTGACATGGCTATAGGCATGGAGATGGGGAAGGATATTTTCGCCGGAGGCGAGGGGATCGAAGTAGTTCTTATTCTGGAGGAAGCGCTGCGCCAGCTGGCGATAACGCTGGTCGCCGGATCGCTTCCAGGCGAGGAAGAAGTTTTCTGGAAGGGTGTAGCTTTCATCCCAGGTCCA
>DAHXNO010000082.1 GCA_027365345.1 Granulicella sp.
TGAGGCGTTCACGCAATTGCAGGCGCGCACGCAGCAACCTCGACTTGACGGCCGGTACGCTCAGCCTCAGCGCCGCCGCAGTCTCTTCCGTCGACAAGTTTTCGATGTCGCGAAGGGTGAAAACGGTTCGAAATCCTGGAGGAAGTCCGGCAATCGTCTTGCGCAGGATCTCAGCGAGCTGGGCCTGGGAGTAGTTCTGTTCCGGATTCGGCCGCCATTCGGCAAAATCCCGGGGGATGGAACCCTCCTCCGTCTCTACATCCTGATCCATGGACACGGTCCTGGACGTCTTCCGTTTGCGTAGCCGCATCAGGCTCTCATTCACCGCGATACGCACCAGCCAGGTAGAGAACTTGGAGTTACCCTGAAACTGATTCAGCTTCTGGAATGCCTTGAAGAAGACGTCCTGCGTGATGTCCTCGGCATCCTCCCGATTCTGGGTAATATGCAGAGCCGTTCGGAACACCTGGCGCTCATACTTCGCAACGAGCTGCTCAAACGCGGCCGAGTCACCGGCCTGAGCCTGTTCCACCAGCGCCACATCCGGATGGATCTCCGTCTGCTCATCGGCGATAGTTTCGATGGGATGCTCCGGATCTTTGGCAAGGGAGGTCGTCTGGAGTGCCATATATCTCTAGTTTACAGCAGCGCATCCGGGCTTCTTCACCACCGCGCCTGCTCTCCCGGCGCAGGTCGGCGATCTGTCCAGCAGTGCAGTTATCTCCAGTGGTACGCTCCCGCGTTGGCGTGTGGAAACCTGAGTGTCTGGACCACCCTAAACTGATAGCAGATGGAAATTGGCACAAAACCAGCTCAGGGGAAACCTGGTAGCGAACCAGCTCAGGTAAAACCTGCTAAAAAACCCTGGCCGAAGCTCGCTAAAAAGCTTCTGGTGAAACTTGCCAAAGAACAGAAGTTGCGTTTGGGATGGATTGCGGTCCTTTCCTTGGGCTGTTTGCTCACTGCGGCCGTCTCCCTCGGGCAGGGCGCCGTCGGCCAATCCTCAAGTACTTCCGGCACCTCCGCGTCCGGCTCTACTCAAAGTTCATCCTCTGGCGTCGCGGCCCGGCCCAAGCCGGGCAAGCGCAGAACATCCCGCGCCAAGAAGGCAGCCAGCCGCAGACGCCGCTCCTCCGCGGTCTCCTCTCACGCCACGCACCGGCCCATCCGTAGCCGCCAGGCCAGCAGCCACAGCCGGCGCAGGTACTCGCCGCGCTCCACTCCGCGCAGCCGAAAGCTGCATCGCGCCTTTCTTGCCTCTACGGACCTGCGGCCAATGGCCCAACAGTTGATGGTAGATCCCACCCCTGCCGCCATCGCCGGCGTTCAGCACTACGCCGCCACCCACCACGGGGAAGCGGCCGCCTCTGCGGAGCTGGCCGTCGGACACGCCCTCATGCTGGTTCACCGCTTCGCCGAGGCAGAAGACGCCTTTCACACAGCAAGTCTGGAGGGCTCCGCGCTGCAAGACTACGCCGAGTATCTAGAGGCGCAAGCCTCCATCGCAGCAGACCACCCCCAGGCCGCCATCCCGTTGCTCACTCGCTTTGCCGCTCAACACCCGGATAGCATCTTTGACGACCAGGCCCCGATCCTCTTGTCCCAGGCCTACCTGGACACCAACAACCCCGGCGCAGCCCTCGCCGTCCTCCGTCCGCTCGCCGCAGGCGAGCTGGGCAGGTTGGTCGCCTTTCGCCTGGCTCTGGCCAAGACCTATCAGGTCTCTGGCCGGCTCCAACAGGCCGCGGATCTCTACCGAGGCATCTACCTCGGTGACCCGCTCAGCTCTCAGGCAGTCGATGCCAGCTCCCAGATGGCGCTGATGAACGCTTCCTTCTCCGCTGCCGAACGCAAGCAGCACGCCGATGCGCTCTTCAATGCCAGGCGCTATCAACAGGCGGAAGCAGACTACAGGGAACTGCAGCGGAACGGCAAAGATCTCACCCCGGCCGACCGGGGTGCCCTGGATATCTACATCGCCGTCTGCGATCTGCGCCTGGGTAAGCTCACCCGCGCCGCGGTGGATCGCCTGCCCGTCACCGGAGACGATAGCGCAGCGTTGAAGCTCTATCTGGAATCGGAGTTGGCCCGGAGCCAGGGCGAAACCGATCAACAGAACGCACTGGTCCAGCAACTGGAGACTCAGTATCCACGGAGCCGCTGGCTGGAAGAGGCGCTCTACTCCGGCGGAAACATGTTCCTTCTGCATCAGCAGGATCTCCCGGCCATCCAGGATGACCTCGCCCTGGTGCAGCGCTTTCCCAACAGCATCTACGCTCCACGCGCTCACTGGCAGGCCGCCTGGCTCAGCTACCGCCTGCGCCGATACGACGACGCCGAGCGGCTCATGGAGGAGCAGATCACGCACTATCCGGGCAGCTCCCAGACGCCGCAGGCTCTCTACTGGTGTGCGCGCCTCTATGAGCAGGTGGAACATAACCCAGGCCAGGCGCTGAACTTCTACCGCAAACTCCGCAGCCGGTATGTGAGCAGCTATTATTCGCTTCTGGCCGGGCAGCGGATCGAGCGGCTCACGGCCGCCGGACAACCGCTGCCAGTTGCTCCCGTCCTCGCCCTGGCCTACGTGCCTTCGATCCAGGATCCAGAGCTGACCGGCGAGCTTCCGGAGAACGATCCGCACCTTATCAAGGCCCGGCTCCTGGCCAATGCGGCGTTGAATGAGTATATCCGGCCAGAGATTCAGCTCAGCCCAACCTCCGCCCAATGGGGAGCGCTGGCTGAGGCGGAGATCTACGCCAGTTTTGGCGAGAGCGACCGTGCGCTGCGCGCCCTCAAGCGCAGCGATATTCCGTTCTTCTCTCTGCCTTTGCAGGAAGTTCCGGCCATCTACTGGCAACTCCTGTTTCCGCGCCCCTACTGGCAGGCCTTGGAGAGCGATGCGCTGGCCCAGGGCCTGGATCCTTACCTCGTCGCTGCGCTCATCCGCCAGGAGTCGGAGTTCAACCCCGCCGCTGTCAGCCCCATGAAGGCATACGGCCTCATGCAGTTGCTTCCTTCCGTAGGCCGGTCGCTGGCCCGGAACGACGGCCAACGCCGCTTCCAGACCAGCGAGCTTCTCGATCCGCTGGTGAACCTTCGCCTGGGAACGCAGGACCTTCGCCGTTCCATCAATGAGTACGGCGGCCAGATCGAGTATGCTCTGGCTGCCTATGACGCGGGCGACACCCCGGTGCGCCGCTGGATCGCGCTCGGGGGCTACCAGGACATGCCTGAGTGGGTAGAGTCGATTCCGTACAGCGAGACGCGAAACTACGTCGAGGCCATTCTGCGCAATCGCGCCCTCTATCGCCAGGTCTATGAGGCGCCCGCGCAAGGGCACTCCGGCGCGCGGCCCATCTCCGCACCAGAGCCGGCTCTTCGCTAAACAGGCACCCGCCCGGCCGCTCGCGCCCGTTGGTCTTCAACCCTCGTGACGCAGCGCCATCACCGGATCCATCTTTGCCGCGCGCAGCGCCGGAATCAGGCCAGAGGCCACGCCCACCACTCCCAGAATCACAAACGAAGCCAGCATCACGCCCAACGACGCGTGCAGGATAATATCGCCGTCGTGGTTGGCCGTCTGGTACAGCGCGGAGTAGAGCGGCATAGGCGGTATAAGCCACGTCGCCAGCACAGAGACCACCGCTCCGCCTAGCCCAGCCAGAAAGGTAAGCACCAGCGCCTCCAGCAGAAACTGGGAGAGAATCTCGCGGCGGCGCGCTCCCAGCGCCTTCATCAGGCCAATCTCCCGTGTACGTTCGGTCACGGAGACCAGCATGATGTTCATCACTCCCACGCCGCCCACGGCCAGCGTCATCGCCCCGATCAGCCCCAGTAGCATCTGCAAGGCAATGGAAAACTGAACAATCTGTTTGCCGTCTTCAATCGTGTCCCAGGAGCTGATGGCCTTGGTGTC
>DAHXNO010000085.1 GCA_027365345.1 Granulicella sp.
CCGGGGGGGGCCGCTGCATGGCGGAGCCAATGAGGCCGTGTTGAAGATGCTCGACGAGATCGGCAGCAAAGAGAACATCCCTGCCTTTATCCAGGGCGTCAAAGAGGGCCGCCACAAACTGATGGGGTTCGGACACCGCGTGTACAAGAACTACGATCCTCGGGCCAAGATGATCAAGAAGACCGCCGAGGAGGTCTTTGAGATCACCGGCCGGAGCAAGAAGATCGACCTGGCAATGGAACTGGAGAGGATTGCCCTTACGGACGATTACTTCATTTCCCGGAAGCTGTACCCCAACGTCGACTACTACTCGGGGATCATCTATGAGGCGATGGGATTCGAGCCGAAGATGTTCACGGTGCTGTTTGCCATTCCGCGCGCGGTAGGCTGGCTGGCGCAGTGGCATGAGCTGATCAATGACCCGGAGCAGAAGATCGCTCGTCCACGCCAGGTCTACATCGGGCATGAGCTAAGGAAGCTGCCGGATGCGTATCTTTATGACGCACGCTCGGCGGACAGCCTGGTCGCCTCGAAGTAAACCGAGGGGATCCGTGCGTGGCTGGCGGTCCGTGGCCTGATGTACCGCGCGCCTGGCCAGGAGATCACCGGGAGATCTCCTCCAGGCGTCAGGCTGCACAAACGAGAGATCCGGATAGCTTTTTGGCCGGCCTGAAGCTGGTCCGCGGTTGCAAAGTTTCAGGAAAGGAAGGTCTGAGTTTTTATGTCCTCTGCAGGCTCCAGGGTTTTGAGTTCCCTCTATGCACAGCGAGTGATGAGCGCGGACGAAGCGGCAGCACTCATTCAGCCTGGTTCGATGATTGGCGTGAGCGGCTTTACCGGATCCGGTTATCCGAAGGCTGTTCCAACAGCACTGGCCAGGAGGATCGAGGCCGCGCATGAAAGGGGCGAAAGCTTCCGGATCAGCGTGCTTTCAGGCGCATCTACTGGTCCTGAGCTCGACGGCGCTCTGGGCAAGGCCAATGGCGTAGAACTTCGCGCTCCCTACCAGGGAGATCCCGAACTGCGCAAGCGCATCAACAACAGCGATGCCAACTACATGGATATTCATCTGAGCCATCTGGCTCAGCAGGTAGACTACGGATTCTTCGGCAAGATGGATCTGGCCATCCTTGAGGTGACAGCCGTCCTGGAGGATGGACGCGTGGTGCCCAGTTCCTCCATGGGTAATAACACTACCTGGATCAACCACGCTGACAAGATCATTCTGGAGGTCAACGCGGGGCAGCCCCTGGAGTTGGAGGGCATGCACGACATCTGGTACGATCTCGGCCTGCCGCCGCACCGCAAGCCGATTCCGCTGCTCAGGTCCGATCAGCGGATTGGCACAGCCTATCTAAAGGTACCGATGGAGAAGGTGATCGCGGTGGTCCATACCGATTTGGGGGACCGGGCCAGCCCATTCAAGGAGCCCGATGAGGCTTCGCGCAAGATCGCCGGCCACATCATCAACTTCCTGGAGTGGGAGGTGAAGAAGGGCCGTCTTCCGTCCAATCTGTTTCCGCTACAGTCCGGCGTGGGCAACATCGCCAACGCAGTTCTCTTCGGTCTGGAAGAAGCTCCTTTTGAAGGCATGGCCGCTTACACGGAGGTCATTCAGGACGGGATGGTGCATCTGCTGGATGTGGGCAAGCTGACCAGTATTTCGGCGACGGCCTTTTCTTTGAGCCCGGATGGGATCAACAAGATCATGCCGAAGATCGGCAGCTACCGGAATCAGATTGTGATTCGGCAGCAGGAGATCTCGAACAATCCGGAGGTCATCCGCCGGCTCGGCGTGATCACCATGAACGCCATGATCGAAGGGGATATTTACGGCAACGTAAACTCCACCAACATCATGGGCTCCAGCATGCAGAACGGCATCGGTGGTTCGGGGGACTTCACCCGGAACGGCTACATCACGTTCATGATGGCGCCTTCGACGGCAGCCAAGGGCAACATCTCCACCATTGTTCCCATGGTCTCGCATGTGGATCACACGGAACATGACCTGCAAGTGATGGTTACCGATCAGGGCTTGGCAGATCTGCGCGGTCTTTCACCCAAGCAGCGCGCAAGAGTCGTCATCGAGAACTGTTCGCACCCTGACTATCGTCCGGCGCTACGCGATTACTTCAATCGTGCGGAGAAGCTAGCGCCTGGCAAACATACTCCCCACCTCCTTGACGAGTCGTTGTCTTGGCACAGCCGCTTTGTAAAGACAGGGAGCATGCTACCCAAGTAAGAAGAATTTTTTACAACCCATAACCACTCCACGCACGCGGGCTGGCGTTTAGCCAGAGTCCTCGGACTTCCAGAGTCCTGTGGCGACGGCGGCCTCGTGCGCCTGTACATCCCTAGCCATCGTTCTCGGGCACCTATGACCCTGTGGCGAGGCCGCCCTCGTGCGCCTATAGGCTTCCGACTTCATTTCCCGGTGTTCAACCCACAACTTTTCATCAGGAGGCTTTTACCATGCAAAACGTATTGCCTGCTTATTCCACCCGTACACGAATGAGTCCACGCGCAAAGTGGTTCGGTGCATTTGTCACCCTGACGCTGACTCTCAGCGTTGTCAGCCTTCTGGCCGTCGGCCCGAAGGCTGTTGCGCAAGTTGCTGTGTCTTCATCGTCTTCTGCTGCTGTTTCTTCATCGGTGCAACCTGCTGCCGCGTCGCAATCTGCTGCCGGGGCACAAAGCCCTTGCGCTGCCCAGACCAACGAGCTGCTGGATGACTTGCTGATTAATGGAACCCTGACCAAGAAGCAATACGATGCCTTGAAGGAGCACAACGCGGAGCGGTGCGCTGCGCAAGAGGCTGCCATCAAGGCGAAGACGAAGAAGGAGAGCCTGTACGTTACCGCGTCAGCCACCGGAATCGGGATCCACACCGGAAACTTCGATGTGGCGCTCTCCGGCGAGGTCAACGGCTTCTATATTCATAATCGTCCGTACAACGTTCCCGCCTCAGACTACGCCTGCCTGCTGTGCGAGACCACCGATGGCGGCGGGACCTCGTCTCAGGTGAGCGACGGCATCATACCCGGCTGGCTGATGATGACGATCTCGACCCATCAGGGTGGCTGGGACGAGTCAGTCAACTTCGGCGTGTGGGCGAGCATCAGCAGCGTCAACCAGAGTGGACCTGGCGTCAACTTCGACTCCGGAGCCTCGGTAGCGCTCGGCAATCCGGGCATCGACTTCCGTCAACAGTTTCTGACCGTTGGCCGCCACAATGTAGGAACCTTCAAGGTTGGTCGTGATTGGGGCATGATCGGCCAAGAGGCGATCCTGAACGATATGGCGCTCTTCGGCGTGGGAACGGTGTCCGCCGTAGGCGCCAACTCCACCACCGCGGGGACGCCAGGACCGGGCGAAATGGCGGCTGGCCGTATTGGCTCGGGTTACATCTACCTCGATTTCATGCCGCAGATCACCTATGCCACGCCCGACCTCAAGGGCTTCTCGGCTCAGGCTGGTGCCTTCCAGCCTTTGAGCGACGCGGTGGCGACGACGTTGGGGGCTACGACTGTCTCCGCGCCGTACACCGGCAACGGGTCGCCGATGTTCCAGTTCAAGCTCAACTACTCCACGCCTGCCAAATTTCCGGTAGCGGTAAAGCTTTGGTCGAACTATCTGGTCCAGAAGATGTCGGCAAACGCCTCTGACGTGACTGCGGATCCCAGCCTTCAAGTCGGTCAGTCCATCAAGGCGTACGGCATGGACTACGGCGGAAAGCTTGATGTGAAAGGGTTCAGCTTTGTGGCCTATGGCTACAACGGTAAGGCTCTGGGCACTACGGCTATATTCCTTGCTGCTACCAGCCCATCTGGAGTGGCGCGACCCTCTCACGGCTACTACGTGCAGGGTCTGTACACCTACAAGAAGTGGACCGTGGGCGTGAGCGACGGAATGAGCGCGCTGCTTCCGGCGAACGCGCAGGACACCGTGAGCGGGCTTGTGAGGGACAACGCCTTGTGGATTGGCCAGGTGCGTTACAGGATGGGAAGCTGGGCCAGTGCCGTCGCCGAGTTTGATCACAACGAATCTGAGTCGTCGACGGTTCTGACAGCACCGAAATCCCTTTCGAATACGAACGTCGCCACATCGGATGCGGTTGCGGTCGGCGTTATCGCTTGGTTCTAACGCAGATCCACTGTTGAGGAGGTGCTGACGGAGAAAGGGGCTGGTTTCACGCGGAGCTGAAGCAGTATCCGCGCGGAGTTCGGTCCTATGATTGCCCTCTCACTTCTGCTTGTACTTCAGCGCTACGTTGGGCTGTTGTTTCCATAACGATGGCGGCGGATGGCGGATCCTGGCCATCTTCCGCCGTTGTTTTGCTTGGAAGGAGTGTCCCGATTTGCCGGGACGAGCGCCACGCATAGAGGCGAGGGTACGCAACTCCTCGGGTACATAGCCGACCGAATTGGGAACGACTTGCATTGGAAGGGATCCGCCAAACTCTGTCGTTTCGGCCGGAGTTGACTCAATCTCTGCCCCGTTTGGCCGGAGCGCGGAGGGATAGGTTCCGTTGAGAGCACAGATTTGGGCGAGTTCGGTTCGTCATCACAGAGTCTGGCGAGTTCTGCCCTCCGTGACCGGTCGGCGATGGGGGCCAGCAACGGGGGAGAGTGATGGGGGAGAGATACGCGGCAGACGGGGCAGTCTTGACCGCTGTTTTTAATCGGCTTACGGTCGATAGTAGGTGATAGTGCAGAAGGCTCGCCGGATTGGTCTTGGGTATTCTGATGGTTGAGGCTTTGACCCTGTGATTCGAGTCCCAGGGTGGTCGTCGATCCCTGGATAACGTAATGGGGTCGACGAGGGTGGTTGCTATCTTGCGGGCGCTTGAAGATCCGGCGCTCGACTGCGAGGAGTTCATAGGAGTGAGAATGTTGATGGAAGGCGTGACAGCGTGAGGATAAAGACAGTCATCATCGGTGGTGGAATCTCTGGCCTCGCGGCTGCGTACTTCCTGAAGAAACTTGAGGGAAGGGATGCCGACTACCTTCTGCTGGAGAGTTCCGGCCGTCTGGGGGGCAAGATTATTACCTATGCGGGAGACGGGCCTTTGGAGGGGTTTTTAGTTGAGGGGGGACCAGACTCTTTTCTGACCCAGAAACGGGTTACGCTGGATCTCTGTCGCGAGCTTGGTCTGGGCGATCAACTGATCGGATCCAATCGGACGGCTACTCCTTCCACCTACGTTCTGAGCAAAGGCAAGTTGCATCCCATGCCTGAAGGCATGATGCTGATGGCACCGACCATGATTCTTCCTGTGCTACGCTCCCGGCTTATCTCCTGGCCGGGGAAGCTGCGCATGGGGCTTGAGGTCTTTGTGGGCAGGAACACCACGGATCCGGATGAGAGCCTGGGAAGTTTTGTTCGCCGCCGCCTGGGCTCTGAGACGCTGGAGAAGATTGCTGGGCCACTCATGGCGGGCATCCACTCCGGGGATCCTGACAAACTGAGCCTACGCAGCACCTTCCCTATGTTTGTGGAGCTGGAGGCGAAGTATCGCAGCCTGTTGCTGGGCATGATCAAGCGAAAGAAGAGCCAGCGCGCGGCTCAAAGCGGGGCCTCGGGGTCAAGAGCTGCGTCTGCGGAACACTCGTCCATGTTTACTACGCTCAGCGGCGGGGTTCAGCAGTTAACTGATGCGATCGCCGCCCGGCTTGATTCGGAGCGGGTGCGGGTGAACTGCCCGGTGC
>DAHXNO010000088.1 GCA_027365345.1 Granulicella sp.
CCCCCCCCCGCCGCTACCACAATTGCCGGACCGGTGGAGCGCGCCGGATTCACCGAGGTATTGGTAATCGGAATGCTGATCAAGTTAATCAGTGTCAGGCAGAAACCGATCGCCAACGGTGCATGAGCTTTGGAGGCGCGCTCGTCGGTTGCGCCCATAATCACCAGAATAAAGAAGAACGTCAGCAACATCTCTGCGACTAGACAAGCCAGAAGGTTGTAGCCGCCCGGAGAGTGCGCGCCGTAGCCGTTGGATGCAAAGCCTTCGAGGCTCCAGGTAGAGCGGCCAGTGAAGATCGTGTAGAGCACTCCGGATGCCAGGATTGCACCCAACACCTGAGCGCCCCAGTAGGGCAGCAGTTCTCGAGCCGGAAAGCGCTTGCCCGCCACCAGTCCCAGAGTTACGGCTGGATTAATGTGGCAACCGGAGATGTGGCCGATTGCGTAAGCCATGGTCAGCAATGTCAACCCAAAGGCGAAGGCAACGCCCAGATAGCCGATGCCGGTGTTGGGGAAGGTGGCGGCGAAGAGCGCAGCTCCGCAGCCTCCGAAGACAAGCCAGAAGGTGCCGAAGAGTTCCGCAATGCAACGTTTCGATAGTGAGACTTGCATAGATCCTCCGTAGAGCCTGGGTTGCCAGGTGCGAAATGGTGGTGCTATTTCAACTTTGCCAGTCTACATCCGAGATGAGCAACGCGGGTTAATAGGGAAGAACCATGACGGCAATTTTCAGTTAGGGGTCCTTTTCAGTCAGCAGTTGTAACTTTTGGAACTCGCTGAGTAACCCCGGAGCGGGATTAGCCGAACTTTCGCAATAAGTTTTGGAGAATAGAGCTGAACAAGAGAGGAGGTGCTTGCGGATAGAGATGCTACGCAAGCCAAGCGGCCATGGGGCCCGATTATCCTTATGCAAGAATGGACTCGGCTGAAACACGCTTTCGATAAGGAAGCCAAAAGGACAACGCTACGCATCTGGCCGTCGGCCCAACGGCGTTTCAAGAACGTTTCCATTATGTGGAGGGGAAAAGGGTGATCAGGAAAAGAGAAGTTGAGCATAGGCAGAGGAGCGCGGCGCGGGCCTGGTCGGCGGTGCTTGTGATCGTTCTAGGATTCTCACTGGCTCCGCTGCCGGCCACCGGCCAGGGCGCGGATCGTCCCGGCGCGCAGACGCAGCCCCCGGCATTGGTCCCGGCATTGCGCTTGGGTGCGGCATGGTATCCCGAGCAATGGCCCGAGTCGCGCTGGGAGGCGGATCTGGAACTGATGCAGAAGGCGCATCTGCATGTGGTGCGCGTGGGGGAGTTTGCCTGGACGGCTTTGGAGCCAGAAGAGGGCAAGTATGAACTGGATTGGCTGGAACGAGCCGTGAATCTGGCCGGCAAGCACGGGATATCCGTGATCCTTGGAACGCCAAGCGCCGCGCCTCCGGTATGGATGGAAGCCAAGTACCCCGACATCATGGTGACGGATGCGAATGGACATCTGTATGCCGGGGCGACCCGCAATCACTATAACTGGTGCAGCCCGCGCTATCGCCAGTTTGTGCGCGAAGTCGACGAGAGACTGGCGCAACGCTTTGGAAAGAACCGCTATGTCATCGGCTGGCAAATTGACAACGAGTACTCACACATGTCGTTCGATGCCGCAACGCAGGCGCAGTTCCATGCCTGGCTGCAGAGGCGCTATGGGAGCATCGACGCACTGAACCAGGCATGGACCACCGCGTACGATAACCAGACCTATTCGACGTTCGACGAGATTCCGCTGGTGGATGGAACGGCGGACAACAATCCTGGCCTGTGGCTGGATTCCAAGCGGTTTATCAGCGAATCGCTGCGCAGCTACCAAAAGGTGCAACTCGACGCCCTGCGCAAGTACGCGGCTCCGTGGCAGAAGATTACCACCAACATGATGGGCTGGTATGACCTGTATGACCACTACACGGTGGCGCAGGATCTGGACATCGTCGCCTGGGACAATCCGCAGGTGAGTGGCGCATTCGATCCCGTGCGCAACGGGGCTGCAAATGACCTGATGCGTGGGCTGAAAGGCGGCGATTTCTGGGTGATGGAGACCACAGCGGGACCACGCGGCGGCGAAGATGCAAGCGTGATGCTTCCGCAAGGCGCGATGCGGGCGGTGATGTGGCACGACGTGGGCCACGGCGCCAATCTGGTGAGCTACTGGCAGTGGCGCGATGCGTTGAACGGAGGCGAGCAGAACCATGGCTCCATTGTTGACGTGGACGGAGAGCCCGACCCGATCTATACCGAAATCGCTCAGGTGGGCCGAGAGTTTGAACAGGCAGGTCCCGCGCTTCGCGACACGACGGTGGACGCGCGGGTGGCGATCCTGCATTCCTATCCCAGCCGCTGGACCATCCAGTGGCAGAAGATGAATCCTGCGTACAACGCCATTGATGCGCTCATGAGTTATTACGCTCCGCTGCATCGCCTGGGTTACACGATCGACATTGTTCCGCCCGACCGGAATCTGAGCAAGTACAAGCTGGTGATTGCTCCCGCGCTGAACGTGCTGACCCAGGCCGAGGCGGCCAACCTGGAGCGCTATGTAGCCCAGGGCGGACACCTGGTTCTGGGGCAACGGTCGGCGATGAAGAATGAGGATGAGGCTCGCTGGCCGCAGCGCCAGCCAGGGCCGCTGGAAGCACTTTTGGGCGCGCGTGTGGAGCAATACACCGCCTTGAGTCAACCGGTGGAGGCGGAGGGCGCCTGGGGGGATGGGCAGGCGCGCCTGTTTGCGGAGCAGTTGAAGGTGCAGTCCGGCGGGGTGCAAATCCTGATGAGGTACCGGGCTGCGCACTGGTGGCTGGACGGGCAGCCGGCGGCGGTGAGCCGGAAGGTTGGCAGCGGATCGATCACCTACGTCGGCGCGTGGTTCGATGGGCCGGCTATGCAGCGCGCCGTGCAATGGATGACGAAAGAGAGCGGCGTTGCTCCTGACCTGTTCGCCGTGCCGATGGGCGTGGAAGTGTACCGCCGCGTTGGCAAAGACCATGAGGTGTTTATCGTGGAAAACGATAGCACAGAGGAGCAAACGATCGACCTGCCAGCGGCCATGAGGAACGTGCTGACGGGGCAGACCGCGCGCGCGCTCAACCTGCCGGTCTATGGCGTGGCGGTTCTGGAAAGATCGCAAAGCCAAGCCATGCATGGCGATGCACAATCTGAACCGTAGCCTGAATTTCGAAGTTCGCAGCTCTATTTCGAGCAAGGCATGAAACAACGAGACCAGAGACGGCGAGGGGGGTAGCTTCCCCGCTCCGCGGCCGGCCGGGTTGTTCCAAAGGTTAGAGGATGTAGCGGCTTAGATCCTGGTTTTTGACGATGCCGGCTACCTGGCGCTGAACGTAAGCGCGATCCACTGTGAGCACGCGCTCCGGGCCAGTGGCGCGGAGTGAATCGCCAGAGGCGGCGCCGTTGAGGGCCGCCGGCGGCCGCTCCGTCAAGGAGGGCAGATCGGCGGGGAGTGGGGCTCCGCCCTTGACGATGTCGGGAGCGGCGAAGCTGATCTCATCGAGCACCTTCTCCATGATGGTGTGGAGACGCCGGGCTCCGATGTTTTCCGTGGTCTCATTGACCTGGAAGGCCAGGCGCGCCATCTCCTGAAGAGCCTCGGGAGTAAACTCCAGGCGCAGTCCTTCGGTCTCCAGCAGAGCTACCGCCTGCTTGACCAGCGAGGCGCGTGGCTCGGTGAGGATGCGTAGAAAGTCTTCTACGGTGAGCGGGAGAAGTTCGACTCGGATGGGGAAGCGACCCTGAAGCTCCGGGATGAGGTCACTGGGCTTGGAGACATGGAAGGCTCCCGCAGCGATGAACAGGATATGGTCGGTGGTCACCATGCCGTACCTGGTGTTGACCGTGGTGCCCTCCACGATGGGCAGAATGTCCCGCTGCACGCCCTCACGGCTGATATCCGGGCCGTGACCGGACTCGCGGCCGGCGATTTTATCGATCTCATCCAGGAAGACGATTCCGGATTGCTCCACGCGCTCGACGGCGATGCGGACGATCTGGTCCATGTCCAGCAGGCGCGACTCCTCTTCCTGCACGAGGTAGTCGAAGGCGTCGGCAACCTTCATGGAGCGCTTGCGGGTGCGCTGGCCGAGGATTCCGGAGATCATATCCTTGATGCCGCTCTGGTCCATCTCCTCGGGCAGGTTGCTGACCACCTCAATCTGAGGCTGCATGCGGTCGCGCGCCTCAAGCTCCACCATGCGGTCATCCAGGCGGCCCTCGTGAAGGTACTGCAGAAGGCGTTCGCGTTCTGCGCGGCGCGCATCCTCGCCGGTTGCGACGATGGAGAGATTGCGGGTGGTGGAAGCGGCTTCACGGCCGGCCTCCGCAACCGGCTCTGGAGAGGATGGGTGCGGAGCGAGGGGCTGCGCCGGCTGGCGAGGGGCGGGGTCTGGCTCGGCTGCGGGGCCAGGCCCGGCGGCGGAGGCTTGCAGGACGGCTGCTCCCTGGGCCAGGAGCAGTTCCAGAAGGCGCTCTTCGGCGGCTAGTTCAGCCCGGTCTTCGATCTCGTCCAGCTTCTCCTCCCGCACCATGTCGATGGCGATCTCGGTGAGGTCGCGGACGATGGCCTCGACGTCGCGCCCGACATAGCCCACCTCGGTAAACTTGGAGGCCTCCACCTTGAGGAAGGGAGAGTTGGTGAGCCGGGCGAGGCGCCGCGCGATCTCCGTTTTGCCCACGCCCGTGGATCCGATCATGAGGATGTTCTTGGGCATGATCTCTTCGGCTAGCTCTGGAGCGAGCTTCTGGCGGCGCATGCGGTTGCGCAGCGCAACGGCCACGGCGCGCTTGGCTGCGGCCTGGCCAACGACATACTTATCCAGCTCCGCGACGATGGAGCGCGGCGTCATCTCATCGAGGGAGAGCGCCGGATCCGCAGCCGTACTGGGAAGATAGATTGCCACGATGGTCCTCTCCTCGGCTACTCCGCCCGAAGCTCTTCGATGGTGATGTTCTGGTTGGAGTAGACGCAGATGCCGGCGGCGATCCGGATGCTGCGCTCGACGATCTCGCGCGCGCTGAGAGGCGTGTTCTCTAACAGGGCTGTGGCGGCCGCGAGGGCGAAGCTGCCCCCGGAGCCGATGGTGGCGATGAGGCCGTCGCCGACGGCGTCGGGCTCGATGACATCGCCGTCGCCGGAGAGAAGAAAGAGTTGCCGGGCATCGGCGACGATGAGCAGCGCCTGCAACTGGCGCAAGAGTTTGTCGGTGCGCCAGTCCTTGGCCAGTTCCACGGCGCTGCGCCCGAGGTTGCCCCCGTACTGCTCCAGTTTGGCCTCAAAGCGGGTGAACAAGGAAAAGGCATCGGCGGTGGAACCGGCGAAGCCAGCCAGGATTTTATCGTTGTAGAGTCTGCGGATCTTGCGGGCCGAGTGCTTCATGACCGTGGATCCCAGGGTCACCTGGCCATCCGCGGCCATGACCATGGCGTCGCCGCGGCGAACGCAGATGACGGTGGTGGAACGGACGCGGCGTCCGTCGGCCAGATCGAGGGGGTGGCCGACAGGTTGAGATGCCTGGTGGGTGACGTGCTGCCGGGGCGCGGACGGCTGCCTTTTTTGCTGTATCTTGTTTCTCATACGCACACCGAAGTATAGAGCAGTTCCGGCCGGAACGTTCTGCGGAGCTGCGCCGCGCCTACGCCGCGGCTACGGCGATGCGAGGGCGCATCTGCCGGAGCATGAACCAGACTGGGAACCTATGCGCGGCGGTGGAGGCGCTGGACTCACCGCTGGGCTATGCTTCTGTAAGTGTCCCGCATGCAAACATAACTATGGACACAACCCAGAAGTGACCTTGAAATCGATTCTCCACCAGCCGATCTTCCACCAGACAGCCGTGCTGATGCGCAACCTGCCAAAGCACCTGATGCAGGTGGCCTGGCATGAAGATCCACGGATCCTGGGCGGCGTGAGCGCCGCCGTTGTGCTGAGCGCCGGCGGAGTGTGGTGGTACGTGGCCGCCCGGCGACCTTCGGCGGAGGAGATCGAGCGCCGCCGGCGGGAGGGACTGGCACGCGCCGGCCGGATCACGGATGGCGTGATTCTGGATGCCCGCACCCTGAGCAATGAAGACAGCATCTCGCCTACGCCGGAGGTACTGATCTACAGCTATAGTCTGGCGGGGCTGACGTACCACTGCGCGCAGGATGTCTCTACGCTGGGCGAGCAGGTGCTGGGGTTCCGCATCGATCAGCCGGTGCAGGTGCGTTATGACCCGCGGAATCCCGGCAACAGCATTATCGTCTCCGAGACGTGGACCGGCCTTTGGCTGCGCCCCCACGGAGAGAGTGGAGATGGCGGCCAGCGGCCAGATGATCCTGCGGTGGGTGGCTGAAGCGGCGCTCCAGGCGCCCGGCTGCCCGGATCGGTACCAGCGCAAGCCGGGCATCCAGGGAACGATTGGGGGATGCCGGGATTCACCGGCGAACTTTGCGAGCCGAGCGCGCGTCCTACAAATGACGGCGCTTGATGGACGATGCCGCCGAGCGTTCGGCTGGATCCGGCGGTGGCTATTTTCGGCTGTGCCGGCGCCGGAACCGGAGCGAAGAGCCTGAACGGATGCAGGCGGGATCCTGACCCCGATGCCAAGCATAACGCCCAGATCGCGACTGCGGCGCCTACGGCGTTCCCGTGTGGCGGTGCTGACGGTGGCGGGGGTGGTCTTTGCCGCCCTGGAGGCGAACGCGCAGGTTGCTTCACTGCCTTCCCAAGCCAGCCTGCGCACGCTCCATGGCCAGATCACCGCCAGCGGCCATGAACCGGTTCGAGGCGCCATCGTACAGTTGCGCAACGATCGTTCGGAGATGCTGGTGACCTACATTACCGGCAGCAACGGCTACTACAGGTTTCAGCGGTTGGACAGCGGCACAGATTATGAGATCTGGGTGATGTTCCGCGGGCATCGATCCAGGACGCGCAGCATCAGCAAGTTCGACAGCCACATGGACAAGATCATCAACTTCAGGGTGCGCACCTACTGAGGTCGGGCTGCGGCGTGGAGGCTGCGGAAGGCGCGTGCTGAGGTGTCTTCCGTTGGGAACGGGAAGACGCCTATTGGCATCGACTCGGGAGTGAGCGCCGGGCGCGCCACGCCGGCGGGAGGATGAGTTACTGGACCAGGGTTCCGTCGCCTTCGCCGGGCTTGACGTCCTCGGGATGGATGACGGTGGCGCTGGCTACCTTGTCGTCTGGATCGAGATTGAGCAGGCGAACGCCGGAGGTGCTGCGGCCGGCTGAACGCACGCTCTTGGTATCGATGCGGATGATCTTGCCGAACTGGCTGATCACCATCATCTCCGTAGTGTCATCCACGAGGTTGATGCTGGCCACCTTGCCGATTTTGGCGGTGGTCTTCATGTTGATGACGCCTTTGCCGCCGCGGGTCTGCAGGCGATAGGCGTCTACTCCGGTACGCTTGCCGTAGCCGTTTTCGCTGACGGTGAGGATGAGGCAGGGGGCGAGGCCGAGCTTTTCATCGATCCGGGCGAGCTTCTCCTGGACCTCCGGAGAGACCGCGGGAGCGGCGACGGTATCGTCCGCCTCAGCCAGGCTCAAGGGCTGCGAGGCGGCAGAGTCAGAGGCTTCATCGAGGACGCGCTCCACCTGCGAGGTGAGGCCGGCCGCGGCGGCGCGAGCCATGCGCTGCTGGTTCCGCGCCTCGTTGGAGGGCGTGACGGCGGCCCCGATGACGTAGTCGCCCTTCTTGAGGTTGATGCCACGGTTACCGAAGGCGGGACGTCCCATGGGGCGGAGATCCTGCTCGTTGAAGCGGATGGCCATGCCCTCATGCGTGGCCAGGAAGATAACTTGCCGGCCGTCGGTGATCTTGGCGGTGATGAGTTCGTCGTCCTTATCGATGCCGATGGCGATGATGCCGCGAGCCATGACGTTGGAGAAGTCGCGCAGAGGAGTCTTTTTGACCGTGCCGTTGCGCGTCGCAAAGAGCACGAACCTATCTTCCTCATCGAGGTTGCGGACGGGAAGGATGGTGACGACCTTCTCGCCGGGCTGGAGATCGACGAGCGAGGCCATGGCTTTGCCCTTGCCGGCGGCTCCGACGTCGGGGACCTCATAGACCTTGAGCCAATAGATGCGGCCGGTGTTGGTGAAGCAGAGCAGATAGGCGTGGGTACTATCGATGATGAGCTGCGCGACGAAGTCTTCTTCGCGAGTCTTCATACCCAGGCGGCCGGCGCCGCCACGCTTCTGCTGGCGGTAGGTGGTGATGGGCGTGCGCTTGAGGTAGCCGGTGTTGGAGACGGTGACGGCCACCTGCTCATCGGCGATGAGATCCTCCAGGGTGAGTTCGGTGCTCTCATCGAGGATGACGGTGCGGCGCGGATCGCCGTATTTGTCGCGAATCTCCTCCAGCTCCTTGACGATCACCCGGCGCAGCTTCTTCTCCGAGGCCAGGATGGAGTCGTATTCGGCGATATTTTCACGGATGGTTCGCAGCTCGTTGAGCAGCTCATCGATGGAGAGCTGGGTGAGGCGATAGAGCTGCAGCTCCAGGATGGCGTCGATCTGGCGGTAGCTGAGGATGAGGGTTCCAGCGGAGTTGTTGGCCAACTGTGCGCTGACGCTGCCGCCGGCCAGATCGATGGCGTACTTGGAGGGGTCAAGGCTGACGCCGGCCAGCTCCGCACCGTTGAGGTTGATGCGCCGGTTGCTGAAGTAGGCGAAGAGGTTCTCCCGTGCGTGGGCTCGCGAGCTGGACTGGCGAATGATCCTGATGACCGTGTCGAGGTGGTCGAGGGCGATCTGGTAGCCGAGCAAGACGTGCTCGCGCTCGCGCGCCTTGTTGAGCAGGAAGGCGGTGCGGCGGCGCACCACATCGATACGGTGCTCGATGAAGGCATGGATGGCGGCTGGAAGAGACAGCTCCTTGGGCTGGCCGTTGTGGACGGCCAGGAAGATCATGGAGAAGCTCTCCTGCATCTGGGTGTTCTTGTAGAGCTGGTTGAGGACAATCTCATTCTGCGCGCCGCGCTTGAGCTCGATGACGATGCGCATGCCGTTGCGGTCCGACTCGTCGCGCACGTCAGAGATGTCGTCGATGGTCTTTTCATTGACCAGTTCGGCGATGCGCTTGATGAGGTTGGACTTGTTGACCTGATAGGGGATCTCTGTGACGATGATGGCCTGGCGCCCGCCAGTGATGTTCTCCAGGCCACACTTGGAGCGCATCATGAAGCGTCCGCGGCCGGTCTCATAGCTCTTGCGAATGCCGGCGCGGCCGTAGATGAAGCCGCCGGTGGGGAAGTCTGGTCCGTGGACGTGCTCCAGCACCAGATCGAGGTCCGAGCGGGTCTCGCCCTTCTCCTTTTGCAGCAGGGCGATGGTGGCGTTGAGAGTCTCGGTGAGGTTGTGGGGCGGGATGTTGGTGGCCATGCCGACAGCGATTCCGGTTCCGCCGTTGATGATGAGGTTGGGGATACGCGCGGGCAGAACGGTGGGCTCTGAGGAGGACTCGTCGTAGTTCGGGGTGAAGTCGACCGTATCGCTGTCGATATCCGCGAGCATCTCCGAGGCGATGCGGGTGAGGCGCGATTCGGTGTAGCGCATGGCGGCAGGCGGGTCGCCATCGATGGAACCGAAGTTGCCCTGGCCGTCGATGAGGGTGTAGCGCAGGCTGAAGGGTTGAGCCAGGCGAACCATGGTGTCATAGATGGCGGAGTCGCCGTGGGGGTGGTAGTTGCCCATAACGTGGCCGACTACCTTGGCGGACTTGGTGTACTTTTTGTTGAACTGCAGGCCCATCTCCTGCATGCCATAGAGGATGCGCCGGTGCACCGGCTTGAGGCCATCGCGGACGTCGGGCAGAGCGCGGCCGATGATGACCGACATGGAGTAGTCCAGGTAGGAGCGGCGCATCTCCTCTTCGATATTGATGGAGAGCATGTGAAGGGCGCCGGGGCCGGTTGGGGCTCCGGGGGCGGAAGGTTCTCCGGGAGCGCCGGGGGCGGCGTGATTGCTGGAGAGAGCGTCCTGCTGGGAGGGATCGTTGGGGCCAAGGGGAAGAAGAGGATTGTCGTTGCGCTCGTCGGGCATGTCAACCTCCATTATAGCGGTTGGAGAGGGCCAGCCGCACGCTGCGGGCAGCGCCTCCGGATGGGCATAATCGCAACAGATTCAGCGGTTTTTGCGTTGACAGCGGGAGGCGTCCGCGGGCGTTATGGAGGGCCTGCGGACGGGCTCCCCGCAGGCTGAGGTCCTGCGCGTAAGCCCGGCCTGCGCGATCGAGAAGGAGGTCGGGTTGCGGGCCACTGCCGACCGCGAGTGACGGGGTACGAGTGAAACGCGCCGAGCAACGCCGGAGCGAAGCTCACATTGATGCGGGGGCACGCAACACACTCTGCTGGACACTCTTCTGTGCGCTGCGCCCTTCGCTGGGCGCTGCGTCCACGCAGCGGGTAGGGAAGCGAAACATTACTTTGGAGTGCTCTTTCGATATAGGGAGTGGTGACGAAAGGTGCGAATCTTTTGTGGAAACCTAAGTGATTGCAGGTGTGGGCGCTGAGGTAAGATTCCGTCAATGAAGTTCCATCCCGGTCTGGGCCTGGAAGCCATGTGAGTTCGATCCCGACTGAAGCGAAGCCAGATGCATCGAGAGAGCCTGCGCGGCGCCGGGAACGAGTACCGGCTGGACCCGCGCGGCTTGCCTGGCGAAGACACGCTGGGCGTTGGCTGATGAGGAGGCAGGGTATTGTCGAGCGGAGTGGGCCGAAGACGCGCCGTGATGATCGCTCACTTCCCTCGCGAGCGGGGGGTGTGGTTCTGTTTTGCCCCAGCGACGGCGGTTGGGAGGGCCCACGGGATGACGAAGTGGCGGTGAAGAGGCCGTAAGACACGGGAGCAGGAACAATTGACCGAAAGTGAGACAATTTGAGCTTTTAAGGGCCAGGAGCCGAAGAAGAGAGTACGGTGAACCCACATTCGGCCGGCGATTTGGCGTGTCGGCAAGCAGGAAGGTAACTGGCTTGCAGGGCGGCGTTTGGCAGATCTTGAGATGGCTGGTTTGGTCCGCGCGTTTCGAGATTGAAGAGTCAGGTATTGAAGGCAGAGCACCATGCAAGGTCCTATATCCGATCTCGTGCTGTTGACGTTGCTGGTCCTGTTCTTTGGATTGCAGCAGTGGCGGCGACCGCAGGCTGACTTCCTGTTCTGGTTTGCGGGTTGGATCTTCATTCTTCTGGGCTATCTGGTATGGGCCCTGGATGAAGCCCATGCGTCGGCTTCATCGTTGCAGAACGCCGTGTGTTTCGACTTTGTCCTGATGGGTGTTCTGGCATTTGTGCTGTCTGTAACCGCCAAAGAGTACGGGGTGCGGTTGGCGGTGCTTTCCGGGCTGGCCGTGGGACCCCTGGCGATGGCGATGGTGAACGTCCAGGACTTTATGGCCGTGCCGCGAGCGGCGCTGGGGCTCTGGGTGGTGCTGGGCCAATGTGTGGTTTTGGTGCTGGCCTATCGGCTTTTGTCGCAGAGAACGCCGCGCCGCCGGATGTTGACGCTTGGCCTGGGCGCGGCGTATGGATTGGGGCTGCTGGCCTATGTGCTGTTGACGCCGGCAACCTATCTGGACAACGCAGTGATGATGGAAGCGCTGCTGTGCGCGGCGGCGGTGTTCGGCAGCGCCCAGCGCAAGGACGGCCACAGCGTGCTGGAGTGGACGACGAGGCTTGGATTTGTGGCCTGGGCGGTGTTTTACCTGCTGAGCGTGGTCCCTGGAGTTCCAGGTTGGCTACAGCATGGGCTGAACGATTTCTGGAATTTTCCCAAGTATTTTGTTGGCTGCTCGATGATTCTGTACGTGCTGGAAGAAGCGGCCGAGGATAAGGCGCGAGCAGCGGAGACGTTTCGTGACCTGTATGAGGACTTTCGGCTGCTGTTTGACACCCATCCTCATCCGATGTGGATCTGTACCGCGGAGGGGGGACAGATCCTTACCGCGAATGAGACGGCGTTGAAGCAGTACGGCTACACGATGGCTGAGTTCCAGGGGCTACGGATCGCGGATCTGGAGGTTCTGCCCGACAGCGAAGCGGAAGACATGGAGACCATGCTGGGCAGCCAGGCTGAGGGAGGAGTTCGAGAGCGGCACCGGCACAAGGACGGCCACGTGGTGTGGGTGAACCGGGCGGAACGGGAGATTGATTACCTGGGGCAGAAGGCGCGGCTGGTGATTGCCCGGAACATCACAGAGCGGTTGAAGCTGGACCGCGAACTCTCCTTCCGCGCCCAGCACGATGCGTTGACCGGGCTACCCAACCGGCAACTGCTGGAGGAGCGGTTGGACCAGTGCCTGCAGGCTTGCCGGGTGGAAGAACGCCGGGCTGCGGTACTGACCATTGACGTGGATCATTTCAAGCTGATCAACGACACCTATGGTCATCTGGTGGGCGATGAGTGTCTGAAGGAGGTTGCGGCGCGGTTGAAGAGCAAGATCCGCAAGGTGGACACCATTGCGCGAACTGGGGGCGAGGAGTTTACCGCCGTGGTGAGCGGTTTGAGTAAAGCCTCTGATGCGGAGAAGGTTGCGGCGAGCCTGATGCGGGTGTTTGAAGCTCCGGTGGAGCTGGCGTTTGGAGCTCTGGGCGTGACCGTGAGCGTGGGCGTGGCGGTTTATCCGGATGACGCGACCGATGCCACCACGCTGCGCAGGCTGTCAGATGAAGCGATGTATCGCGCCAAGCGCGCGGGACGGAATCGCGCAGCATACTCCTCAGAGAAGGGCGCTTTGCTGGACTTCAAGAAGCCCGAGATAGAACTGAAGCCGGAGCATCCCTAGAGCCGGCTGAGCTTTGCGGAACCTTGCGGAATCTTGCTGAGCCTTGCGGGAGGCGCGCGGTAACTTCTTTGCCGCTCGAGAAGCCCAGCGCCGTTATCTGGTTGACGGTCTGGGCTCGCAAGCAACGGGCGCGACAGCCGGAGGAAGGACCGCGGCGACTGTCTCCCTCTTCGCTCCGTGCGCCACTCGTTCTGCGGCATTCGACATAGAGCCTGCTTGCGGCCGGTGCTCTCAGCGGCATCGAACTCGGTCGACGTCTTGCATCAAGACGCCGCTGATCACCCCTTCTGTCTGTCCATGTGCAAATGAATGGCTGGATCCGGCTATTTTTGGACAAGATTCGGTGTGATTTTTTCTTCCGTCTTGTGGCTGACATGGAGGGGGACGGAAGTTTATCGGACATCTAGAGTGAAGACGAAACTGCTCCCATGCGACATAGCAAAGGCAGCGTCTTTTGCCTGTGGAGAGCGTCTATCGAGGGAAGCTGGAAGGAGAGATGATCTTCTTTATTCCAACACGGAAGGAGAGCACCTTAGGTGCAAATCCAACCCCTTCGGCTCTGGTATAACCAAGAGCACAGGCGTTCAAGGCAGGAAAGTAGCAGCGATCGAAAGCCGGCAAGCGAGGCGGAGGGCTGCTCGGGTCCGCAGCGCAAGAGTACTAGGTGTGATGGGCGTGTCTGCATGGGTAGCAGACGAAAGGACTATCTGGAAACGAGTTGAGCTTTCCCGGCCATCCGGTGAGGGAATGCGAACTCCGCAGGAAGCTCAAACATGGATCGAATCGTGCATTTTTTGTCTCTTGTCCCGAATCCGATGATTCTGGTGGACGCGCAGGGAGTCATCGTATTGGGCAATGAGCGCGCATGCCATCTGTTTGGGTACGAAGAGGGTGGATTATCCGGCAAGCGGGTGGAGGACCTGTTGCCGGAGCGATATCGCGACTCACACGCCAGGCAAATGGAGGAGTACTTCAAGGCGCCGCGTGTGCGGGAGATGGGAATAGGGATGGAGCTGACCGCTCTCCATGGGAATGGAACGGAGTTCCCGGTGGAGGTGAGCCTGAATCCGTATCGAGAGGGTGGAGTGCTGTACACGCTGGCCTCCCTACGCGCCATCACCGAGCGCAAGGCGACTGAGATCAGAATTCGGCACTTGAACCGGATTTTGACCATGCAGAGCCGGATGCATGCGCTGGTGATGCGAGTGCGCGATCGTGAGGAACTGTTTCGTGATGCGTGCCGGATTGCGGTGGAAGCAGGCGCATTTTCCATGGCATGGATTGGGGTGATGAATGCCGAGGGGTCGCAGTTGCAGATAGCGGCGAGCCACGGCGAAGGTTGCCAGGAGTATCTGAACGAGATCGAAGACGGGGCTCCGCTGTTGGATGGGCCGGCCGGCACGGCGATACGCGAGAATCGGCCGGTGTGGATCCAGAACTGCCAGAGTCAACCGCAGGACACGCCCTGGCGGCGGCACAGCGCGAAGTTTGGTTGGAGTTCGCTGGCGGCCCTGCCATTGCATCGGTCAGGAGATCCGATTGGGGTGCTGGTGCTGTATGCGGCGGAGGTTGGGGCATTCGATCACGAGGAGGAGCGGCAACTGGCGGAGCTGACGGCCAACCTCTCGTTTGCCATTGACCACATCGAGAAAGAACAAAAGCTGAACTACCTTGCCTACTATGATCCGCTCACCGGTTTGGCCAACCGCGCGCTGTTTTTGAATCGCGTGGCGCAGCATCTACGTGAAGCGGTGGGTGGGCAAAAGAAGCTGGCTGTCTTTGTGATCGATCTGGAGCGATTCAAAAACATCAATGACAGCCTGGGCCAACTGGCTGGCGACAAACTGCTGCGGCAGGTGGCCAAGTGGCTGATCCGCGAGACCGGGGACGTGAACCTGCTGGCGCGGCTGGGCGCGGACCACTTTGCTATTGTGATCCCGGAGATCCGGCAGGAAGATGACGTGGCGATGCTGGTGGAGGGATGGATGAAGGGGCTGCGAGACCATCCGTTTGGGGTGAAGACGGCAAGCTTCCGGATCAGCGCCAAGGTGGGGATCTCCGTGTATCCGGAGGATGGATCGAACGCCGATACGTTGTTCAAGCATGCGGAGGCCGCGCTGAAGCAGGCCAAGACCAGCCGGAACCGGTATCTGTTCCACACGCCCAAGATGACCGAGATGATGGCGGGAAAGTTTGTGCTGGAAAATCAACTTCGGCAGGCGCTGGATAGGCATGAATTCATGCTGCACTATCAACCCAAGATGAATCTGGCGACGGGAAAACTGACTGGAGCGGAGGCGCTGATCCGGTGGAATGATCCGCGCACAGGATTGGTGGCTCCGGAGCGGTTTACGCCGATGCTGGAGGAGACGGGGCTGATCTATGAGGTGGGGCGCTGGGCGCTGGGCAAGGCGATTGACGATACCCTGCGCTGGCGCAGGGCCGGGTTGCCGGGCGTGCGTTTGGCGGTAAACGTCTCTCCGCTGCAGCTTCGCAACCGGAACTTCATCGGCGACATTGAGCGCGCCCTGGGCAGTGACAACGATGCGGCCGCGAGCCTGGAGTTGGAGATCACCGAAGGCCTGATCATGGAAGACGTGGAGTACAGCATCGCCACGCTACACGCCATTCGCGAGATGGGGGTCAGCATCGCCATTGATGACTTTGGCACCGGATTCTCTTCGCTCAGTTACCTCTCCAAGCTGCCGCTGGATACGCTGAAGATTGACCGTACGTTTGTGGCCGATCTGACGGAGTCCCCGGAGGGACTGGCGCAGGTCTCCACGATTATCAATCTGGCCCACTCGTTGAACCTGAAGGTGGTAGCAGAAGGGGTAGAGACTGCCGAGCAGGCCCGATTGCTGAAGATGCTGGGTTGCAATGAGATGCAAGGGTTCTATCTGAGCAAGCCGCTGCCCGGAGAGATCTTCGAAAGCCGCTATCTGGCCCCTTATGTGGCAGGTTGATGGTTCTGTCGTTTCGTTCTCAAGTTGGTTTGCAAAGAGGGTTGGTAGAGGCGGGGAAGATCTGCCGCCCCTCCTCCAGCCTGCTTGGCGCGCGATGGGCGTCTTTTGGCAGAACCGGATAGGCGTTTTTAGCAGAATCAACGAGCGGTACGGTGGGCGGAGCGGCTGCAGAGCAGCGTTTCCAGACGAAAGGACGCTGGTTCCCTGGCGAAGAGGCGCTGGAGGAGCACGCCGTGCGTTCTATTGGCTCCGGCTCCGGTCTTGCCCGTATCTTGCAAGGAACCAGAGGAAAGAATTCAGCAGCAATTATTGCTGCGGTAACGGTGCATCAGCTTGCGGCGGGCATGCTAAAGGCAGTGAGGAGGACTGCGGAGACGGCATGCCGATACAATCGATAGTGACCAGCCAATGGAAACAGCCACAGGCGACCGAGGAGTTCACCACTGGTGTCTCCTTGCATAGCCACACCAGCGTATCGGAAGAGACTCTTGGGTTCATCCATGCGATGTTTGTGGCCGTTCCGGGGTTGAAACGGATCTTGGAGTTTTACGGCGAGCGCAGCGCTCGCTGCGGGGTTGCGCTGGACTACGCCCGAGCCAACTGGCGGCCGCCGTTGCAGCCGAAGATGGCCTATGACCTGGAGGCAAGGCAAGTCCAGCGGCTGGGGTTGAACTCGCTGGTGTCGCTTACGGACCACGACGCGATTGAGGCTCCGATGCTGCTGCGGACGGTACCCTCGTCGCGGCATATTCCTGTGAGCCTGGAGTGGTCCGCTCCGTTTGGCCGGACGATCTTCCACCTGGGGATTCACAATCTGCCCAGCCGCGACGGCATGGAGTGGATGCGGCGGATGGCGGCGTATACGGCTGAGGCGGGTTCGGCTGGAAGCTGCGATGAGATGGATGCGCGGTTGCTGAGCATGCTCCGCGAGTTGCACGAGAGCCCGCAGGTGCTGATTGTGTTCAACCACCCTTTGTGGGATCTGCACAAGGTGGGAGCAGCCCACGGCAGCGAGGTGATTCGTTTTCTGCGCGAGGCAAGTCGGACGATCCATGCAATCGAGTTGAATGGTTTGCGGCATGTTCGGGAGAACCGCGACGCCGCGCAACTGGCGAGGGAGACGGGCCACCTGGTGATCTCTGGCGGCGATCGGCATGGCCTGGAACCGAATGCGAATATCAATCTGACGTGCGCAGCGAGCTTCAGCGAGTTTGTGGAGGAGATCCGAGTGGACCGGGTGAGCCACGTTCACTTTATGCCCCAGTACCAGGAGCGCTGGGAGCAGAGAATCCTGCGCTCCACCTTGAACGCCGTGACCGACTTCCCGGAGTTCATGCCGGGTTGGCAACGGTGGGATGAACGAGCCTTCCATCCTGATCGAGATGGAGTGATGCGTTCCTTTGCCGAGCTGTGGCCGAAGGGCCATGCTCCGCGGCTGTTGCAGGCCGCGATCCAGGTGGTGCGGTTGGGTGGGGTACGCGGGCTCTCCGCGCCGCTGAGCCTGGCCTTCCCGGGCGTCAACCGCGTGGAGCATGAGCTGAGCGTCGGCATGGAGTGGGTGTGAGAGCGGAGTTGGGCATCTGAGAGTTGCAGGGTCGCGATTAGCGGGAGAGATCTGCCGAAGGGCTGGGGCGTCGGCGTGGGGAATCGTTTTATACGTCGGTGGGCGGGGCGGAGGAGAGAGCAGGCGAGAGAACCTGAGCTTCGCGGATATCGACATATTCGTCGGTGTAGGGGCGCTTGAAAAAGGTGGTCCAGAGGTAGTTGATGGAGTAGCGAGCAGCCATGGTGAGGATCCCCTCGCTCTTGAGGCGGCGGGCGGAGGAGAACATCTTGAGGTGAAAGCTGAAGCGAACCTCGCCCACCTGGTTCAGGCGGCGGGCGATGTCCGTGTCTTCTCCATAGAAGCTGATGGCGAGGTTGAAGCCGCCGATGGCCTGGAGCGATTTGCGGCTGACCACAAAGTTGCCGCCCTGCACCATGGAGCCGACGCGGAGGATGTAGCGGTTGATGGCATAGGTGATCCAGGCCGTCAGGTAAAAGATGTGAACCAGACGGCGCTGGCGAGGGGATAGATCGTAGTAGACGAGAGGGCCGGAGAAGGCCGCCAGTGGCCGCCTGGTGGTGGTCTTAGCTGCGGCGAAGGCGGAGAGGACGCGAGCGACCCAGCCCGGGGTGAGGCGGGAGTCCGCGTCGACGTTGGCGATGAGTTCGCCGGCGCTGGCGGCAAAGCCCGCCTGGCGGGCGAAGGTGAGGCCCTTGCGCGGCTCATCGACTACGATGACGCCAGGAAATTGAAGGGCGACCTGGCGCGTGCGGTCGGTGCTCGCGTTATTGACGACGATGATCTCGCAAGTTCCTGGGGGCAGGCCGCTGGTGATGGGATCGATCTGGTTCAGGATGGATTCGAGGCAGGCGGGGAGATAGGCCTCCTCATTGAACGCGGGAACAACGAAGCTCAAGCGCATAGCCGAAGGCTACGCAGGCAATGTTGCAGGAAGAGAAATATTGCGGAGGATGGGTACCCGCTGGAGCACCCAACGCATGAGCCGAAGCGAGGCGCGACAATATGCGGCAAAGCGGCCTGGAGCCGATGAAGGCGTGTTCTAAAGGCGGCTGACGAGACGCGGAGGCACGAGGAGCAGGCGCGCGAAGAGTGCGCAGATGCGCAAAGGGCGCCCGGGGATGGGCGCCCTTTGGGGGAGGGTCTAGCGCAGTTTCTCCGCAGGGTCTGCGGTTACATCTCTTTGACGCCTTCAACGAAGGCCTTGAGTTTGCGCGAGCGGCTAGGGTGACGCAGCTTGCGCAGCGCCTTGGCTTCAATCTGGCGGATGCGCTCCCGGGTGACCTGGAAGCTCTGGCCGACTTCTTCCAGGGTGTGCTCGCTGCCATCCTCCAGGCCGAAGCGCATCTTGATGACCCGCTCTTCGCGGGGCGTGAGCGTGCGCAGCACCTGTGAGGTGTACTCCTTGAGATTGACCGAGATCACGGCATCGGAGGGGCTGACGGCCATGCGGTCTTCGATGAAGTCCCCGAGATGCGAGTCTTCCTCTTCGCCGATGGGAGTCTCCAGGGAGATGGGCTCCTGGGCGATTTTGAGGACCTTCCGGACCTTGGCCACCGGGATATCCATGCGCCGGGCGATCTCCTCCGAGGAGGCCTCACGGCCCAGCTCCTGCACAAGCTGACGGCTGGTGCGGATGAGCTTGTTGATGGTCTCAATCATATGCACCGGAATGCGGATGGTGCGGGCCTGGTCGGCGATGGCGCGGGTGATGGCCTGGCGAATCCACCAGGTGGCATAAGTGGAGAACTTGTAGCCGCGGCGGTACTCGAATTTGTCGACCGCCTTCATGAGGCCGATGTTGCCTTCCTGGATGAGGTCGAGGAACTGCAGGCCGCGGTTGGTGTACTTTTTGGCGATGGAGACGACCAGACGGAGGTTGGCTTCAATGAGCTCGCGCTTGGCCTTTTCGGCGTCCATATCGCCCTGGATGATCTCACGCTGAGTACGCTTGAGGGCTTCATGCAGGATGCCGGCATCCGCCTCCAGGCGCTCCAGATCGGTGCGGCAGTTCTTCTGCTGGCGGCGGTACTCTTTTTTGAGTTCCTCGGAGCGGGAGGCTTCGAACTTGGCCTCCAGCGAGCGGATCTGGCGCTCCAGGGTACGCATGGAGTCGAGGGTCTTATTGACCTTGTCGAGCAGGCGCTTCTTCTCGTTGTTGGTGTACTTCAACTCACGGACGATGCGCGAGACGTAGACATTTTCCCGGCCCATGAGCCAGAGGTACTTGCGCGTGTAGCGAGCCTTGGCCTTGGCATCCTTGCCTTGCGGGTCGAGGGACTTGGCCAGGTACTCCGCAGCCTTCTTCTGGTGCTTGACCATCTCGTCGGTGCGGGCGATGGTCTGCTTGATGCGGGCGGCGAGGATCTCCTCGGTGAGCTCCTCTTCATCGAAGGTGACCACTTCCTTGATGTTGCGGACGCCACGCTTGAGGTCTTCGCCGAGACCGGTGATCTCTCGGATGACGATGCTGGAACGCGAGATCGCCTTCATGACGCGGAGCTGGCCGCGCTCGATTCGCTTGGCGATCTCGACCTCGCCCTCACGGGTGAGCAGCGGAACGGTGCCCATCTCGCGCAGGTACATGCGCACGGGGTCGTTGGTCTTCTCGAGTGTGCCGGGGGAGAGATCCAGCTCGACGTCGTCGGACTCTTCTCCGGGTTCGGAGTCCACGTCGCGCTCCTCATCGCGCACACCGCGGCGGCTCTCGGTAAGGACATCGATGCCCTGAGTGTTGATGGTGGCCATCAGGTCATCGAGTTCGTCGGGCGAGGTGATGTCACCGGGCAGCAGATCATTGACTTCGCCGAAGGTGAGGTAGCCTTTCTCCTTGCCGGCGTCGATGATCTGCTCTACGTCTTCTTCGTACTTATCGAGTTCTTCAGCCACTGGGGCGCTCCTAGGGGGCTCGCGCGGGGCGGAGCCTCATAAAGATTGATTGCGCGGAGATTTGGACTGGCGCAGGGCGTGAAGCGGCGCACAGATGGAGATCTCCCCGAGTTGTAGCGGGATCGTTGGAACGAGGTTGCGGTCAAGGCCGCGGGCGCGGGCGGAAGTTCTCAAGGGTGAGGCTTCGGCAACTCGGAGGCGCGCACGTTTCCAACGGTTCTAGTCTACCACACGTTTAGACGGATCTTGTGGAGAAAAAGATGCACCGGATGGTTCGAGCAGCCGGGCGAAGATCAGGTCGCTGCACTGCCGGCTGCCTACCTGAAAGAGGCGCGTACCCGCCTGCTGAAACAAGTTGCGGCGGTAGAAGGCGATGGCCCGGGTGTTGTCGGCATGGGTGCCCAAGAGCAGACGGCGTCCGCCGAGGGCGCAGGCGTCGGCGATAGCGGCATCCATAAGGGCCTGCGCGGGCCGAAGGTTGGGGATGGGATGACCGGAGGCATCCAGCACCGGGGAGGAGCGAAAGCGGGAGAAGAGATAGATGCGCTTAAGTTCCACGTCGGTGGGCAGGACAGCGAAGGAGGGTAGCTCCGGGGTGCACAGGAGGACATAGCCGACCACCGAGCCGGGATGCTGCGGGAAGCCCACGGCGGGCCCGGTGACGGCCAGGGTGATCCGGGCTTTGGGCTGAGCCAGATAGTGGGCGTAGACCTCCGCGGTGTGGTGCTGGAGGGTGTGGGCCAGGATGTCCGGGCCGGGGAGCATCCAGGTGAAGGCCTCCAGGAATGTGGCCGCGCCGGTGAGGGCTAACGCAGCAGCATCCGCGGCCGTGGCGGGGCGCAGGGTGATGGTCTCCGTGACTTCGGAGGGGGGATGCTGGGCTGGGGTGGGAGCTGGGCTGGGAGTGGGGTTGTTGGACATGGAATCTTCTCGCAAAGACGATAGTAGTGGATCCCTGAGATTGAGGTAGTTTGGAGTGGATGACGGAGGAAGCGTTGCGCCCCCAGAGAGCGATGACCGCCGAGGAGAAAGACCGTGAGTGTTTGCGCCGGGCGGAGGCGCTGGCGGAAGAGCAGCGCGTGCCGCAGGCGCTGCGAGCGTTAGCCCAGGATGCTCGGGTGAGGGTTCGGCGGGCAGGAACTCCGCCGTTTGCGGGCCGATGCGTTGTGTACTGGATGCAGCGCGCGCAGCGAGGCTGGGACAACCATGCCCTGGATGTGGCGATTGCCGCCGGCAACGCCCTGGAGTTGCCGGTGGTGGCTTATTTTGCGGGGATCAGCAACTTCCCGCACGCTAACCTGCGGCACTATGCGTTTTTGAGCCAGGGATTGCCGGATGCCGCGGAGGAGTGCGCGGAGCGGGGGGTGGGGTTTGTGCTGCGGCGCGCGCCAGAGGAGGACCCCCTGCGGTTCTTTGCCGACGTGCAGGCGGCGATGGTGATCGGGGATGAGAACCCGATGCGCGGGCCGGAGCTGTGGCGGATGCGCGTGGCCGAGCAGATGACGGTTCCGTTCTGGACGGTGGATGCGGATGTGATTGTGCCCTCTCGTCTGCTGGAGAAGGCGCAGTTCAGCGCGGCGGTGGCGCGGCCGCGGCTGGTTCGCGCTCTGCCGGAGTTTCTGACGGCTTACGCCAACCCCAGCGCGGAGATTGCGTGGCGAGCACCGCGCGGGCTCTATGCCGATGACGTGAACGCAGATATTACGCGGGGATGGACGGAGCTGGATCGCAGCGTAATGCCGGTGGAGGCCTGGACGGGAGGTAGCCGCGCGGCGCGGCGGCGGCTACAGCAGTTCTGCTCTGCGATCCTGCCCGGCTACGCCAGTGACCGGAATCGCCCGGAGATGGATGGGAGCAGCAGGATGAGCCCTTATCTGCACTTTGGACATATTGGGCCGCAGACGATTGCCCTGGCTGTGGATGCGGCGGTAGAGAAAGATCCCAGGCTCGCGGAGGCGCGCGCAAGCTTCTTCAATGAGTTGATTGTGTGGCGCGAGTTGAGCGTGAACTTTGTGCGCTATCAGCCAGAGTATGATTCGCCCGCGTGCGCCGACGCCTGGGCGCAGAAGACGCTGCTGGAGCACGATGGCGATGAGCGTGAGGTGCTCTACAAGCTGCCGCAACTGGAGCAGGCCAGGACGCATGACGAGCTGTGGAATGCAGCGCAGATGCAGATGCTGCGGTTTGGATGGATGCACAATGTGATGCGCATGTACTGGGCCAAGAAGATTCTGGAGTGGACGCCCAATGTGCGGATCGCGATGAAGGTGGCTATTTATTTGAATGACAAGTATCAGATCGATGGGCGCGATCCCAATGGCTACGCGGGAATCGCATGGTCGATTCTGGGCAAATTTGATCGCGCCTGGTTCGATCGGCCGATCTTCGGCAAGCGGCGTTATATGTCCGGGGCGAGTACGGGCCGGAAGTTTCTGTCTGCGCTGTACATCGAACAGATGCGCTCGCTGGAGTGATTCCTGGTGCAGAGCTGCGGCGATTTGATGCTGCTACGACTCAGGGGCCCTACGCATCCACGCGGCAGATGAGGCACTTGAGGTAGGCCGTCTCAGGGAGGGTGAGGATTTCGGGATGGTCTGGAGCCGCGCCGTACCGATGCAGAACCTGAACGCGGCGGTGGGCGTCCGCGGCAGCCGCGGCGACCACGGCGGTGAACGCCTCCAGCGAGATGTGGTGGGAGCAGGAGTTGGTGATCAGGGTGCCTCCGGGAGCGAGCAGGCGCAGGGCGCGAAGGTTCAGCTCCTTGTAGCCGCGCAAGGCTCCCTCGGTGGCGCGCCTGGATTTGGCGAAGGCCGGAGGATCGAGGACGATGGCGTCAAAGAGGGCGGAGGAGGATTGGGGCGAGGAAGAGCCCGCATGCGTTGTGTGGTCCGCGTGGGTTGTCTGATCGAGGTGGCGAAGGTACTCGAAGGCGTCAGCCTCCATCCAGTCCACCTGACAGCGTTGGAAGAGCGAAGGGTCCTGGGCCTGGTTGAGGATCAGGTTGCGCTCGGCGGCCTCCAAGGCGGAACGGCTGGCATCCACGCCGGTGACGCGCGCGCAGACCTGGGCCAGATGGAGCGCGAAGCCGCCCTGGTAGGTACATACGTCCAGCGCGCGGGGACCGTTGGCGTCTCCGCTGGGCACGGCACCAGCGGCAACCACGGCGCGGGCCGCCGCAGCGTAGTTGAGCCGCTGGTCCAGAAAGGCTCCGGTCTTTTGGCCGGCGGAGGCGTCGTAGTGGAAGCGCAGGCCGTTGAGCGAAAAAATGGTGGCGGTGGGCGCATTGGTGTGGGTGCTGAAGAGTGGACCTGGCGGGGGAGCGGGGAGCTGTTCCAGCTCCCGGATGCGAGGGTCGGGCCGCTCCCAGATGGTGAGAGAGCGCCGGCCGCTGGAGTCCAAAGCGTCGGCGCGGAGGGCCTGGACGATTACCGAGCGAACGTCATCCTGCGCGGTGCCTTGGGTGAGCAGTTGGAGAAGGACGAGATCGTTGTAGCGGTCGGCGACGATGCCGGGAAGGTTGTCTGCCTCAGAAAAGACGACGCGGTGCGCGTTGTTGGCCAGCGAGATGGGCGAGAGTTGGCGGCGGCGTTGGAGTGCGGCATCGACGCGGGCGCGCAGGTCCTGCAGATACTGCGCGCGGGTGAGCCCGGGAAGGGGCGAGACCAGACGGGCCGCGATCTGCGAGGCGGAGGAGTAGAGCGCTGTGCCGAGGGGAAGGTCGCGCGGATCCAGAAGCGTGGCTAAAGAACCGGGGGAGCCGGGCTCGGCATCCTGGGCAGAGACAAGGTCCGAGCGATAGACCCAGAGGTAGCCGGAGCGAAGGCGGTCCGCGGCGCGGCGGCTGACGGAGAGAGAGGGCATAGAGCAAGAGTACAGAGAAGGAGGAGGGCGACCAAACAGCTCCGGCGACGGCCGGCGATGGGCTGCGGATGGGGCATAGAAGGGCGCTTCCAGGGCAGGCGGCTGCGCATGCCCGCTGCCGGGCGGTTCGGCATTGGAAAAGGAACAGCCGGGTTCAAGCAGAGAGGCTGATTGAATCCGAAGCTGCGGGCTGCGGCTGTAGAATCCAGGTGATGGACAGGCAACGCAAGGCGCCGAAGTATCTTGAGTTATCGCTGACGGGCATGGGACTGTTGACGTCCCCGATGTTCAACAAGGGGACGGCCTTTCCGGAGTCTGAGAGGGACGAGTTTTCACTGCATGGATTGCTGCCGCCGCATGTGGGAACGCTCGAAGAGCAAGTGGAGCGGCGGCTGAAGGCCTTCCGTTCCCATCCCGACAACTTTGCCCGCTACACCATGATGCGCGATCTGCAGAACGTGAATGAGACGCTGTTTTACGCTCTGGTGACGCGGCACATTGAGGAGATGCTGCCCATCGTCTATACGCCGACGGTGGGCGAAGGTTGCCAGCGGTTCTCTGAGATATGGAGACAGCCGCGGGGCGTCTTCCTGAGCTATCCAAATCGGGAGCGGATCGAGACGATCCTGAGCCATCCTCGTTACGACCGGGTGCGCTGCATTGTGGTCTCTGACGGGGAGCGGATCCTGGGGTTGGGCGATCAGGGCGCCGGCGGCATGGGGATTCCTATCGGCAAGCTGGCGCTGTATACGGCGCTGGCTGGGATCCATCCCCTGACCTGCCTGCCGGTGCTGCTGGATGTGGGCACGGATAATGCCGAGCGAATCGCCGATCCGCTGTATATTGGCTGGCGGCATGAGCGGGTGCGCGGCGCAGAGTATGACAAGTTTGTCGACACGTTCGTGCGGGTGGTGCGCAAACGCTGGCCGCATGTTCTGTTGCAGTGGGAGGACTTTGCGGGTCACAACGCCGGGAGGCTGCTGGAGCGGTATCGAGACGTGCTGCCGAGCTTCAACGACGACATCCAGGGAACAGCGGCTGTGGTGGTGGCCACGTTGCTGGCGGCGGTGAACCGATCGGGAGTTCCGCCGGCGCAGCAGCGCGTGGTGATCTTTGGATTCGGCTCAGCGGGTTTGGGCATCACGAGGATGCTGACGCAGGCGATGGTTAGCTCTGGAATGAGCGAAAAGGATGCGCGGCGGCGCTTCTATGCGGTAGACAAGGATGGGCTGCTGGTGGAGGGGATGGAGGGCGCAGCCCCGGGCCCCGGGCAGAGCGTGGACAAGGAGTTGGCCAGCGCGCGGATGGGGTATGCTCGACCGCTGGATGAGGTCCGTGACTGGCGGCGCGGGGAGCATGGGATCGACCTGTTGGAGGTGGTGCGGCGAGCGCAGCCCACGGCGCTGATTGGGGTTTCCGGGCAGTCTGGAGCCTTCAGCGAAGAGGTGGTGCAGGTCATGATGGCAGGAGTTCAGGATCGGGTAGGCGGAGCGGCACGACCGGTGATTCTGCCGCTCTCCAACCCCACCAGCCGCTGCGAGGCGACGCCCAAGGATCTGATTCGATGGACGGAGGGCCAGGCGATTGTGGGTACGGGCAGTCCCTTTGGTCCAGTAGAGTTTGGCGGCAGCGTGCAGAAGGTTGCGCAGACCAACAACTCCTACATCTTCCCGGGATTGGCGTTGGGGGTGGTGAGCGCGCGGGCGAAAAAGGTGAGCGATGGCATGATCATGGCGGCGGCGGAGGCGTTGGCGGCTCTCTCGCCGGCGCTACGGGATCCCCGGGGATGCCTGTTACCTCCGCTGGACTCGCTGCGCGAAGTCTCATTGCGTGTTGCGGTTGCCGTAGGGAGGCAGGCGGAGCGTGAAAAGCTGGCGGCGGTGACCAAACAGGAGTTTTTGGAAGAACTTGCGGCGAATGTATGGGAACCGGTGTACCTTCCTTACAGGAGACGATGAAAGCGGTCCTTGCATTGTTCTCTTGCAGCCACCGGAAGGCATTTGCCGTGGAAACACGCGAAGTGGCCGCGCAACATTTTGACACAAATTGCCGTCTATAGCTACAGAGGATTTGGGTATGAAATGGAATAAGGGTCTTCTGCTCGCTCTCACGCTCTCGACAGTTTCGACCGTTGCATTGGCTCAGGCTGGGGACCAGCAGAGTGCGGCGCCTAGCTACCCAGCCAATCCGCCGACGCAGTACCAATATCAGCAGCCTGTCTATCAGCAGCCGGCACCCATCGAACGCTCCGGTAGCGCTCCGCAGGGTCAGCCGCAGTACCAGCAGGGGCAACAGCCGTACCAGCAGCAGGGCCAGCCGCAGTACCAGCAACAGTACCCGCAGCAGGGCCAGCAGACGTACCAGCAGCAGGGGCAACAGCCGCAGTACCAGCAACAGTACCCGCAGCAGGGCCAGCAGCAGGGCCAGCAAAACCAGCAGGCCAATAAGCCTGATTATTCCAACGACTTTATTCAGCATCTGACGGTCGGGCAAGTGATCGCGCCGTTGCATGGAACGGCCAGCGCGGTGCCGGCTACGGGAGTGTTTCTTCGCGTAGCGCAGGACAGCAACGTGCGGGTGGTGTCGCTGAGCGATGTGCAGATGGAGCTGGACGTGACCAAGGGGGTGGCGAACGTTGCCGTTCACAACTCGGTGAAGGGTGGTGAGCTTTTAGTGGATCTCCCGGGCGGCCAGAGTGACTTGGTAAAAGACGGCTTCTATACCTTCAATGCTGACACGGATACCATGCGGGTGCTGAAGGGAGAGGCTTACGTCTATCCTGGCGACCACATGCAGCGGAAGCCGATGAAGATCAAGGAGAAGCATGCTATCTACTTCAACGGGCCGGCGAGCCACATCTTTGAGTTCGATCCCAGCGAGGTGACCAGCGATCTGGTTCCCTTTGGACCGCCCGCCCAAGCAAGCGGCGGAGAATACAACAGCTATCTGCCCGGCGGCACAGGTGAACCCTACGACTGGTATCAGGCGGGTTATCCCGATTGGTGGGCTTATCCCTACTGGTGGGATCCTGGCTGGGATTGGGGCTGGGGTCTTGGCTGGGGCTGGGGCTGGGGTGGCTGGGGCGGCTGGGGTTACGGCGGCTGGGGCTGGGGCGGTCGCGGGGGCTACGGCGGTCGCTGGGGGTATGGAGGCTGGGGTCGCGGCGGTTGGGGTGATCGGGGCGGCTGGAATGGTGGCCGTGGCGGCGTAGGTGCCGGAGGTGTCCATGGTGGTGGCGCTGGCGGTGGCTTCCATGGCGGGGGTGGCGGCATGGGCGGCGGCGGAGCCCGCGGCGGTGGC
>DAHXNO010000117.1 GCA_027365345.1 Granulicella sp.
AATCCCGCCGCTCTTGCGGGATTTCGAAGCGCAGTGGAAAAGTCCCGCCTTCGGACCTTCCCACGCAGCGGCGTCTTCCACCGCCCGGTTCACTCACAGATTCCGCTATAGAGCCGCTTTTCCTTGCCTTCATACCGATAGGACCAGCGCCAAAGCTTCCCGTCGGCGGGCGTGACCGACAGATACAGGCCGCCACGGTCGCCCATGCTGTACGGTCTTTGCCTTGGCTTGGCCTTCTTGATCCCCGTATCGGCAAGCGCCATGGCTTAACCCCCACCGGCTGAAATACGCCCACTTGGAAATCAGAATGCACCCAAAGATACACCCAGCAGATCATGGCTTCCCATGGATGTCTCTGGACGCTGAAAGACATCCTTGGATGTTCTTGGAAGAGTTTTTGGCGGAGGGAGAGGGATTCGAACCCCCGTAGCCCGTTGAGGCTAAGCGGTTTTCAAGACCGCCTGTTTCAACCACTCACACATCCCTCCGCAGACTGCGGTAACGGCGATACCCTCTTATTGATGCTAAGGGTAGCAGCATTCCCATTCTAGCTCCCCTGCCGACGCAACTCCGCAGCCGCGCAGCGCCTGCTGTGGGGGCCAGATTCGCATTCAGGCCATTCAGGGCAAGGAGGGGCGGAGTTTACTCAGAAAAGATAGAATAATCGTTTACTGCGTAGACTTTTCCTGCGAAGATAGCGTCCATAGATAAAGTGAGTCATTCTAGCGCATTGACAACCGAGGCGGCCAGACAAATTGAGCGTGAAAGCGCTGCGATCGCGTGCGGCCTCAAGCGCCAGGATCCCGAACTGCTGGACCGCCTGATAGATACCTATCAGCATCGTCTGATGCGCTATCTCATGTTCCTGACCAGCAGGAGAGAGGTAGCGGAGGACCTGTTTCAGGAGGTCTGGATCCGAGTGCTGCGCCGGGGTTCGCAGTACGATGGGCGGGCGAGGTTTGAGACCTGGATCTTTGCCATCGCTCGCAACCTGGTCATCGATCTCTCGCGCAAGCGCACCTTGGCTTCGTTGGATGAGATGCGTGAGGGTAATGAGGATCGCGAATCTTCACAGTTTGAGATGGTTCAGGAGGGTCCCAGCCCGTTTGACCAGTTGGAGTGCCAGGAGAACGCGTCAGAGGTTGCCACGGTGCTATTGTCCCTGGAGCCTGCCTATCGCGAGGTGCTGACGCTACGCTTCCACGAGGAGATGTCGCTTGATGAGATTGCGACCGTGACCCGAGTTCCGTTATCCACGGTCAAGTCCCGGCTGTACCGCGGCCTGGCGGCGCTTAAGCCAGAGCTGCTGAAGTTGCGCTCCGGCGGGGCGCGCGGACGCAGTGCAGAGACGGGTTCAGCGGAGGTAGAGGCATGAGACCAGCTTCCTTCCAGGGCAAGCCATACGTGGAGGCGTCAGAACGTCGGCAGGATAGCGTATCCCAGGCCCTGCATGCAGCGATAAGGAAGGATGCCGCTCGCTGCGTGGTGGTGAACCGGACGCACCGCGTGGTGCGAGAGCAGGCCTTGAATCTCCGCGAGCAGCGGCGCAAACTCCGTGGCTTGTGGGTTCCGCTGACGATCTGCTCGGCGCTCTTGATCACGAGCTGTTATGCCATCTGGGGTGTGCTGGATGCCTCTGAGGTAACATCCATCGGTCTTCCGGACGCCAGTGATCAGTTAATGTTGTTCCTGTTGTGGTCGTTGCCGGTGACCGCTGCGATCCTCGGACTGGCGTGGTTCCGGCGGGGGCACATTCGCCCGCTTGGCGAAGGCACTGGGAATGACAGTGAGGTGCAGCCATGATGCCGGAGTTGTTCTCTGAGAAGCCATCGAATCGGAGGGATGCGGGAGCGCTCAAGAAGGATCCTGACGCCGCGGGAGATGAAGAGCTGCGCATGATTCCCCGCTGGTCGATGGTGCTGGCGTTTTTCTTGTTTGCCGGCATGCAGTACATCTTCCACGTGGTGATGCCCCACCACAAGCATGAGCTGCTACCCCTTCGGCTGATGATGGGGTACGCCTGGGGCTCGCTGGTGGCCAGCTATGCCCTGCTGCTGGGGTATGTAAGCCGTGATGCCAAGCGGCGCGGGATGTCGGTTGGACTATGGATGCTGGTGTGCGTATTGTTGCCGGGCGGAATTGGCGCGGTGGTGTACTTTCTGCTGCGACAATCGGTGCTGTTGCGGTGTCCGAACTGCTCAACTACGATTGCGGCTACCTACCATTTCTGTCCGCAGTGCCAGTTCCAAATGGCGCCCGTCTGTGGCCAGTGCCACCGCGGGGTAAAGATCACCGATGTCTTTTGCACCCGCTGTGGGCATGACCTGGCAGAGGATGGCGCCCCGGTACGGTTGCGTGTGTACAGTGATTAGCAGCGACCAGGCTGTTCCATTTCCGTTTGAGTTGCGGGTATATCCAAGCAGCGCGGCCGCCCTGCAGGCTACCTTGCATGGGCTCTGTGGCTGCGGCGAGCTATCCTTCGGGCTCTACCCTCTGCTTTAATCAATTCCATGGCCATGCCACTCACCGCGTTGATCATCGACGACGAACCGCTGGCCCGGCAGGAGTTGCAGTACCTTCTGGATAGTGCGGGCGATATCTCTGTGCTGGCCCATGGGCACAACGGCATTGAGGCGGTGGAACTTATCCGTACCCACAAGCCGGACGTGATCTTTCTGGACGTGCGCATGCCGGGGCTGGACGGTTTCGCTGTCTTGAAGAAGCTGATGGCGCTGGATAGAAAGACTCGGCTACCGCAGGTCGTGTTCGCCACAGCCTTTGATCAGTACGCAGTGAAAGCATTCGAGGTGAACGCCGTTGACTATCTGCTGAAGCCGTTTGACGGCAAGCGCGTACAGCAGACCATCGAAAAGGTTCGGGAGCGGTTGGCTGAGAGCGTGGCAGCAGGGAGTGGAGGCTCTCCGGCAAAGGAGCTTCCCGGCGCGCGGCCGGAGGACCAGCGAGTCCAGAGCCGCATGGCCGGCGCGGAGGCGAAACTGGATGCTCTGCTGAAGATGGTGGAGGAGCAGGCGGCGATGGCGGCCACCGGGTCTGTGGGCGCGAGCCCCAGTGGACTGGGCCGCTCCGGCAAGGTGGTGGTGAGGGCTCAGAGCCGCTTGCTGCTGGTGGATCAAAAGGATCTGTGCTTTGCCACCATCGGCGACGGAAGAATCTCCGTAGTGACCAAGGCGATCGAAGGGGACTCCAACTGCAGAACCCTGGAGGAACTTACCGATCAACTGGATCCGGATCAGTTCTGGCGAGTGCACCGGTCCTTTGTGGTCAATATTCAGCACATCCGAGAGGTGGTGCCATGGTTCAAGTCCAGTTACCAGCTACGCATGGACGACCGTAAGCAGACAGAGATCCCGGTGAGCCGGTCGCAGACCAAGCGCCTGCGCGAGTTATTCAACCTCTGATTTCGAGGCATGCCCCATCCTGCTCGTCGTCAGCAAAGGGAGGTCGGCACGGCGGATCTACCGCTGGTCAGGTATCCCCTTGAAGAAAGTATTGTAATTTCCCTGTAGGGACGAATCGGGATTCCCGCCAAGCAAGCTAGCCGGGGTGGAGAGCAACGCCGCCACCGTGCTCTCCAAGATACCCAGCAAACGGAAAACGCCCTAATCCATTCCGTTGTTTCGCATCACCACAGTTTGGGCAGCCAGCGTGGGCGGACCACTGCTGCCCGCCGGCGGGAAGAGCCAGCCGTTCACGGAGACGTAGTCACCGGTTCCCAGCCCATCGTAGCTGTCCATGCTGAATCTCTGGTAGGTGGTCAGGGTGGTTGTGACTACATTGAAGGAAGCAGCGTTCGAACTCACCATCATCGGCATGGGCCATGGGATGAAGAACGGTCCTCCGTTGCCGCCGAGGGTGAAGCTCTGTGCGCTGGAATCAAGGGCAGAGATCATTCCGCTCACCTGGCTTGGCTCCAGCGTCACGCTGTCCGTAGTAAAGGAGAGCGGTCGCGGAGGTCCCCAGTTATCTGAGAAGCCGTCGTCATTGGAAGCACTGAGCGACCCGGTCACCACGTCCACCTCGACTTGCTGTCCCATGTAGAGGTCAGGCGCGCCGGTAAAGATCAGGCCTGAGGGCAACGTGAAGCCATTTGTGTCTACAGAGTATGTGGCGTTGTTGGCAATGGTCACTGTGGCCACCCCGCCCAGGGGCAGGCTGGCGCTGTTGGATGGATGATTGTGCAGGATCAGCTTGATGGCGGTCCCGCTGCTGGAGTTCTCCAAGCCGATGATGGTTCCTTCAGCAGTCTGTTGCATAGCAGCCTGCAGGTAGCTCACCTCGGCAGCAGTAAGCACTCCGCCGCTGGCAAAGCTGGCGACCTGGACCTGCACCACTTGCCCGTCAGCGAGGCAGCCAATGCCGGCGGTGCTGCATGAACTCGTTGGGAAGTCGTCATATGTCGTGCTGGTTGTGGAGTCGATGGTAAACGTCCTTCCCCACGCCGTTTGGATTGTGAACTGGTTCTGGTTGGCATTGATGCTCTGCACCGTCCCGCTGAGGGAGCCAAACTGAGGAGGCGTGGGAGCAGGCGGCAGCTCAGCGACGGTCACTCCGTTGGAAACGCCCAGGTTGACGGACAGGTCGGATTGAATCACCTTGTTCAGATGGAAATCGACCAGGAAGCCAAGGGGAGAGTTCGCTGCCACAGTTACCGGGAACGGCGAGGTTGTGATGCTTACCGTCCCGGAGTTGTCGATGGGCGGAGCGATCTGGCAGACGCTCCCTACCGCGCAGCTACTGGCAATCGACGAGTCTGAGGCGTTATAGATCATCAACTCCGGGCTGGAAAAGGTGAGGCTCAGGCTGTTGTAAGTTCCCTGGGGTACATTCGCGGTGCTCAGGAAAGCGGACAGCGCCTGGAGCTGCGTGACGTCAATCTGGATGGGCGTGTTGTTGCTGAGCAGCGACACCGCGCTACCCGATGCGGGCATAAGCGTGGCGCCCGTCAGGCTCACCTGGAAGAACAGCACAGACACTCCGGCTGGAGGATCGTCGGTCATACTCAGGGATACCGGAACCCCGGACGCCGACGGGGAGGGCTCCATGGTGGTTGAGCTGCACCCAGCCAGCAATGTTAGAACAGTAACTGGGACAAACAGAAGAGATAGGGATTTGTTGATCATTTCACCTCCTGTCAATACGAGAGACCGGAGCAAGACCTCAATCCAGCATTCGCACCCACAAGAGACATCTCTCTACAAGCACCCGAATTTATTGTGGAATCGCTCTGTATCGCTGTCAAGGGTGGCCGGGGCAAGCTGGCAGCAAGAAGGCGACGTGGAAATATGGCTCAATTTCTCGACCTGTGGGAGGCGCCTCTCAGGGAGGATCGTCAGGGCGTAAGCAACCCGCGCCACCCAGGTTTCGAGCCGGGCAGGTCAGGAGTTCTGAAAGTAAGCTGCGGAGGAAAGCCAAGACTCCGGCACAGCATGCTGAGAAATGTGATGCGCCAGGTTGCGCAGCCAGACTCTAAGGCTGTGCTCCTGCTGTGGCGTGTCGTGCAGCAGCGGCCTTGCGCGCG
>DAHXNO010000119.1 GCA_027365345.1 Granulicella sp.
AAACGATGCAACTGTTTCCCGCCCTTCCCACAAGACCTTGAAAATCGATGAAGCCGATTTTCACATTTCCACCGCCACGACTAGGACGAGCAATCTTTCCACTTAAAAACCAAAAAAACTGTCCGAACATTCCGAACCACCGCACCGGGCCGATATCGGCGTGGATCGCCAAATTGTGAAGAACCCGGTTGCCTGGCACAGCGACCACCTGCGCGTCGGTAAGCGCTACGTGCAGATGTTCTCCCTGAAGACCATGCCAGAAGCATCCAGACCATGCCTGCTTTCTAGCCTACTGACGCTCGACTGCGACAGCATCCTCTGCTCAACATGGCGACCAAAGTCCACCGCAGCGGCTCGAAGCGAGATCGACGCCCAGGAAAAGTTCATTTCCTTCTTCAAGGTTGGCGTGCTGACCCGCGTCATGAGCGGGCGGGACACGGCATCGCTCGAAACCGGAGCTGGCGCAAAGGCCGCGAACAGCAATGTCGATGACCTCAGTGAGGTCATTCGCTCCCTCGACAAGAAGGCACAGGGCGAATACTCGCTCCGGCTGTTGCTGGCTGCGAACAGCCCGGATCAATTGCGCGACACCATTCCCGCCGTGCATCGGGCCTTCGTCGATGCGCGGGCACAGGCGATCGAGGAAACTCTTGGCAATCTGTCCGCTTTCTACGCCATGTTCCCCGGTAACGGGAAGTTCAACGTCTTCCCGCTGTGGCTGTCGGAAGATCATCATGCCCGGCTGTCTTCCGTCTTCGCACCGCATCTTGGCCATCCACGCTCCGAAGATCTCGATGCCGAGTACCTGAATGTCTTCGAGACACGCACTCGGACGCCATTCTTTCAGGATGTGTATGTGGGCGGCGTGCGGGTCATGCTCATCCTTGGACCGACCGGCACGGGTAAATCCGTCCATGGGAACCAGCTCATTGCACTCGAACAGAAATACGGCGGCCTCAGCTACATCTTCGACATTGGCGGCAGCTATGAGAGCGTCGTCGAATTGTACGGCGGGCGAGTGGACCGCGTCGGCAAGGATGGCCCCCGCGTCAATCCCTTCGCGCTGGAGCCGACCGAAAGCAATCTTAAGTTCCTGTACACCTTCATCCGTCTGCTGCTCGCCAATGGCGGAGCCGAACTGGAGCCGGAAGACGATGACGTGATTCACAAGGCTGTGCAGGATATGTACCTGCTCGACCGGGAGAACCGCCGTCTATCGAATCTCTACCTGCCGAAGAAGCTCGACCGCTATCTCTCGAAATGGGTCCGGGATGGTGTCTACCACGCGATCTTCGACAACGTTGACGATGGCCTCTCTCTGTCCCGCGTGCAGTGCTTCGACTTCGCGGGCGTCAACAACGAGCAGTATGCCGACCTGATTGAACCCCTGATGGTCTGGCTTCTACGGCGCATCAACGATGTGCTCTACGATCCGGCCAATCTGGGAGTCCCCAAGCACATCCTGATCGAGGAACTCTTCTCTTCGATGAAGAATCGCCAGTCGCTCGAAGGCGCGCTCTCCTCCATCAAGACGGTGCGCAAGAATCTCGGCGGCGTGACGCTGATCGGCCAGTCCGCAGAAGACCTCGGCGAAAACGCCGACAGCATCGTGAATTCCTGCTCGTCCTTTTTGTTCCTGAAAGACCCGACCTTCAATCGCAAGCGGTACGCCGATCTCTTCCGGATGAATGAGCAGCAGCTGACCCTCTTCGAGAGCCTGCAGAACCGCGAAGCCCTATACATCCGCCGCGACGGGCTGACCAAGGTTGTGATCTTGAACCTCGACACCCGCAGCTACGCCACGTTCTCCACCAAACCCAAGGACCGGGTGCGCCGGTCGAAGTTGATTGCAAAATACGGCCTCACCGAGGGCATCGACCGTTTTGCCCAGGGTGAAATTGCCTAACCAAGAAAGGACCGCCCGTGAAACCGCTCATCCCAATCGCCGTAGCTCTCGGCCTGTTGCACCCAGGCTTTGCAGCACTGCACGCACAGCCTGCGAACAAACAACCCGTTCCCAGCGCGCCACGCACGGTCGTGGTGTCCGCCACACTTCCTCCTCCTGTGATCCGCACGGCGCTGCTGCAATCCACGCTGATTGTGCTCCCGCAGCAGCGCACAAACCATCGCCTTCAGCGCTTGGCTGTCCTCGGGTAACTCGACTAAGTTGTCCGCGGGCATCACACTTACTTAGACGTATAGAGAAACCTGGACAGTGCCGAATTCTCAATTCGGTCAGGTGCGGTTGTTGGCCAGGCGGAGGTTAGATAGCTCGGTAGCCAAATCAATCCGGCGGTCGACGAGAGTCTTCATACGTTCGTAGTTCTTCAGTTCCTGGCGGACGGCGGCGAGATCCTCCTTGCGCACGAACTTCGAGCTGCTCTTCCCCTTGCGCGTAAAACTGACCTGATAGTAGGGCCCGTGCTTTTTGGGCGGCGTGGCCTTGCAGCGGCATCCGGGTGTGCCGCAGACGTTGTACTGCGTCGAGAGGCTGCCCGGACGCAGATCGCCGACCGCAGCCAGTTGTGCTTTCACCTTCTCGATTTGCCGCAGTAAGAGCTGTTCCCTGGAGATAGTCACTGACTTCAAGCATAAAGCCGCAGGTACGAGTTTGCGTACCGTGTGACCGAGAGCAGTGTAATGCTAGCGGCATTCATGCTTTGATCAGCATTATGCTCCTCTGGGCCCCTGGCTTGATGCCGTACGCGCACTCCGCCCCGCTTGCCGAAGACTGCACACCTTTCTCTGGATGACCCTGGAGCCGTTGGAAATCATCCTGCTCTATGGCTACCGCTTCAAAATTGAGCTCGGCTTTCGCCAAGCCGTGCATGTTGTGGGAAGTTATGCCTACCACTTCTGGATGGCGGCCATGAGGCCGCGCCGCCGCGCACAGGGCGACCAGTATCTGCACCGCGAAAGCCAGACTCACCGCGACGCCGTCCGCCGCAAGATGACTGTATTCCACCTGCATGTGCAGTCAGGCTGCATCGCGCAAGGATTGCTGCAGCATCTGGCCTTGAATCACACGGCCCAGGTCTGGCGGCATTTCCTTAGTTGGCTGCGCACCATGAACCCAGCCCTGCCGCCCTCGGAGTTGGTCGTGGCCTGCGCGCTGCGCTCAGCTCTGCCGGAATTTCTCGAAGATACCGCGCTTCCGCAAAAACCGAGAATGATTCTCCGCCACCACAGGGAGCCGAATAGCGCCTCACTATGCAACGACTGTGGCTTGGAGACCGCTGCATGAGACAGAGGGAACTTGGCCCTGTCCTGAAATGAGATTGTCGCCAGCAAATAACGCAATTTGAAGGGTGCTTGTTGATCACTTGAGCGCATACCAGGATCCCTTTCTGCTTCCGTGCATCACGAGTTGCTGCATTTCAACCAGTTTGCGGAAGTGCTCTTTGAGCGTGTTCCGGCTGGCTCCGGTCAGCCGGATCATATCGGCCATCGTCACACGGCCATGTTCGCGAGCAAATTCGAGGATGCGAACGACCAGTTCAGGCAGCGCGGCCAGAACCAGCCGCTCACGCTCGACTTTGACAGACAAGCGGCGCTTTTGCTGCTGAAGGGCACGCAGGAAGAAGAGCAACCACGGCTGCCAGTTAGGATCGCCGGTCTGAATGGTAGACTGCGTTTGCCGCAGCGCCAGGTAGTAGCCTTCCTTGCTATTCTCGATCACGCTCTCCAGCGAGCTGAAGGGTACGTAGGCGTAGCCCGCTTTGAGCAGTAACAGCGTTGTAAGGACCCGGCTCAGACGACCATTGCCATCCTGGAAGGGATGGATGGCAAGAAAAACGACAATGAAGATGGCAGCGATGAGCAAGGGGTGAAGGCGTTTCAGCTCCTGCTCGGTGTGCAGCCATTCCACCAGTTCCGCCATGCGCCGCGGGGTATCGAACGGCGTCGCCGTCTCAAAGAGAGTTGCAATCTGCTTCCCGTCGTCATCAAAGGCCGCGACATTATTGGGGTGCTTCTTGTACTCGCCGCGGTGGCGATCGTCTTTCGAACTGTACTGTAGCAGGTCGCGGTGAAGCTGCTTGATGTGATTCTCAGTGACGGGAATCTCTTGCCATGCATGGAAGATCGTCTCCATGACGGTGGCGTAGCCGGCGACCTCCTGCTCGTCACGGGTGGCAAAAAGCTGAATTTCCAGGTTGGCCAGCAGACGGTCAACTTCGCGGTCAGAGAGCTGGCTGCCTTCGATGCGCGTCGAAGATCCAATGCTTTCGATGGTTGCAACGCGGCGCAAGGCGCTGAGCCGCTCCGGGGCCAGCGTGCCGAGCGCTCGCCAAGCTCCCTTGAACTCGTCGATCTCGGCGATCAGGGAGAGAACTTCGGGCAAAATCTGGATTTTAGCTGAATCGAACATTATGGGCTTCAAACATATATACACCCATATACACCCATATGACCAGTGCTTTTTATACCCATACCGTCACCCATAAGCGCCCATATATTTCTCGCTTTATTCTGCCTATTTCATCGCCTTATTCCGCCTCATTCTTAAGCCCATCTCAAGGGGATCGTACGAAGTGCTGAACCTATGGACATGAGCAAGACGTGATACGTTTTGCGATACGGCGAAAAACTGGCCTCCACGTGCTTACAAGGATTCAGAGTGCCATCGGGGTCTTGTAAGTTGTTGAATTACCCAGTGTTGGGTCTATGGGATGGAAGAGGTCATCGGTTCGCTCCCGATCAGGTCCACCAAATATTTCAACAGCTTAGGCCAATTGGGCCAACGCTTTCTGGCATGTGGTGGTTTTCGCCCTCTGCTGTTTGGCCGGAAGGCTGGGTGGCTGGGTAGAAGCCGTGTGCGGGAATCCCGCGCGTACGTCTTGCGCTCTCTCATCCTCTCCGGCTGACGCTTCGCATCCCCGCTGCACAAGATGGGGTTCAGATAGAGCTCACGGAAAAGCTGTATGGACCGGACCAACAACAAGATGGGTTTCGAACCGATTCACCGCCTGTTTCTTCGCCGCTCGCGTGCTCTTGCTTCCCCGCAAGAGTTCAGCGTTGGGCACTTTGAGGACTGCGGCGAAGCGCAGGATCCCATCGGGGGTGAGGTGAAGCTTGCCGCTCTTGTGAGCGGAGACGACGACCTGGACGACGTTGACGCGCTCGACGAGTTTGCCCTGGCTCCATCCACGCAAGGTGCGGAGGTTGTTGGAACGTGGTCCGAGCCACTCCTCGTTCCTGTCAGCCGGCTTGAGCTTCAACCTGGACCTTGTGGGTATGGCCTGAGTGAAGGAATGGTATGTCGGCAGCCAGGATAGAGCCTTATGATCGGTAGCATCTTAGACTGAGAGTGTGCAACGAAGGCCAGAACCCTCTGGAGAGGTCTTTGAGCGGAGGGCGGGATGTGGCGCGAATCCCAAGGCAGGAAGTCGAGCGGCTGAAGAAGGAGATCAAAGAAGGAGATCTCCGGGCAGTGGTTGGCCGATCCGCGTGCCGTTCTGCGTGCTGCTGGTGAGCGTCTGTGGCGAGGATGAACATCCAGCGCGGCGGTTGCGTGGGGCACAGAGCCGGAACCCCAGCGACGCAGCACTGTTGGTCCAGATCAGCGCCGTCTCTGCAGAGTGCGGTAGGGCTGGAGGCGGAAGCGGAGAGAAGAGTGACGGAGAGAGCAGAAGAGTTGCGGGTGAGCGATGGCAAGGCGTAGCCGTGAGTCCGCGGCCCTGCGGCAGCCTGCGGGCCTGCGGCGGCCTGCGGCCCGGCAGGATCGACGGGGATGGCCCGGCAGGAGGGTGTGGCTGCTCCGGGTGGGAGCGGTGCCAGCGCTGGCTTTGGCGCTGGGGGCGGTGGGAGCTTTGCCGTCCGCCAAGGCAGAGGGGTTGCAGCGGCTTTCTCTGGAGGGGTTCCACACAGAGGTGGTGCGGCTGCAGGGGTTGGTTGCGCGGTGCGCGGCGCAGGAGGCGGCCTGCAAGAGCAGCGAGGTGGGCCGGGATGTGGAGGTGGCGGAGGAGCAGCGGGGCGGGGTGGCGGAGGGTCGGCTGTTTGAAGAGCATTGGGATTGGCTGCGCAGCGCCTTGAACGATGCGGGAAAGAAGCTGCCGGGTGGGGCGGGCCAGGGTGTGAGCAGCCAGGAGGCGCGGACGAGGCTGATGCAGGCGGCGCTTTTGCGGCTGCAGGAGATGGCGGAGGAGAGTGGGAGCGGGTGGGAGGGTGCGGCGGACGCGGAACAGGCGGCGAGGTTTGCTCACCAGCGCGTGGCAGCCGATGCGGTGCTGGCTGAGCCGCAGTTTGAGGCGGCGGAGGGTTTGACCTGGTGGGATCGAGCCAAGGAGAAGATGCTGGAGTGGCTGGAGATGCTGTTTGCCGGCGTGGAGGCGGTGGGTATGGCTGCGCCGTGGCTGGGCACGCTGGTGGAGTGGTTGTGCTTCCTGGGAGCGGCGGTGGGGGT
>DAHXNO010000150.1 GCA_027365345.1 Granulicella sp.
TTAACGGCGGGAGAGGAACAGCTGAATGCTCCGCTCCCACCCTCTCACCGTCTCGATGAGTTGCAGCCGGCTATTCCTCAGCGGGCTGCACTCCTGCAGTACCCGCCTCCGCTTCACCAGCCGGTCTCATCTTCACGCCAACCGGCTGCAACTGTATACCTTCACCCGCACTGGGTGGGGGATTTTTCAACCGGCGAAATGAGGAATTTTCAACCGGCGCTGACACTCCCACAAAACTTGGAAATCGATACAGCCGATTTCCCCATTCCCACCGCCACGACGACTACGACGAGGATGAATATCTCCTCAAGCCGGCTGGTTATGGAATAGGCATTCTGAGGGCAAGGTCAGAGGGTGTCGGCGAGCAATCCCTCGCGAGGGCGTTTTCGCATGGAGCAGGCCGCCATGTCGGCGCGCTTTGCATGCCGCAGCCGCCCTCTGCGGCTGCATGATGTCATCAGATTAGGGCTTGCGAATTGACTGGGCAGTACGAGCGAAGGTTGGATGGGGTGAGCGTCTCGGGTTACGCGGACAGTGAAAGCCATCAGAGTTTGAACGGCCAGGCGCCGCTCTGCTGATACCAGTCGTAGTCTTTTTGCATCGCGGGGCTGAACTGCCAGTGGTCGGGTGTGGTGTTGTCTTCCCAGGCGGATGCAGTGGCCCCTGAGCCGTTGGTACACAGCTCAAATGCGGCGCGCACGGCTTCGCGTTGTTCCGGCCCCATGGCCGCAGGCTGGGGCGAGACGAACAGGACAACTCCGCTTCTGGCCACCAAGTCAAGCCACTGGCGATTACAGGACCACGGAGTTTTTGTGGTGATTGGCACACAGTCAGGATCCAGCGCGAAGAAGGATCGATGCTGAGGAATTCTGAAGGCCAGGGTGTTCACTCCCATGCGGCGGGTACGCTCCCAGAATTGTCCGCTGACGTCGTCCCCGGTCCGCTGCGCGTCAAAGAGGCCGGCAGCAAGATGACCGACGGTGTTGCAGCCGAGAAGGACGGTGCTGTCGCCAGCGGCCTGGCGGATCGACTGATATAGGCTGCGGATGATCTCAGCGTTGGTGTGGGTGCGATCGTGGAGACTCCAGCGGGGCAGCGTGGGCTGAGCGCCCATCTGAAAGCCCCACTGCCCGAGAAGATCGTACGTGGAGAAATCGTGCTTGATCAGGTCATATCCCCAGCCGACTGCCTGAGTGACTTTGCCGAGCACGCGCTCGAGAGCTTCCGGGACAGTGGGATCGAAGGCGGGCACTGCGCCGGCCGGCTCTTTGAAGCGCGCGGCCGGCAGCAACAGGCTGGGCGGTGTGTCCGCATCCGCCTGGAGCGGGCGAATCCAGATGCCGGGCCGGACATGATGCCGGCGCACGCTCGCGGCCAGCGAGCCCATATCCGGAAAGGCCTTCCGATTGTCCCAGCCGCCATCAACAACAGTAAAAGGCCGCGGTGCATGCGCAGGCACCAGAGAAGCCACCAGTTCCGCGTCGCGAACAATTTGAGCCGCCGTGTTATGACCATAAGCGTAGTACCAGTCATTGCTGCCGTACAAAGTAACTGGAGGACGCGGATGATCGCACAAGCTGCGGCAAAACAAGCGCGCTGCATCCAGAGCGCTCTCTCCCTGCATTCCCTGTCTGCTGACCACCGTGGCTGTGAGCAGTTCCCGATCGCGCAGGTGGACGCCGTCGCCGCCGTTGCAGACATTGAGCCACAGAGAGATGCCTTTTGGATCGATCTGCCAAAAACAGAGGGCAGCGGCCCCGGTTCGGACTCCGTATCCGTTCAGCAGCTCGCGATTGGCAGTGAGAAAATACCAGGGCAGGACCCGTTCCGGGACCAGGGATTCCCAGTGAAGATTGCCGTAACTGCGCTCCCAAGCGTCGTTGAGAACAAGCGTGCCGGGCGCAACGGAGCTGCTCCAGCGGAGATGGATATGCGTTGGGTGGAGCGGCGTTGGCGAGAGCGTAATGGGTAAGGAAGCCTGCTGGGGAGCAGTGATGATCTGCAGGTGAGAGCTGCTCCATCGTGTGCCCGACCGGCTGAGCGGTGAGGGATGATTGAGGCCACAGAAGACGGTAACGGCGTCCGGAACCCGCAAGACGTCTATGAAGGCGGTGGTTCGGCTAGCCGATGCCTCGGTTTGACTGGGGCGGAGCGCTTCCGCTGGGGCAGACGCGGCGAGACCCGCGCAGGCCAGGCCGGCGACGAGATCTCTGCGAGTGATGGATGACATTCGTACTCCCTTTCATGCGTTGGTTTGAGTCGGCAAGGAGGCGCGCAGATCCTTCCGATCTCCATCGTGGGGCATCTCGCGTTCTTCGCAGAGTATTTTAAGCCTTTGCCGCGGTAGGGCCTATTGCCGCTCCGATGAGAGAGGATGGCCGATCAATGGCCGTGCCGGGGCAGTAGATTCCGGGCGAGGCAACTCCGGCGCTCACGCAGCAGGAGCGGATGGGCCGCCACTTTAAGGCCTGCCCGCAGCGCAAGGCCTATCAGGCCAGTGGCCGTCGAAGCCGCATATGCTGAATGGTGGTAGAAACGGCCACAATTTCTTGGCAGAGTGTGCCGGGAGGGGAGAGTCTCGCGCGCGGAATGCGAACTGGCAATTTCGCCGGGAGTTCTTCCCGTTGCAACTTCTTGGCTCAGTTCGAAAGAACCACCGGGAAACAGGTGAACTCCTCTTTGTCTACCTGCCAGTACGGCATGTATTCCACGCCCGGATTGCCGGCCACGGTGTAATGCAGGGGTGATCCGGGCTTGGGCTTCAACTGATGGATCAACTGCTCTGGCCGCGCTCCCGATGCACGCAAGACGGCATCCTTCGATCCTACCGCCGCACAAAGAATTGGTCCGTATGTCAAAGAATAGCGTTTGCGTCCTGGAATCTGGTCGATTCCGGCGTACTCTGAAAGCGCAAACCCAGCCGGTAATTCAAACGTTACGGTATCTCCGGAAGACCACACCCGGTTCAAGGCGACATAGGTCCCGGGATCTCCCGTTGCCACAGTTTTTTTGTTTAACTTCACTTCCATAGGCATGGTTGCCCAGGACGGCACGCGAACCCGCAGGTTCATTGCGGTGGGCTGCGCAGTCGTGGTGGTCAATTGAACATGGTTTTCAAACGGAAAGTTCGTTTCCATCCGCAGATGGAGCGGGCTCGCCTGCCCGTGCTCCCATGCCAGGGTTGACGGCTCAAACAGGTGGACATAAACGCCATCCGCTGCGATTGAGTAGATATGCTCCGGGATTGACCCGATCAGGCGCGTCCCTTGTCCTTCGCAGCAGGTATTGATTCGCGTGCCTTTCTCCTTATTGCCAACCAGAATCGTGTGATAGCGCAATCCGTAGGTTCCGTCCTGGTTTGCCATGGCAACGTTATAGATCGACTTTTCGATTTCTGCGGCATAGCGCTCTTCATCCGGGGTCATCGATTGAAACCGTTGGCTCAAAAAGGTCCAGAAGGAGGTTCCACAGAGCTCTCCGAGCCTTTGCGTCAGCGAATTGGAGTTCGGCGGGTCGTAGTTGTATTCAATGATGGAGATGGAACCGCCAGGCTGTTGCCAATGCCGGTGATACATCTCCCAAGCGGCTTTCACGCCATCGTGCCAGCGCCGGTCGCCGGTCGCCATATAGGTGTCGAGATAAGCTTCAAGGTTGGTGAGCAGGTAGCAGTGAGGGCGATCGTACGGGTATTGCCAGATCTGGCCCTTATCTTGGCCGCTCAGCGCCTGAAGCCAGCTCTGCTCCAGAAAGTAGCGCTGGATCACCTGAATATCCTGGGGCTTGCCAACGGGGGTAAAGTAGAGGCGCGTATTGGCAATCATTCCCTGCCCGCCCTGAACGGCGGCCCGCATCAGGTTCGGCAGATACTCGCATTGATTGAACCAATCGTAGTTACCACGAAGCAGTTGGAACGCTTGCGAGCTTCCGGCATAGCCTGCTTCGATCAGCCCATGGGTGAGCCAGGCGCGGGTGTAGGCTCCGCGCTCAGAGTAGAAGATGGTGTCTTCCGGATATGCCATCACATAGCCGTTGGATTGCCTGCATTCTGCAATTCCTTCCACGACCGCGTTGAATCGGCTCCGTAGCTCGGGATGGTCGATCCAGCGCAGGGTGTTTCCCGATCCCATCAGAAAACGTCCTGCATTCGATCCCGCCAGATCTGTCTCCCAGAATTTGTTGGGCACGTGGGAGGACGGCGGAACAGGCTTACCCGCCCGTTCACGGAACTGCAACAGCAAATCATTCACCGTGAAGGAGTCCAGCAAGTACGCTATATTTTTGCGCATCGTCGTTTCAAATACGCCGCCTTGCAGCGTTACTCCTCTGCGCGGAGCCTGGGCCGCAACGGGGACTCTGTTCCAAGTCGCCGCATCGGTAACAAACTCAGGGCGATCTCTGCGGATATATTCTGTTTCAATCCGTTCGGGCCTGGTCAGTTGCTGCAGGTCCTCCGGATTGCTCAGCGTCCCATCTCCGGAGACGTGCTTCCCGACCGCCACATCGTGACCCCCGGCTAGGACCGAGATGCGGGCAAGCGCGAACCAGTGCTCTCCGTGGGCAGAATCTGCGGGAATGACCTCGGGAGCATCCACACTACTGTTGGTCCACTCAGGCGCAGGCAGTTTCGTTACGGTCAATCGAAGATACCGTGCCGTGGTTGCCAGGCCGGAGATGCTCACTATTCTGTCCGCGGGATTGGAGAAATCCTGCTGGGTGTGATCGACGATCAGTGTGGGACTACCGAACTCCGCGTCATTGGATGATTCCAGCTTGAACCGCAACGGGAATCCCTCGCCGGCATAATACGCGTCCTTTCCGGGGATCGTGCGCTGGTTTGCCGGAAACAGCCGGATCTCCTCGAGGGCATACGGCTTTGCCAGATCGATCTGCACCCATGTCTCGGTCTCTGCATCCTTTGCCGCTTTTGAGCGATACGGGCGGTAGAGAAATGTCGGCGTTGCGGCAATCCTGTCTTCTGCGAGACAAACCACGGCCCCAGCAGCGAGTGGAAGCGCATAGAGGGCGTCGGGCAACAGTCCTGCTTTCAATGCCACTCCGCTTCCGGCGGCAAGCGTGGCGGTTTGCAGGAATTTGCGGCGGCTCACGCCCGGAGGGCCCTCCGCCTGCTCCTGCTTTACGCAGGCGGCCTCGTTCTTGGGAGAATGTAACGATTCGTCTTCTCTGCGCAGTGTGTGATCCTTCATGACAATTCCATCCTATGCTTGGTGGCGGTCGGGAGGCATACCTTCCTCTCGCGAGGGAGGGCGCCAGTTGTGGCTGGCGTCCTCCTTGCATACAGTCAACCTTTGTCGGACACACCACTGGATGTCAGCGGTGGCTAGAAGGCTGGAGCCGTGCCAGGTTTCCTACGGACGGGGCTATGGCGACCGCTTGCTACCCGGCGTCGGTGCTGGCCGCGGATGAGACAGCGGGTCATCCTGGTCGATGGCCGGATGCAGGTTGACGGCTCCTTTGGTACGGCAGGGCTTCGGCAAGTCGAAGACGGGACGAGCGCAACCTGGTGGCGCTGGCGGCCATCGAAAGCAGGTCGTTCTTGAGCCGGAGGTTGCTCCTCACACTGAATCTGCCACGCCTAGCTTTGGACTTTCTCCAGCAGCCGCTAAGGACTCCCTCGGAAAGGTTGCAGGGGCGGTGTGCGTGCGCATCGGTCGGCGTGAAAAATGTGGGCCCGCTCTGGCAGGCCGTGATGCCACAGCTTGCGTTTGCCGACAGCCCAACCGTTGGCCATGGCGCCCAGACTGTTGGCCGAACCCAGCAGGCAGAGCAGCAACGCCACAGACTGGCCCACGAAGACGAAGCCCCTGGCTCTGCGTTCGGTGCCTGCCGGCGAGCCGCAGGATCGACATCTTCCCGTCTCCACCCACAATAAGCCTCAGAACTTGAGAGAAGATACTACGAGCCTTCGAAACGGCTGCACCCTCCGCTGACGCTGGGCTTTCGTCCGGCCCAACGGCAGAGGAGGGTGCAGCTTCGTCGTTCCATTCACTGATCCTGGCAAAAGTCCAGATTCGGACAAGAGTGATCGAGGCTAAAAGAGGACTTTAGCTGCGAACTCCAGGATTCGTGGGTCTCCCGCGCTGGTCACCTGGCCGAAGTTGGCATCACCCAGGTTTGTGTCTACGCTCTCAAAATTTGGATGGTTCGCTACGTTGAAAGCCTCTGCGCGGAATTGCAGATCAAGACGATGGGTGACGGGAAAGGTCTTATACAGAGCAACGTTGATGGAGGTGTATCCAGGACCACGTATCATACCGTTGCTGGCGTTTCCAAAGAACCCGTATGCAGGGGCTGCAAAATCGCTTGTATTGAACCATTCCCCTAACTTCCCTACTTTTTGATATGGAGCTGCCTGGTTCGGGCGTATCGCCAAGCCCGCGGTGCTTGTGGTGAGGCCAGGGCTCATAGCAAAGCCACTTTGATGAAGGGCAAGGCCGGCAAAGCTCCAATCCGCCAATGCAAGCCTGGCGGCTCTGCTGCTGTGGCTGAAGAAGGGGATGCTGTAGACCCATGTAGCAGTAAAGTCATTTGTAAAGTCGTACGACGGTGGTCCATACTCCGCATGGAAGTTACGCATATTCTGTGCGGCAGACCCTTGAGACGTTGTAGCTCCGGCACCATGTGCGCCAATGGTTGCCAAGGCCTTGCTGTAAGTATATGCGAGACTGAATTGCGTTGGTCCGGTCCTGTAGGTCAGCGACGTCTGCAGGGAGTTGTAGTTTGCGGTCCCTTCGTCGTATTCGTTCTCCATGGAAGCATATCCCTGGAAGGGGCGCGTATAGTTTTCCGACGCCACACCGGTATTGATACAAGGATCAAATTGATAGGAGGTGGAAGATGCTTGCCCGGGTGCTAGACAGCCGCTGGTGCTCGGAGCGGCGACTGGCAGTGGGAAGTTAAAATCGTAGCCACCCTGAAACGTCTCTAAATGACGAGACTGGCTGCCAGCGTAGGCGATGGAAGCAACCATACTCGGCCTTACCTGATCTTCAAGGGTCAGACTGTAGGACTGAATCTGAGCTGGTCTGAAGGTAAGTGGCGGATTATCTAAACTCTGAGGCGTGGGAGCGGCGGCGGTTCCCGCGGTTCCATTGCTAAGCGAACTGTTCAGGACGTTGGCGCTCAGGTTATAAGGTGGGTTCTGTCCAAAGGCGGCATAGATCTGCTCCAATGGAATCCGAGAGTAGCCAATGCCGTATCCGCCGCGGACGGATGTTTTGCCATTGCCAAAGACGTCATAGGCAAAGCCAACCCTGGGAGCGAAGTTGGTTTTGACGGGGATGAAGAAGCCGCTGGGGACGCCATTCTGTCCGGCGAACTCGAGTCCATCGAGCAGGTTCGCAATTTGCCCAGTCGAGGTGACGGGCTGATTTGCGCTGTTGACCTGAAGTGTTCCGTTAATATTCACCACTGGCGCCTGGGCAGCATTATAGAGTGCTGGGTTGAAACCTGTGACCTCATCGCCGCTGGCTGTGTCGCTGGAGAAATAGATCCAGCGCATTCCCAAGTTCAAGGTCAAAGCAGGAGTCACTCTCCAGTCGTCCTGGACGTAGGCTTCTCCTTGACGGTAGTGATAAAAACCTAGTTTCTGTGTGCTTGCCTGCGAATAGCTGCTATCCAGGCCGAGCAGATAGTCGGCGGCCGGGTCCCCAGTGTGAACTCCGTCAAAGCTAAAGCTGCCTTGGGGATTGGTAAATACATTCTGGCGCTTGATTCCAAAGATATACAACGCTCCAGCTTGTAGAACGTGGTTTCCTTTTACCCAACTGAAGTCGTCGGATATGGTGCCTTCGCCATCGGATGCTGTGATCGGTTCCGACTGCACTCCATTTCCGGTCCATCCTTCCGAAATGCTAATGTTTGGAATTCTGTCCAGAGTTGGGGCATTTGGATACGCTTGAATGTAGGACACGCCGCTTGGGAGCAGTCCACCTTTGGTCAAGTTAATGCGCGGCTTGTCGTAGGTCTCCGCTACACCTGCGGTGTTCGATATGTTTGGGGTGATGGTAGACTGCAGACGAACGAGGGCATTGAAGCCTGTCGTGTAATAGGCGTCGGTGATGGTTGTGTATGGAAGCCCTCCCCAGGCATCGAACGGAAATCCATTCTTGACTGGTTCGTACATGACGCGAGTCATCAACTGGTTATTTGAGTTGAGATAGTGATCAACACGGAACTGATAATCCAATTGGCTTGTAGTCTCAGAACCCTGGTTGAGGTAATTGAGAAATCCCCCCGCCACATTATTCGGAAGCGGGACGTAGGTATTCAAGAGAGAGGCAGCGACCGGATCGATACATGCTGGATTTATCGTGGTAGGCCCAAGGAGACAGTTGGTTCTGCCTTCGGAGGCCAGGAGCGCGACGCTGGGCGCATCAAGTGAGAGCGCGCCGCTGGCCGGCAGAGTGGGGCTCTGGCCGAAATTCCCATTACGCATTGCCTGGGGAAAGACGGCTCCGCGAGAGACCTGTCCTGCGATAATGTCATACCATTGGTTGGCGGCAAAGAAGAATGTTTTTTTCACGCCGGCATTGCCGTTATAGAGTTTCGGGATAATCAATGGCCCGCCCAGGGTGTAGCCAAAGATGTTCTGGTGCAGCGGCTGAGTGGATGTTGTGTAGTAGTTGTTTGCGTCGAATGCGTTGTTGCGCAGATAATCCCATGCGCTCCCGTGGTAGGTGCTGGTTCCGGTCTTGGTTTCGACGACGATTTGCCCGGAGCCGGCGAACCCATACCTGGCACTATAGTTGTCTTTCAGAACGCTGAATTCGGAGATTCCATCAACAATCGGCAGGATGTTGACATTAGCAAGGTTGCCGGAGTTCATGTTGTAGACGCCGTCGATGGTGTACGTGGTGTATTCGACGGAGTTACCGTTGACGATGAGGGTTGTCCCGCCTTCTAGGCCGCCGCCATTCAGAGCGTCTGCGCCTGCTGTACTGCTGACGCCAGGAACCGCGATAGCGAGGGTTTGAAAGTTCCTGCCATTCAACATCAGGTTACTGATCTGCTTGCTGGATAGGGTGCCGCCGCTCTCGGAAGTTGTTGTATTGACTTGTTCCGCAGTTGCTGTAACGGTCACCTTGGCGCTGGTGGCGCCAATAGTGAGAACGACGTTGTTGGCGCGACGTTGGCCGGGGTTGAGCTGTACGTCCTGGGTAACATTCTCCTCGAAGCCCGGCTTCGATATGGCTATGCGGTAGAGGCCGACGGGGAGACCCTCCGCCGAATAGAAGCCGCTGCTATCGGTTGTCAACGTCTGGGGAACGCCGGTTCCCTGGTTGGTGACGACAACCGTAGCCCCTGCAATAGATGCCCCCGTAGAGTCCGTCACGTTGCCAGAGATAGCCCCAGTGGTTACCTGTGCCTGGAGCCAGCCTGCGCCGCCCAGAAGCAAGAAGACAATCGCCGCGAGTTGGAACGTCATTTTCCAAAGAAACCTGCACTTCATTTCTGCCTCCTAATTTTTGGAATCCGAATACGGAATCTTTTCAAAGTGTGGAGCATAATATTCCGTTGCAAAACGACTGTCAACAGCAAATTTCGCGGCGGCCATGTACGCCCATTTCCGACCTAAAGATAAGGCTTTCCACTGCAGACGGGGGCGCTCACGTTGACGGAGAAGACCGGCTGTTTCTGGGCGATTTTCCTTGATGGGCGACGGCGATCAAGACCGCATTGAGCAGCGTAAGGCCGGCCAACAGGTACAGCCCAGCGCGATGGGAACCAAGGCGGGTATCTGCCCATACTTTTGCGTTAGGCGCAAAAAATCCGCCCAGCGCCCCAATCGCATTAATGAACGCGATGCCGCCCGCAGCAGCAGTGCCGGCGAGATAGTCCGTGGGAAGGGTCCAGAACAATGGCTGGACAGCGATGAAGCCCGATGCCGCAACGCACATGGCAAGCAGCGCAAGGATGGGTGGGCTGGTTGGAAACACCACGCTGGCCAAGCCCGAGGCCGCCAGGACGAGAGCGGCAAGGACACGGTGATTGTGACGGCTGTCTGCCCTTTGAGGTATCCAGTATGCAGCCGCCAGAGCGCAAACCCAGGGAATTGCCGAAGCCAGTCCGACTTCTATCCCAACGGATCTGCCCAGAAGGGTCGCAATCTCTGTTGGCAGGTAAAAGACCACGCCATAGACACTCATCTGAATCAGGAGGTAGACGAGCGCATAGTGCAGGACGCGCCAGTCCATCAGTACGGCGGGAAATGCCGAGGGGCCGTTTCTGCGCCTCGCTTGCTCTTCCTGTTGCAGAACCGCGAGGAGCGCCTGTTTCTCCGTGCCGGGGAGCCAGGACGCATCCGCCGGCCTGTCGCCGAGATAGAAGTATGCCCAGGCGCCAACGGCAACCGCCAGGACGCCTTCCAGCAGGAACATCCACTGCCAGCCTCGTAAACCCGCTCTCGCGGGCATATCGAGGAGCGCTCCGGAGATTGGACCGCCAAAGATGAAAGCCAGTGGCGCTCCAAAATAAAATAGTCCCAGGATCTGGCCCTTGACTCGATTTGGGAACCAAAAGCTGAGATAGAGAATGACGCCAGGAAAGAAGCCGGCTTCCGCGACTCCCAGCATGAGGCGCAACATATAAAACGAGCGCGGACCTGCCACGAACATGGTTGCCATGGACACAAGGCCCCAACTCACCATGATGCGGCACATCCAGACCCGCGCTCCGACCCTATGCAGGATGAGGTTGCTGGGCACCTCAAAGATGGCGTAGGTGAGGAAGAACAGCCCCGCACCCATCGCATAGGTGGCATCGGAGATTCCTGCGAATGCCTGCAAAGCCTCCTTCGCGAAACCAATATTGGCGCGATCGAGAAACGATACCACGTACATCAGCAGCAGAAAAGGTACCAATCGCCGCCGCGCACGGGCGACCGCCTGGTCAACGGCAGTTTCAGCAGCCGCCACGCTATGGCTGCGTTGTTACGGTAGAAATTTGTACAGGCCCGAGCAGACCCGATTGCTGCAAGGGCGAGTTGGCGCGGTATGGCTTGATATCCGTGAACGTATATTTCCTGGTTGTACCCGGCTGCTGGTCGCCGATGAGACGGTTCACCCAGGCATTGGTGACTTTGATGGTCAATTCATTCTCTCCAGGCTTCATTACGCCGGTTGCATCCACGCGGTACGGCGCGTGCCACACGATTCCCAGATCCTTGCCATTGACGGTAACATCGGCCAGATTGTTCACATCGCCCAGGTCGATCCACAGATGGGCGTTCTTCCTGAACCAGGCCGCCGGCGCTTGAATCGTCTTGGTATAGGTACCGGTGCCGGAGAAGTACTTGACGCCCTGATTGGTGCTGTCGTTCCAGGAGATTAGATGGTCGAGTGTGATGGACGGCGGCGCCCCGAGATCAGGTGGAAAACTGACCTTCCACGGACCGTGCACGGTGGCGACTTCTGTTGCAACCGGCTGCGGCAGGGTGCGCGAGTTCTGCAGCGCCGGTTTGCGGAACACGACGAACACAGTTCCCCATGGCTCCAGATGCAGTGGCACGGTGGTGCGGCCGTCCGCGATTTTGTAGGACGCGGCCTCCGATTTGCCGGTGTCGGCGTACCATAGCTCGGGCATCTTCCCTGTCACGCGGAAGCCGGCCTCCACGGTCTCGTCACGGTTGTTGCGGTTGTCCACAAAGTAGAGATCGCCGTCCGCCAGCTTGCGATGAATGAAGAGAATCCGGGTGTCCGGCTCCGGTTTGGTGTAGTCGAAGTCCGGGGCCACTCCCAGTGTTTGGAAGACATCGGCCAGGCTCTGGCCGGCATAGACAACGCCTTTCCCGACGTGCTGTACGCCTGTGCCGTCGCCAAACAACTCGTCATCCAGTTTGTGGAACTCCGCCTGATTGTCGGCGAGGCTTGGATCGTCAAACGGCTTGGGACCGGCTACAACGGCGCCGTTCTGAACCAGTTTGTAGATGGCTTGCAATACCGGCAGAGACATATGCCGGCTGTATGGATCGAGGCCGAGCACGCGATAGCGCATGCCACTCCTGGTGGTAATTCGGCCGTTGGCAACGCTCAGTTCATGGATTAAGGCGTCCGCGTTGATGTAATCGAAGTTGTAGCCGGCGGGGATGTCTGGCGCCTTCTTGTTGAAGATCGCGGTAAGGTTCGAGTCTTCCCCGTAAAAATACACCAGGTCCGCGTCAAAGCGTCCCTGCTGCAGGAGATAACTGCTGCGCGCGAGGTAGGTGATCCATGGACGCGCCTGTGCTGCCCAGGTTTCATTGCGATTAAACCACTGGCCGAAGGGTCCCAGGGTTAGCCCCGGCGCGGTACCTTTCCCTACCAGCGGTTGATGGGCCGATTCATGAATGCAAAAGCGGTTGATTCCGTTGAGAAACTCCTGATCGGCGGTTGGCTTTAGGGTGGCAGGCGACCATGCCCAGGGCGCGGCGGCCGCTGTCATCGATTCCGCCGCGGCGATGTTCTGGCCGTAGATATGTGCTACGGACGCCGATTCTCTATCGTCAGCGTTGTAGTCGTATTGGATATTGTTCACGCCCGGCGTCTGCGTCCACATGGCGCCCATCGGAACGTCATCGAGTTTCTTTACTTCCATGCCGTCAGCAATGAAGGCGCGTCCGGACTCGTGAGACTCGCCGTAGTGGCCCATACCGAGTTCTTTGAGGGAAGCCTCAACCTGACCATAATGTTCGTCAGCAGTCAGGTCTGCGATGGTCTTGCGCAGGTCCCATAGAAAGCGGTCGCTGGCCGCGGAGCTTTCCACGATGTGCCCAGCGAGAACCGGCATCCACGGGACTGGATCGTAGCCACGGCGTTGCTTGAACTCCGCGATCATGTTGTCAGTCCAGTTCTGGGCTCCGGCTTCCCAACTGTCCGTTACCACGTAACGGATGCCCTGCTGGCCCATATTGGCTGCGCCAACCGTCCGCTTGTAACTATCCAGATAATTGGACATGTAATTTTTGACATACGTCCGATTCAGTTTGTCGACTTCCAGCCCGGTAGCCTCCGCAGTTGCAGGGTGGTTGGTGATTCCCAAGAGGGAATAGCCGAAGCGAAGGACAACCCAATGTCCTGGCGGAGGGGTCCAATCGAGGGTGCCGTCCGGCCGCATCTTGCTGGTGAGGTCAATGACGCTATCTTTTTGCACAACCTCGGCTGGCCCTACCGGCGCAGTTGCAAATTCGTAGAGATCGGGGACGGGAACGAAGGCCGCTTTTTCCTCAAACCGATTGACTCGGGCTCCGGGGTGCAGATTCAACTCAGCGATTTCATAGTCAGTTGGCGGCGGGCCGACCTTGATCCCCAAAGATTTGAGGTCCATATTTTTTGCCCACGCGGGCAGCGGGGGTGGGGCTTCTTGCCTGAAGACAACGCGAAAGTACTTGGCCGTCACCGCGGGAAACGATACGGTGTACTCCGGGGAGCGGCCATCGGGCAGTTTCACGACTGTCGTAAAGTTCGTCCCGTCGTTGCCGGCTTCCAGGATTCGGTCAGGATTGCCGATTCCGGAGAGGACGGCGGCCAATCCATCCACTTGTTTCATCGAGATTGTTATCGCATGGATGGTCTGAGGAGTTGAGAATTCGTATTGGATCCAGGCATCGGAGCCACGCGGAGGGATGGGGAGATTGGTTGTCTTTGCCACAGCGCCGTCGGTGAGGATAGTGGCATCCGGCGCGCCAGCGCTGGCTGTAATCCTGGGGTGCAGCGACTCGACGGGAATATCGTCAGCGGCCCTGCGGTATGCAACCACGACGCTGTCCGCATAGAACTGCGGGATGGCCTTTGCTCCTTTGGGCGCGGCGAGAAGATCATGGATCCCAAGGTCTTGAAAGGCTCCTGTATTGGCCGGAGGATGCGCCAGCATGCCCGTAAAGGGCCTTCCCCCCTCGATATCGGTTTCACTCCACACGTACTTCTTCATTCCCTGCGGTGCGGGAACCCAAGGGCCGCCGGTCTCGCTCCAGCCTGGTGAGCCTGCAATCGCTTCTTCCATACCGAATTGCTTGCCAAGCGTGACCGCGTAACGGAAAGCATCCTGCCATTGCGGAGTCATATACGCGAGCCGGTGAGGCACTACCTGAGGCGTGGACAGCGCGGCATCGAAGTTCTGAAAGCCGGCGATTCCAACGCTATGCATCCAGGTAAGATCCAGCTTGATCCCTGCCTGGGTAATGTTGCCGTTCATCCAGTGCCACCAGACTCGCGGCCTTGCGCTGCTGGGAGGATTTTGAAATCCCTGCTTCAACGCATCCGGCCTGGTTTGTGCTTGCGCCCCGATTCCGGCCCAGTAACAGAGGAGCGAGGTTGCCACGATTGCGATTGCCTGACGCCTGATCATTGGAATAAGCCCTTTCCACTTTTCTCTAGCTTCGAGTAGGAGTATGCAGCCGGTGAGTAGACAACCGGGTTTGTCTGCTCCGCAAAGACACACTTTGATACCACATGCGACGCCAATAGGGCAAATGTATCATTAGAAAACATCCAGGGACTGGCGCCATTCAGGGGCTGAAGTCCTTCGCCCGTAAGCCCACGAGTATGGGTGCGATCCGGATCGACACGCTCGCCGGCACCGCGCTCGCCGGCGAGCTTGACAGGGGATTTATCTGTTGGGTAAGCTTTCGGCGACGTCGAAACAGTTTTTCGATTGAAAACTGCGCCGTTTCCAGTTTGGTTTCCTGGACCGTGACTTTGGCCAAGGCTTGACTTTGGCCAACACAGATGAGCGCCTTGGCCCTGTTTCATCTCGGGCCGGTTCAGGTTCTACCGAGTAGGAAGGTTTGAGCGCCTTGGAGGTTTCATGCGACGGCGAGAGATGCTTAGATTAGCGGCGTCGGCGGGAGTGGCGTGCGCTACGAGTTCTGCGGCGTTGATGCTTCCCTCTACCATTCCCATCGTCGATTCGCATATTCATCTCTTTGATACCAGGCGCCCGGGAGGCGTACCCTGGCCGGAGAAGAGCGACTCCGTTATTTACAAGCCAGCGCTACCGGACCGCTATGCGAAGATTGCAGAACCGCTTGGCGTGGTGGGCGCTATCGCCGTTGAGGCCAGCCCCCTAGCCGGCGACAATGATTGGTTGCTGCGGGTGGCGGCGGGCAATCCGATCATGGTTGGCGCGGTGGGTGATCTTATCCCGGGATCGCCCCAGTACCTGCGGGAGCTGGATCGGCTGCGCGCCAATCCTCTGTTTTTAGGGATTCGATACGGCAACCTCTGGAACCGAGATTTGGGAGTGGATATGAAAAAGCCAGGTTTTCTTGCCGGCCTCAACAGGCTCGCCGAGTTGGGCCTGGAGATGGACACCGCGAATCCAGATCCTGCTCTGATCCGTACGATTGCCGAAGTCTCCAACCGGATTCCCAACCTCAGAATCGTAATCGACCACCTACCCTCGTCCCCGATTCCAACCGCAGCGCCGGCTCGCAGGGAATATTGGTCGCAGTTGCGCCATTTAAGCCGGAACCCTGGTGTCTTTATCAAGCTTTCAGAGATTCCTGTCCGCGTGCATGGAGTTGTGCCAAAGGATCCAGCCTTCTACAAGGAGAGACTGGATGCTATCTGGGATGTCTTCGGAGAAGACCACATCCTGTATGGAAGCGATTGGCCAAATAGCGATCATTTGGCAACCTATGCGGAGACACTCTCTATTGTGCGCGGCTATGTGGCCGCGAAGAGCTACAAGGTCCGAGAGAAATTCTTCTGGCAAAATTCAATCGCTGCTTACAAGTGGCAGCGAAGACAGCCGGACCAACCCGCGCTGTGAGGCATGTTTTTGGTTCACAGAAGCGTGGGTTCGGGCGCGGCACACAACCTAGCAGCTCGTTTTGCTTGCCGGCCTCAGATGCGTGCGATGTGCCGGGGCTGAGGAGGGTGCTGGAGCATTTGGAGAAAATAACGATGGATAGAAGAGAGTTTCACAAGCTGGCAGCGATGGGAGCCTTAGGCGCGCTCACCGAGTCCGAGGAGTTGCATGGGCAAAGCACGGGGCAAAAGGCGGCGGCGCATGCGCTTCCGCCACCCGGTTTCCGGCAACCGGAGCCCATGGATTTTGACGATCATACCGGCTTTGTACAGATCTTCGATGGAAAGACATTGCAGGATTGGGATGGAAATCCGGATGTTTGGCGCGTCGAAGACGGAGCCATTGTAGGCATATCGACCCGCGAGAAACCTGCAGGCAACACCTTTATTGTGTACCACGGCACGGAGGTGAAGGATTTTGACCTGAAATTAGAGATCAAAGTGGAATATGGCGGCGGCAGTGGCGTTCAGTATCGGAGTACCACGGGGATGCCGCCACCTGGCGGGACAGGATATCGCGGCCGCCCCGGTGGGCCCCTGGCCCCACCCCCAAGAGCGAGATGGACGCTGACAGGTCCACAGGCTGACTTCTGGTACCCCGTCAATGAGATGGCCAGCAGCTACTCGGGCCAGCTTTACTCGCAGAACACTGGACGCGGAATCATTGCCTGGCGGGGGCAAGTGGTCAATACTCTACCCGGCAAGCCGCCGAGACTCGTTGGGAACATTGGCGATCGAACGGCTCTTGGAAAGTACGTGAAAACGGCAGACTGGAACCAATACAACATTATGGTTCGCGGTGGCACATTCGTTCACATCCTGAACGGCCAGTTGATGGCCGTCCTGATCGATGATGATCCTGCATCCTCGAATAATGTGAGAGGTCTTATAGGTCTACAGATTGAAGGCTTCCCGTCAAAGGTCTCCTTCCGCGACCTCTGGCTGAAAAAGTTTTCGTAGGTCTCACGCTGAAACATCTATGCAGTTCGCTTGGAGCTTTGGCAGCGCAGCCCGCGAAGAACCAGGCCGTGCCGTCGTCGATTTGCGTCGACTCCGATGAGCTATTCATCCATTTCATAAAGATCCTCGCCACCGATTCAGCTTGTCTGCCAGAGGCCCCCGCTTGGTTCATCTTTCCCAACGAGGGCCGAACTGGGAGTTCGCAGAGGCTGCATCAGGGATTCCGCCGCGGCGCCGCAGGCTCTCCGACCGGGGTCAGCGTTCTACGGGTTCGGCAGCTTTGGCGCCTGTCTTCTGCTCTTGAACGATCTCCCAGGTCTCCGTTACCCACTCGTCCGCAACCGGCGCACGAGATTAGAAGACATACTTGAGCGCGAACTGCGCCTCGCGAGCGAGCGGATTACCCTGCGGGTCATTGATGGTGTTGGTGATGGTTCCAAAGGATGTGCTGCTCGAATCCGGAACGGTGTAGAGGCCCGGGTCTGCCAATTCCGTGTGGTTGAGCACGTCATAATACTCCGCTCTGAACTGCAGATAGCTGCCATCGTGAATGTGGAAGTTGCGCAACACATCCGCATCCCAGTTGGTAAGCCGTGGACCACGCAACGATCCCTTGACCACATTGCCAAATCCGGTTCCTGGTCCATCCTGCACGGGAACGGAGAAGGCTGCCGGATTATACCAGTTGACGCAAGGCGTTCCGGCCGGGCAATCGCCGAGCCCTGCGCCCTTTCGATACGCAGGCAGGCTGAAGTTGCGCTGGGCGCGGTCCTGCAAGAGGCCAGTCAAGGAGTTGTCCACAAAGGCGTCAATGGCCGTCAACGCATCGCCGGATTGGGTTTCCACCAGGCCGCTCGTCGTCCAGCCATTCACAAGAGTCCGCACGATACGGTTGCCCCGGTGCAGCGTTGGGAACTGGTAAACATAGTTTGCATTGAACATGAACGGATGGTCGATCTGCGCGTTGCCCGTGTCCAGCGCCTTGATGTTCTTTACTCGCGCCGCGGCCGGGACTCCTGTGGCATTTGCCGGATACAGAGGATAGACATAGGATTGGTCCACGTTGATGTCTTCCGTGTTGCCAAACATCGCCAACGGCATATCGTCCAGGGTGTGGGACCATGTGAGGTTTGCTTGCAATTGCAAGCCATGGGACATTGTCTTCTGGATAGAAGCCTGGAGGGAGTTATAGCTGGAGGCGGCGCTGGTGTCACCCAGGACAATATTCGAGTAGCTCGACTGACAACCGGTTGTGGTTACGCAAGGGGCAACCACGGGGGCGCTGTTATACACCCTGCGCAGATTATCGCCTAAAGATGCGCCGTTATTTACTGCGGGATTCGTCTCCAGATCGATGATCTGGTGGCGGGACGCGCTGGCTACATAGCTAAGCTGAAACATGGTGCTGGGGGTCATCTGCTGCTGGAGCGTGAGGTTCCAGGCATAGGTTACCGGCGTCTGGAAGGTAGAGGGGTTGTACTCTGTGACCGCGAACGCATTTGGGAACACCTGCGATTTGCCGAATGGTAACGTGTAGGGGAATGGATTGCTTACCGCTCCCGCAGCGCAGCCCGTGCAATAGGGGTTGCTGAAGGGTCCACCTGCGTTGGCCCCTGGGGTGGTGCTATACATGCCCGGATCGGGCAGGCTCAGCGAGATGGTGTTTGGCACATCGGTGGACTGGGAGAGATTCATCCACGCTTCAAGACGGTCCTGGAAGAATTCTCCGAAGCCGCCACGCACGGATGTCTTGCCGTTACCAAATACGTCATAGGCAAAGCCCAGACGAGGCATGAAATGCGAATACTGGTTGTAGAGCCCATACCTGGGATAGCCAGCGTCTCCGGAGAGCACCATGCCAGCCGGCAATCCTCCGGTTCCGGCAAATGTTGACAGGTCATACTGCGGCGTGCCCTTATCGTCCGAGTAGTTGGAAGGATTGAAGTATGTCTCCTTGTTGTGCAGGTCACGCCATGGCTCGAAGACCTCCCAGCGGACGCCGTAGTCCAATGTCAGGCGAGGGGTTATCCTCCAGGTATCTTGAGCGAACAGGCTGGGGAAGTTTGCGCGGTCGTTGACCATCTCATAGTTCCCTTGGGTAAAGGAAGACATAAAGCCCATCTGGAAGTTCGCCAGGGCGTCCGGGTATTGATAGGTGGTTGAACCAATCACGTTGTTCACCGGAGCAAAGCTGAAGTTTCCGTCGCCAGCGTTCACGTTTGTCGCGTCGAACTTGCTCAATTCGATGTGTCCGCCAAACGCGAAGTTATGCTTCCCCTTGACCCACGCGAGCACGTCATTGAAGTTGTAGTCATTCCGCCCAAAGATGGCGGTGGCGGTGCCTGTCACGCCGAAGTATCCGGTGACATCTACATTCAGATACGGTCCGGCCGCAGCATACTGGTAGACATTGTTCACGCCGAAGTTGGTGACAAAAGGACTTCCGGCCGGATTCCCGCGAATGGAATACTCCCGCTGATAGTTCACCACCAGGTTGTTGACGATTGAGTCTGAAAAAATGTGGGATTCATTGATGGCGGCGTTCTGATAGCGGTCGTTGGCGAATGGCAGGTACTGAAGCAGGTTGGTAGGATTGTAGTAGCTGGGGGCATCGAAATAATTGTAGTAATACCTGACGAACAGGTGATCCGTGGCGCCAAACTGGTGGTCCACGCGAGCCACAAACTCGTTGTAGTTTTGGATCGTCGGCAGGGTGTAGTGGACGATGCCTCCAATCTGGCCGGGGGCTTCGGTTCCGGAGAATGTTGGAAAGTCCTTTTCGAATGCGACGGAGGCCGGGTCAAAGGCGCTCGTGGGAATATGATTGAACGGATAGAGCTGGTTGGTGAATGGGTTCCGAACCTGCTGGCTGGGAACGGGAGCTCCTCCGGAGCCGACGCAGACGCCGTTGGCGTTGAAGGAATTGCCGTCGGCCGAGTCGCATAGGTTGCCGAAGTCGGCAAAGTTTTCACCAGTGGCCAGCCCTTCTTCAGCCGGAGTGGGCATGGTTGCGGATCCGGCGCTGGAGGCGAAGTGGTCCTGGGTTCGCTGATAGCCGAAAAAGAACTGCGTCGCCCTGCCTGTAGACAGATGGGGGATGATGACCGGCCCACCAATCACGCCTCCGAATTGATTGAGATTCTGCTGCACCGGTGTAGTGGAGAAGTAGGGTCTAGCGTCAAAGGCGGTATTGCGCAGAAATTCAAATAGATCGCCGTGGAATTTATTTGTCCCGGCCTTGGTTACGATGTTCACCACCGCTCCGGCACTCTGGCCAAACTCCGCATCGTAGTTCGTCGTCTGAACGCTGAACTCCTGCAGCGCGTCCGGGAACGGGAACGGATCGTTCGCATCGGTCATTTCATCGACGTTGTTGCCGCCATCCAGGAGATAGTTCTGCTGGTCAGGCAACGTACCGTCAGAACTGCTGACAATGGCGGCAGGAAAGGTCTTGCTGTCGCCTTCATTGATGCCAAAGCCCTCATTGGTGGCGTTGGCGACGCCCGCAGTTAATAAGATCAGCGAGGCGGCGTTTCGACCGTTGAGCGGAAGGTCGATGATCTGGCGGTGGCCGATAACCTGCGAGAGGGTCGCATTGGACGTGTTGACCTGCGGAGTGGCTCCCGAGACGTTGACGGTTTGTTTGGTTGAGCCAAGCTGGAGTTTGATGCTGACAGTCAGCGCTTGATTGGCTTGTAGTACGACCCCTGTCTGGTTGTACGTATGAAACCCTGAGGCGCTTACCGAGATGCTGTAGTTGGTGGGCGGCAGGGTCGGGAAGGTATATTCGCCTTGAACATTTGTGGTGGTCTTTGTCTGCTGCCCGGTGAGCGTTGCGGTGGCAACCACCTCCGCGTTGGTGACGACTGCGCCGGAAGGATCTGTGACTGTTCCGTTGAGCGAGGCGTACGCCTGAGCGATCGCGCTGCGCGGCCCAACGGATAGGGAGACAACGACCGAGGCAACCACGAAAAGCAGTTTCCACGTTGCGCTTGGGCTAACTTGATTCAATGATTTCACGAGTACCTCCAAAGTCTTTGCTGATTTTTCTTTCCCTGGGTGAAAGCGTGTACCGTAGCGAAATGCACCTGCTTGCTTTGCTTTTGGGCCTTGGTTTTACAACATGTTTCTGGTACTAGAGCAGAAATTGGTCGAGTTATGGACGCAGAGGACGAGGCGCTCTGCTTGCGAACAGAGCGCTTTCTAAAGATGAGCCGTCGTGATGGCGCGGCCTTATCCGGGAATTGACGTGCAGCGAATGAAGACGCGGTGGGACACTCGAAGCGGTAAAAGGAAAACCGCTCAAGCGCGGCAGGCGTCATCCGCTCCCTATGAATGAAACAGATGCAAGCATGCAAACAACACTCAGTGCATTCGAGATGCTGTGGTTAGAGTTCCGGCATTGGAAAGGACGAGTTTTGTCGTACTTTACGGACGAGATATTGAATGCGGTTTGAGTCGACTCAGGATGGTTATCCTGCGTGCCGGCTGCTACTACGGACCGCCAACGCGCAATCGAGACATCGTAGTTTTAATAATGCCTGCTGACAGCCAAATTGCTCAGCGAGCTAACTCTAAGACTCCGCGAAAATACATGTCAATCTAAAATGCCCCTGTGGCATATTTATGCCCTGGCGCAGGAATTGAAAAGACGCGGCAACCATTCAGATCAAAGCATTGAGGCCGCATCTTTATTCAGCGCCTTGTTTTATTCAAGGCCCTTCTTCGCACGCGGAGGAGATTGAGCATCAGACCTGGCGCAGTGACTCCTGGTCGCTTCCGGCACGACGTACGCTCAACGATCGTTGGAGGATACGTTCCGCAGCGGTGGAATGCTATGACGAAGCGCGGACAGGCAGGTAGGTTGCAAGTTGCCATCGCTATCTGTGGATTCGTCCGGACGGTTTGGCCTTTGAGAGTTCCGGCGACCGGCACAAGGCTGTGAAGCAGTCGCTGCCAGTTGAAGGACGGGGTGCGGCTGGTGGCCGTGGAGCGAAGGTTCCAACCTGGCTGGAAGGCGAGAGGCTTGCGGCGCGTAGGAGAATTTGCCTCCGTCAGTTGGTAGGCGTGAACCCGGCCAACTGCATGGCCTGCGCCGCCTCTGGATTGCTCATAAAGATGCTCCAGACTAGACCTGTGCGAAGGTTTTCCGCCATCAGGACAGAGATGCCCAGATCAATGCCATAGCTGGTTGGCGAATACCAGTTGGCGGCAGGATGAAAGGCATCACAAAATCCATAGCGAGCCCAGGCCTGAGCGCCATAGTTGCTTTTGAGCGACTCCAGACAGGCGAGACACTCGTTGGGAAGGAAGGGCAATGATCCGGCTGAAGCGCAGGGAACCACAGTGCCATCGATGGGGCCCTGCGCAGGTGGTCCTCCCCAGGCGACATAGCCATTGATGGAATTGGAGGAGGTGATACCCCAGTAATCCTCGGTGTACCACTGTGGATAGGAGAGGCAGAAGGTTTCGTTCGCCTGGGTCGCGGTGATGGAGTTTGTGAAGTAATTTGCGTAGGCGTCGCTCTGGTTGCGGAAGTCAAACCATGCCTGCGAATACTGCTGGGTGAACAGAGGGTCATAGTCGCTGCTGATATAGCTGTACCCCTCATAGGTGAGAATCGGGCGAGAAAAGCTATTCCAACTGGAAGCTGGAATGGGGAAGGTCGGCGACGCCATAGCGAGAAGATACAGCGCCATGAGTTCGCAGAAGGTGTCATACCGAGAGGAACTAAAACCAGGATTGGGGTCCGTAGGAGGATACCAGGCCATGGCGAAGGTCGTGCTGCCGTTGAGCATCCACGGCCAGTTCACGCGCTCATACAGTTGAGTGGCAAGCGAGGTGATGGTGGCATCGTTGAAGTAGGCTCGGGCTGTGAGAACGCCGCAGAGAAGCCATGCGGTGTCCATGCAGGAGACCTCTGAGCCGGCCAGTGGCTGACCGGTGTTCACATCATTGAAGTGGTAAAAAAAACCGTTTTCGTGCGGCATGGAGTTCAAATAGAAGTTCAGCGTTGTCTGCACGCGGGCCACGATCTGAGCGTGCGTCACGTTGGGAAGATAGCCGCGCTGGTCCGCGATACAAAGGGCGGTCAGGCCAAAGCCTGTGGCGGCGATGCTGGATTCTGTGGTGGAGGTATCCATCTGCCCATTGAGATCGATCGCGGCGTGGTCCAGCACCTGGCCCGTGGTGGGGCTGGCCTGCTCCCAGAAGTAAAGGCAGCCCTGTTGTTCCAACTCGTCCAGGAAGGCGTTGTCGGTCGCCGACGGCGCGAAGACGCCTACGGGCAGGCTCGGCGGCCACGACGAGGAGGAGTTGGCTGTCTGCTGGGAGGCGGAGTTTCCGCATCCCATGGATGAGAACAGGGAGAAGCCGGCTGCGCCGGCAGTGGCGCGCAGCATCTGCCGCCGGTTGATCGAATTCATCGGCGCGGGAGAGCGCCGCCTCGGTCCAGGGTACATCTGCCGGCCTCCCTGCTGGGAAGTTTGCTGCTGGGAAGTTTGGCTAGCAAAATAGCTAGAATAATCGATTGTTCTAACACTCGGCACGGTCCTGCGTCAAGCCGTCGCCAAGCTCCCGCAGGGCGTGTCCCGGAACCTGGCGAGGTCAAGGCGCTGGGGGGAGAGCGCGGAGGGTGCGGATTTTCGATGTCAGCCTGAAGCCAGGGACGATGGAGGCGATGATGCGGTCAACGGATGGCGCGGGGAGGAGGTAGACCATGGGCCGGATGGTTCGGCGGAGTTCGACGCAAGAGCGTACCAGGATTTCAATGGAGCGCAGATTGCCCCAGAGAGGTTGAGGAGACGCGAAGCAGGCTGGCCCGTTGGGGTACAGGCGCCGCATCGATCGGTTCAGCAGCGTTGGCTCCGGCTACCAGCTTCCGCGCTCTCCGAACATCTCAATAACGCTGGCCAGCCGCGAGCAGCCATTCTCCCAGTTGACCTGGAGAGCGCGCTCCACGCGATCCGGATCGCCGGCCAGGACGGCCTCAATGATGGTATCGTGCTCGGCGACGGAGAGATGGAGATCGTTGAGGATGGAGCTGGCGTAGAGACGCCAGTAACGCTCGGCCTGCGGCTCGATGGAGCGATGCAACGTGAGCAGGCGAGGGCCGGCGCCGGCTTCGACGATGAGGCGGTGGAAGTTGCGGTCGGCGTCGAAGATCCCGCCGGCGGCCGAGGCCTTGTCCTGAAGGATGGTTCGCAACTGCCGGTTGAGGCTCTTCAGTTGGGTGGCGATCTCCATCCGGTCTTGCTTTGGGAGCCGAGCCGTGCCCCTGCCTGCGAGGCCTTCGACGTGACCGATAATCGAGTACAATTCCCCCGCATCTTCCTTGGTGAGGGGTGCAACCACCATCCTCGACTTGCGCACGTTGGGATGCTCCAGAACGTACCCCTCGCGCTGCAGCAGGTGGAGCGCGCTGCGAACCGGGGTGCGGCTCATCGAGAGGTGCTGGGCCAGATCCGCCTCTACAATCCAGGATCCGGGAGAGAGCCGGCCATGAACGATCAGCTCGCGAACTTCGTGAAACGCCTTGCGCAGGCTATTGCCGTACTCGTCCTTATCTTCCTTGGTTCGAGCGGAGGGTTTGGAACGAAGGGAGTTGGGCGCGTGAGATGGATTGGCTGCTGAAGCCGCTTTAACTGGAACTGGCATACGAGACGGATTGTACCTCGGTTCCGTGTGCCACTTGCCGAGGGGAGCCGTTCGCTTGGAGCTGGCTCCGTGCAGATGGTATACATTATTGTCCACAAGATATATACTTCTGATTGCCAATGCTACCCACGGAACTTGCCGATTCTCAGTCAGCTACCGTTAGCGCAAGAGCCTGCGCCCGGTGCGGGTGCGGCGCGCGGGATGCGGCTTGGGGCGCTGCGGGCTGCTTCTCGTGGAGGGAGTTGCTGTGGATTTGACCGTGGGTAACCGCGATAAGCTGAGGGAGGATGCTGGGGCCATTCGCTGGGCGCTCCAGCAGCACACGATTGCCGGGGAGGAACGCGCGGAAATCGAACGCATTGAGATCTCTCCGCTGTCTGCGAGTGCAGACAGCCCCATCGTTAGACTCTGTTCTGACGAGGCTGGCGACCGTTCGCCGGATGGAACCGGGGCTGGTGCAAAGTCGGCATGGCTCTGTACGAAGGGTGTCCTAGGTGGTGTTGCGCCCGGCCAGATGTGGATCCGGGAGGGTGGTTTGGGCAGAAACCTTGAGAGCTTTACCGGCATGCGGAACGGTTACCCCGCCCGCGTTGTACCCGGCGTTGCGGGCTGGACCTGCGCCGCTGCGCCTGAAGATCTTCTGTTCCCTGCTGAGGATGGGCTTCGAGGTGGAGTGGGTCTATGACCGGCCACGCTGACGTGATTGTGATCGGCGCAGGGATTGTGGGCTCGGCCTGTGCGCGGGCCTGCGCGGCCCAGGGACTGAAGACGCTGGTGCTCGACGCCGCGGGCGTGGGCGGAGGAGCGACCGCCGCAGGCATGGGGCACATTGTGGTGATGGACGACTCTCCCGCGCAACTGGCGCTGACGCGGCGGTCCCAGCAGCTTTGGGAGGGGATCTCCGCGGAGTTGCCCGCAGATGTTGAGTTCGAGCGCAGAGGGACGCTGTGGGTCGCGGTCGACGAGGAAGAGATGCACGAGGTGCGGCGCAAGCAGGCGGTGTATGCCGCCGCCGGCGTGCGGACGGAGGTTCTGGATGCTCGCGCTGTGGCCGGAGCGGAGCCTGAACTGCGTCCGGGGCTGGCTGGAGCTCTGCTGGCTCCCGCAGATGCTGTTCTCTACCCCCCCGCCGCCGCGGCCTGGTTGCTGCAGCAGGCTGTGAGCCTGGGCGCAGAGAGGCTGGGCCCGCAACGGGTGGCCGCAGCGGCCAGGGGCGAGGTGAGGATGGAGGATGGGAGTAAACTCTGCGCGAGGTGGATTGTGAATGCCTGCGGGGTGGGGGCGACCCAGCTTCTTCCGGAGTTGCCGATCCGAAAGCGGCGTGGACATCTGGTGATCACCGACCGGTATCCCGGGTTTGTGCATCACCAACTGGTGGAGCTCGGATACCTGAAGAGCGCGCACGCGGTCGCCGACGAGTCAGCAGCCTTCAACGTGCAGCCACGGCAGACGGGACAGATTCTGATTGGAAGCTCGCGCGAGTTTGGCGCCGAGGATACGGAGATCAACCGGTCTCTGCTGGCCGCCATGCTGCGACGCGCCGAGATCTATCTGCCCAGGATCGGCCGTCTGAGGGCGATTCGCGCGTGGACTGGATTCCGGGCAGCCACGCCGGATAAGTTGCCGTTGATTGGACCATGGCCGGAAGATGGGTCGCTGATGCTGGCCACAGGTCACGAGGGGCTGGGGATCACAACGTCCTTGGCCACCGGAGAACTGGTTGCGGCAGAGATCACAGGGATAAGGCCGGGGATTGCGGCAGAACCGTATCTGCCCGCCCGGTTTCTGAATGGTAGCCCCGCGGCTTCGGAGCAACTGCTGTTTGGGGAGGCAGCGTATGACTGAGCGAGCGAGCACGGCGCTCTTGAGCGGCGGAGTTGCCCTGAGCGTGGACGGAGTGATTGTGCAGGTACCCCCCGGCACGACGGTGGCGGCAGCCGTGTGCGTGGCTGGAGCGTGGACGCGCCGTTCGGTGAGCGGGGAGCCCAGAGCGCCGCTGTGCGGGATGGGCATCTGCTTGGAGTGCCGCGTGAGCATCGACGGCGCGCCCTATCAGAGAGCCTGCCAGACGCTTTGCGCGCCAGGGATGCAGGTGAGCACCTGCGGAGAGCCTGCCCTGCCATGACGCAGACCTTTGACATTCTTGTGATTGGAGCGGGCCCGGCCGGTGTCGCCGCTGCGACGGCGGCGGCGGAAGGCGGGTTGCGGGTGGGCGTGGTGGATGACAATCCATCTACCGGTGGACAGATATGGCGCCGCGGAGCTGCGTCGCCCGCCGCGGCAAGGCGGTGGATGGAGCAGTTCGAGTCAGCAGCTATCACTCGCCTGATGGGATGGCAGGTGATCGACTGCCTGAGACTGGGGCCGGACGGAGGCGTGTTGCGGGCCGAAGGCAATACCCCGGGCGGAGAGGCAGCCGATCTTCACTTCCGCCGCCTGATTCTGGCCACAGGAGCCCGCGAGCGCTTTCTTCCCTTCCCGGGATGGACGCTGCCGAATGTGATGGGTGCCGGCGGTTTGGATGCCATGGTGCGCGGAGGGTTGCCGATCGAAGCGAAGCGGGTGGTGGTGGCAGGGACTGGTCCTTTGCTGCTGGCCGTAGCGGCGCATCTGAAGGAGCGCGGCGCGCAGGTGATGGCCATCTGCGAGCAGGCGTCCCCGGCGCAGATGGCGCCGCTGGGATGGGCTCTTCTCCGCCAGCCGAGCAAGCTGCGCCAAGGCATGGGCTATCGGTGGACCACGCGGAAGACCCCCTACCTGACGCGCTGCTGGCCGCTGGCTGCACTGGCGGAGTCCAGCGTCGGCGAGAGCGATGGGCAAAACAGCCAGCCTCGGCTGCGGTCGGTGCGCCTGCAGAGAGAAGGAAGGCAGTGGACCGTGGAGTGCGACTATCTGGCCTGCGGATTTCACCTGATTCCGAATACCGAGCTGGCGGCTCTGCTGGGCTGCGCGATGCGGGACGGCTTTATCGTGACGGATGAGCAGATGCAGACCTCCATGCCGGGTGTCTGGTGTGCAGGAGAGCCAACCAGCATCGGTGGCGTGGAGTGTTCGCTGCTGGAAGGACAGATCGCCGGACTGGCTGCCGCAGGGAAGACCGGCGCGGCGCTCGCGCTGAGCAAGCGCCGCGCCGGGATGCAGGCATTTGTCGAGGCGCTGGAGCGCGCCTGCCGGCTAGACCCCCGGCTGCGTGATCTGGCGGCAGAGGAGACCATCGTCTGCCGCTGCGAGGATGTCCGAATGGCCGCTCTGCGCGGGCGCTCCGATGGGCGAGATGCCAAGCTGCACACGCGCTGCGGCATGGGCCCTTGCCAGGGACGGATCTGCGGCGGAGCTACGGAGTTTCTGTTCGGCTGGCGTGCCGGCCAGGTGCGTCCGCCGCTCTATCCCGCGCTGGTTTCCAGCCTTATGGAAGAGGAAGCGGCTGGATCCGTGGCCGGCGGAGCGGAGTACGCCGTCTCAGAAGGTATAGAAAACGTATAGAGGTTTTTGAGGAGGATCTGAAAGAGTGAGCCAGGGAGGTTCCGGAGGAGTTTTCTTGAATTTCCAGGCAAGGTCCGCAGGGGCTTGCAGGTTGCAGCGGTGCGGCGTCCGTGAGACGGGAGCGTGCCGGGAGTGAATTGGGATTGAATCAAAGCCAGGTTTCAACGAAGAGAATGCGAGGAGCATATGGAGATTTCAGGCGTATCCCTTATCGCCGGCCGAGCCGGAGCAAAGGCCGGCTCGCAGTTTCATGCAGTCAATCCGGCCACGGGCGAAACGGTGGGGCCAGCCTTCTACTCAGCCGGAGAGCAGGATGTGGCGAGCGCGCTGGAGGCGGCGCAGTCGGCGTTCGTTTCCTGGAGAAAGAGCAGCGGCGCGGAGCGGGCCACGCTGCTGCGCGCCATCGCCGACGGACTGGATGCCGCAACTGTGGAGTTGGCAGCGCGAGCGCGGCTGGAGACGGCGCTGCCAGAGGCTCGGCTGAAGGGAGAGACCCAGCGCACCAGCAACCAGCTTCGCCTGTTCGCAAGGGTGGTGGAGGAGGGCTCCTGGGTGGAGGCACGCATCGATCCGGCGCTGCCGGACCGAAAGCCGCTGCCGCGCCCGGACCTGCGCTCCATGCTGCAACCGCTGGGGCCGGTCGTGGTCTTTGGGGCCAGCAACTTTCCGCTGGCCTTCTCCGTGGCCGGCGGCGATACAGCCTCGGCCCTGGCAGCCGGATGTCCGGTGGTGGTGAAGGCGCACCCGGCGCACCCCGGAACCAGTGAGTTGGCGGGACAGATTGTGGCGGAAAGCGTGCGGCGCTGCGGCGCTCCGCAGGGCCTGTTCTCGCTGTTGTTCGACTCCGGATTTGCCGTTGGACAAGCGCTGGTCCAGCATCCGCTGACCCAGGCGGTGGCCTTTACGGGATCGCGCCGGGGAGGACGAGCGCTGTTGGATCTGGCATCCAACCGGCCCAACCCGATTCCCTGCTTCGCAGAGATGGGCAGCACCAATCCGGTGTTCGTGTTGCCGGGTGCGCTGGCCAGCCAGGCCAGGGAGATCGCCGCAGGGGTATTTGGCTCTTTCACGCTGGGGGCGGGGCAGTTTTGCACCAAACCGGGAATGGTGTTTTTGCCTGTACAGGAAGAGACCGAATCCCTGCTGGCCGAGCTGCGCCGGCTGACCCAGGAGAGCGCCGAATTTACGCTGCTGACGCCGGCGATCGCAGCAAACTATCGGCGAGGGATTGAAGCGCGAAGCTCTTCCTGCGGCGAAGGAGCCAAGCCGAGGGCGCAGAGCAGCGGCGCGTGCAGCGCCACGGCCACGCTGCTGGAGACCGAGATCGATGCCTTTCTTGAGAAGCCGGAGCTGAGCGAAGAGATCTTTGGGCCCACATCCTTGATGATCCGCTGCAACGGGCGTGAGGCGATGCTGCGCGCGGCCGAGGGGCTGGGGGGCCACCTGACTGCAACGCTTCTGGGCACAGAGGAGGATCTGGCCGCATACCAGGATCTGATCGCCGTGCTGGAGCGCAAGGCAGGACGGGTGCTCTTCAACGGCTATCCCACCGGCGTTGAGGTCTGCGGCGCCATGGTGCATGGGGGGCCGTATCCCGCATCGTCTGACAGC
>DAHXNO010000154.1 GCA_027365345.1 Granulicella sp.
AGGGGATCTTCCCTGGCTGCTCTCGTTCCTGGTGCGGCAGGATGATGGGCAGTGGGAGTTGGCCGGCTTTTATCCACGAGCGAGGTTGGCGGACGGTCACGATGGTCTGTGGTACTGGAAGGCGGCGCGAGAGGATGCCAATGCGGATGAGCTTTGGTTGGCATGGCTCTTCTATGGCGAAGCGGATCGTCTGTTACGTCCGGCGAACTTTGTGACCACCACCAACCTTGATCGCCTGCGTTCGGAGCAGTGGTCCGCGGCTCCTCCCGAACTGCTTAACGGAGTGAGCCCGGCTCATCCCCTGACGCTGACGTCCAGCGGTGACCATGGAGCAGCTACGGTCTACCGGTTCTCTGGCCTTTCAGCGGAGGGTTCAGTGGATGGCAAGAACCTGAATCTGATTCTTTATCTGATTGGCGAGGATGGGAGTGACAGCGCTGCGGCGGAGGAGCGCAGCAAGGCGGCTGCTCGGGCGATGATTGACGCGCATATGGAGCTACGCCAGGCCTTTCACAGCGTATGGGTGTTTACCGTCCCACCGGGCTCTTCGGGAGCGGCCGGCTCCGGGCCGGGCGCTCAGGCGGTGGTTACAGAGCAGCTTGTTTCGAGTATTCCCTGATGCGTGGAGGTAACCTTTAGAGTGAGTCGCCCATTGATCAAGATTCGACGATGGATCAACGATCAACGCTTGAGAAAGGATCGATAGGCTGGATTGACGGCTTTGCCTGGATGTGGGGTATGGTTATCTGTGCAGGCAACCTTGGGATCAACCTGGAGAGGCTTGAATATAGCCAGAGATTTGGACGTAGCCAGAGATTGGACCATGTAGTTAGAGATTGCATGTCATTAGCGATTGAATGTAGCCGAAGTTTGTAGCAAAGGGGCGGCGCTCCCAGGAAGCGCGTCAGTTCCTGAACAGATGATTTTCAGTGGAAAGAGAGCTGCGGGGACGAGTTCATGGCAAGCTTCCATAAGCCCCTGATCCAGGCCATTCGCGAACGGCGATCGACGCCAAGTTTTGAGCAAGAGTCCATTCCGCCCAGAGACCTGTGGCAGATCCTTGACGCCGGTCTGCGTGCGCCCAGTGGATACAATCTTCAACCCTGGCGTTTTATTGTGGTTCAGAGCTCGGAGCAGCGGAAGCGGCTACGCGCGGCCAGCTACAACCAGGCGAAGGTAGAGGAGGCGTCAGCGGTGATCGTCTGCTGTGGGGATCGCGACGGCTGGCGGAGAGATCTGGAGGAGATGATTCGCATGGGCTCCGCGAAGGGAATGCCGGAGATCTATGCCGCACAGGCTGCCTCCAACGTGCCCCAGTACCTTTCGAGTTTTTCGCCCGAGGAGATGGCGGGTTGGCTGAACAAGCAGGTCTCCATCGCCGCGACCACGATGATGTGGATGGCCGAGGTGCTGGGCTACGATACGGCGATGATGGAGGGCTTTGAGCAGCAGCGTGTATGCGAGACGCTGCGCTTGCCGATGAGTTACTGGGTGGTTTCGCTGTTGGCGATCGGTCACCTGAAGGGTGCCGACAAGTTCGATGGAGGACGCTTCGATGCAGTTCGCACCGTCTTCAGCGAAGAGTATGGAAGGCCGCTGAAGTAGACGTATGGGTTCTTCGAGCAGGCACGGCCCGCAAAGCGAAGGTTCCCAGCGCCGGGAGTATCCAGAGCGGCCCATCGCCGGGGTGGGATCGGTGGTGCTGCGCAGAGCAGAGGGGCGCAGCCAGGTTCTGCTGGCGCGGCGCAAGACCGAGCCGATGGCGGGAGGCTGGAGCCTTCCCGGAGGAGCGATGGAACTGGGTGAGACGGCCCGCGAGGCCTGCATCCGGGAGACGCTGGAGGAGACCGGGCTGAGGGTAGAGCCTATAGACGCGGTGGAGACCTTTGACATGATTCAGCGCGACGCCGAGGGCCGGGTGCAGTATCACTACCTGGTGGTCGATTTTCTCTGCCACCTGCGGGGCGATGAATCTGAAGGGGAAGCGCGCGCCGGCAGCGATGTGGGAGAGGTGGTGTGGGCCGATGTGCAAGAGGTGTTGGAGGACGGAGACTTCGCTTTGACGGCGCGCGCCTGTACAGTGATACGCAGAGCGTTAGAGATGGAAATGGAATGGGATGAGGGCCGGGTATGAAGACGCTGGGGCGGTTGCTGGTGGTGTTGGTTCTGGCAGGGTTGGGGTTGGCCGCGGTTTTCTACCAGCGCCCGCTGTGGGTGATGCGGCAGGGGGTTCACTTCAGTTTGTTTTTGCATCGGGTGCAAAGCAACTACGTGATGCTGCCCGAGGGCCGGGTGCACTACTATGAGGCCGAGTCGCGGATCCCCGGCGGCGGCATACCGTTGGTGCTGGTGCATGGGCTGGGAGACCGGGATGAGAGCTGGGCTCCGATGCTGGAGCGTCTGAAGCGGGCCGGGTTTCACGTCTATGCTCCGGATCTGCTGGGTTACGGACGCTCGCCCAAGCCGGGCGACAGCGACTATTCGATCTCTACCGAGGAGCAGTTTGTAGCCGACTTTATTCAGGCTATTGGATTGCAGAGGCCGGATGTTGGCGGCTGGTCGATGGGTGGGTGGGTGGTGTTGAAGCTGGCGCTTGACCATCCGGAGATCGTGAACCGGGTAGTGATCTACGACAGCGCAGGCCTTAAGTTCCAGTTGGGCGGCGGGACGCAGATCTTTCACCCCAGCGACGAGGCGCAGATGCAGCAACTGTTGGATCTGATGGAGCCGAACGCCAAGCCTTTGCCGGAGTTTGTTCTGCGGGCGGCGCTGCGTCAGGAACAGCAGCAACAGTGGGTGATTGATCGCAGCATGGCTTCCATGGAGACGGGGAAGGATCTGGTGGACTCCAGGCTGGGTGACCTGACCGAGCCGCTGCTGATCGTATGGGGTGGAAGTGATGAACTGATTCCGCTTGCAGTGGGGGAACGGATGCACGCTTTGGATCCGAGTTCTGAGCTGGATATTCTTTCCGGGTGCGGGCATCTGACGCCGAAGAGCTGCCCGGACCGCGCGGCTGCGGTTACTGTGGACTTTCTGAAAGAGAATCCAGCGCCGGTGGGCGGGACGTATACCCTGAACAAGCTGCGCTGAAGCGCAGAGGGACCAAGCGGAGAGGCAGAGTTGGGCTGCGCCTATTCCTTGTTCTGGCGCTCGGCTCCCCAGCGATAGGCTCCGGGCTGGGGCAGGCCGATGTGCTGCAGGACGCGGTGTACGTAGTTGCGCGCGACATCGGTTATGGTTTGCGGCTGGTTGTAAAACGAGGGGACGACGGGGAAGATGGTGGCTCCAGCCTGGGCGGCGGCCAGCATATTGTTCAGGTGAATCAAGCTGAGTGGCGTCTCTCGTATGCAGAGCACGAGGCGGCGGCGCTCTTTCAGGCAGACGTCAGCGGCGCGTTCGATGAGGTTGTCGGCCAGGCCGTGAGCGATGCCAGCCAAGGTTCCCATGGAGCAGGGCAGGACGACCATGGCATCGACGAGGTAAGAGCCAGAGGCGATGGAGGCTCCGATATCTTCGTGCGCCAGCAGCGAGATCTTGGTGGATTGGGCTCCCAAGAACTGCTGGATGAGTGCGTGGCGGCCGCCAGCCCCATTCTCTTCCGCCAGAACGCGCAGGGCGCTGGGTGAGACCACAAGATGGACGCGGCCAACGCGCGGGTCGGCTTCGAGAGCCTGCAACATCTCGATGGGAAGGACCGAGCCGCTGGCTCCCGTCACGGCCAGAACGATGGTTTGCAGTGGCGGACAGGATTCGCCGGGGGTGGGCTTTTTGGCGCTGCGGGAGCTGGGTGGGAGGGGCATCGCACTCTATTTTCGCGCAGAAAGACGGCGTGCGGGAGCTCGTCTGAGGAAACTGGGAGTTGGTGGTGAAAAGGCCTATCGAAACGAGTTGTTTGCCGAGGAAACGAGAGTGGGCCGCAGGCTGGTGGGGTCAGGCGCCGGTGGGGCCAGGTGGGTCGGGGGCCAGCGCATAGGCGACGAGGGTGAGGCCATGCAGGCCAGAGCGTTGCTCCGAGGCGGAGATCAGGAGTTCCTCCTGGGTGCGCCAGCTTTGGTCCATCTCGCAACGCGCAACCTCTTCCGCGGAAGCATCCACAAAACACAACTCGCACACGGTCAGATGGCCCTGCTCATCCTTTACCGGCGGCCCGAAGGTTCGGCAGGCTACGGGGCGGGCGTGGTAGAGATCGCAGGTTTGGGTGGCTGGATCCAGCAGGGGACAGGGCTCATCATTGGCAAACTCCTCAAAGGCGTCTTTGTGCTCCGGCTGCGTAAAGAGCAGTCCGCGGAGCGGGTCGCCGGGGAAGGTGGAGCGGAGCCTGGCCCAGGAGAGGCGAGCGCGATGCTGAATGCGCTCCGCCAAGGTGGCTGGAGCGTGGGCGAGTCCGGAGCGGAGAAGTTCCGCGTCGAGCTGGGTGATGGCGAATGCGCCCACGCAGCACTGGGAGCAGCCCGGCCGGCAGGCCAGCGATGTTCCGGAGCGCTCGGCTGCCGATCGGAGGGCTGAGTCGACCAAGGGGAGAATAGGGAATAGATTTGGCATTGCGTCCTGTTGCATTGCGTTCTCTACCTTTTGGCGGAGTGCCGGGACGGCTGTGCGGAGGCGATCAACCCTCGGCGAGAACCCGAGCGAAGATGGCGTCAATATTCTGGAGTTGACGGCGCACATCGAAGGCGGCTTCGATCTTCTCCGAGGAGAGCCGTGCCTGGATCTCCGGGTCGGCCTGGATGAGGGAGCGGAAGCTGAGGTCATTGGTCCAGGCATTCATGGCGTGTCCCTGGACCAGGCGGTAGGCATCCTCGCGGCTCATACCGGCGGCGGCTAAGTCGATGAGCAACTGGCCGCTGAAGACGAGTCCGTTGGTGGATTCGAGGTTGCGAAGCATTCGGCCGGGATAGACGAGGAGGCGATCGATGAGCGTGGCGGTGCGGTCGAGCAGGAAATCGGCCAGGGTGGTGGTGTCGGGAAGGATGACGCGCTCGGCGGAGGAGTGGGAGATGTCCCGTTCGTGCCACAGGGCGACATCCTCCAGGGCGACCTGAGCATTGCCTCGCATGACCCGGGCGAGGCCGCAGATGTTCTCGCAGGTGATGGGATTGCGTTTGTGGGGCATGGCGCTGGAGCCCTTCTGGCCGGGGGAGAAGAACTCTTCGGCTTCGCGAACCTCGGTGCGCTGGAGGTGCCTGATTTCGAGAGCGATCTTGTCGAGGGTGGAGGCTAGCACGGCCAGCGTGGTGATGTAGGCGGCATGGCGGTCCCGTTGCAGGACCTGGGTGGAGACCAGAGCGGGCTGGAGCCCGAGTTCAGCCAGGATGGCGGCCTCGTGCTGCGGGTTGAGCTTGCCAAAGGCTCCTACCGCGCCGGAGATCTTGCCCACGCGCAGATCTTCGGCGGCGGCGTCAAAGCGCTTGAGGTTGCGGCCCATCTCGGCGTACCAGAGAAGCAGCTTCATGCCGAAGGTGGTGGGCTCGGCGTGGACCCCGTGGGTGCGGCCGATGGTGGGGGTGTGCTGGAACTCCACAGCGCGTTGACGCAGGACCCGGCGCAGGCGGAGGATCCCCTCGCGAATGAGGGCGGAGGCCTCTGCCAGGGCCAGAGCCTGGGCGGTATCGACCACATCGGTGGAGGTGAGGCCGTAGTGCAGCCAGCGAGCCTCTTCGCCCACCGACTCGGCCACGGCGGTGGTGAAGGCCAGCACATCGTGGCGGGTCTCGGCTTCAATCTGATGGATG
>DAHXNO010000183.1 GCA_027365345.1 Granulicella sp.
ATCTATTCTATCTGTTCACGGAACGTGAAACATTCAAAACATATGAACAAGAATGGCATGAATCAAGGTCTGCGTTCAACTGTTCACGGACCGATCTACGGAAAACCCAACGGTTGAAACTGACTCCCGATACACTCCGGGTAGCCTGTCCGAGGGGTACTTCTCCGTACGTTTTAGTCGCCATTAGTACCGCAAAGTCAACAACTTACGTGTTAGTTCGGTCGCTCATAACCCAAAGGCCGCAGGTTCAAATCCTACCCCCCCCCGCAACCAATCAAATCCAATATTATCAACGGTTTAGTCGTTGCCGCCTGAGAGCGGCCAGCGCAGTTTTGGCCCCACTGTCCGCTTTCTGTCCGCGTTCTCCAAAAGGCAACTGCAATGCGCCGTAAAGAATGACCATTATCACCGCAGCGAATCCATCCTCTGTCTGGAGGACGGCATAGATCGTATGCGGATGACCGCACCGGTTGCCGGTAAAGAGCCTTCGTCCGTCGACGCGAAAACTGAAAGTCTACCGAACGCCGGGCCCCCACCTATCCGCCCGGCCTGGTCATCCGTTAGTTTATGGAGCTTGCTCCGCAGACCGCGGCGTCTGGCTTGTGCCTGAGTTTTTTTGAGCCTTCTCCCGTCGGCCGGGATGGACGGTGGTGCGTTCTGCAAGCCCGCACCTCCAAGAGCGAGATGTGGGGCACCCGACTTTGCGCCCGACTTTGCGCCCGACTTTGCGGGGCGGAGGGAGTGGGACTTGGGCCGCCGACCGGGCAGGGTCACGGGGTGGGGGTTTGGCGTGCGATTCGGAGGTCGTCGAGCGGAGGCATCACTTCATTTCTGGCTGAGGCATCGGGCGCCGCCCAGGAACGCATCCAGATCGTCACAGTCCGCTGAGTTGAGGCGTTCCTGATGGGGAACTGGGTTGAGAGCGCGGTTGAGAGCGCAGCAGATCCAGGCGCTTCCACCCGACTCAAGCTCGATGAGGTCCAGCTCATAGTGCGGATAGCCCGTGTGATAGGCGTTGCAGCACGGGATGCCCAGATAGCCGAAGGCCGCGCATGTGCGGAGATGCTCGTCCTCTGCGAGGTTTTTCAGGTTGACTGCTACGGCCGAGCGGATGATTTGCTCGTATGCTGTGGGCCAGGACACCGTCCGGCGGTACATCGAAAATCAGCAGTGGGACGATCCGGGAGAGAACTTCAAAATTACCGCGCCCACCGAGCCTTAAGCTGGCTCTCAGCCGGGCGCCCTCCAGGCGGCTTGAGCCGCAACCCAACCTACCGGTTTTTAGCCGGTAGCCGTTCCGGTCCGCAAGCCTTCAGCATAGCGATCGACGGAGCCGGCAAACATCTCAGGCGTTCGGTGTTGCAGGATACGATTGGCGAGAGCGATGCGCCTCAGTTGCCCAGAGTGTAGGGTACGGCGAAGCGCCCGATCTGGATGACGCTGCGCTGCGAGGGCGGCCAGATCTTTACGGAGACGATGGGGGCTCGCGGAGTGATGGGCTTAGCCACTACCGTTCCTCGCGCCACCCCGGTGTCCGCATCGTACAGTTGAACAGACAGTCCATTGTCTGTGCGGGTCCAACCCACCGCATACGACCCTGGAGGGAGATTGATGGAGTTTCCCAGGTGGATCGGCGCCTGGGCCAGAAGGTAGTAGTAGTACTTTCCGCTGGCTGCATATCCGGCCGTGATCAGGACGACCGCTGCCACCACGCGTCCGTGGGCGTCGATGACCCCGGTTGCGGAGCGCATCTCGGTCTCGATGTGCTCCTTGACGACTTGCGCACGCGCCGGCAGGACGGCTTCGAGTTCGGCTGGCGTGGCTGAGCGCCATTGCAGCCTGGAGGAAGCATCTTTCGAGTGGCGAAGATGGAGGCCCAGTCCGGAGGCCGATGTGGATGCGGGAGAGGCACAGAGTGCAGCGCAGAGCAACAACGCCCATGGGCTCAGGGCTCTGCCCTTGGATGTCGATGGGGAAAACAGCGTAAGGTTCATCGGTGGCTCACCAGTCCTCGTTGAATTGCGATGGTTGCGGCCTGGGTGCGATCTGTCACCCCAAGCTTGCCCAGCAGGCTGTTGATGTGGGTTTTCACGGTTGCTTCAGAGATGGATAGATCCGCGGAGATCTCCTTGTTCGCTCGTCCCGCGACGATCCTCTCCAGAACATGCAACTCCCGGGCTGTCAGTTCCTGACCGCTGAGGCGCTCGGCCAGTTTTTCGGCAACCGGAGCAGGAATATGCAGCTTGCCGCTGTGCACTGTGTGGATGGTTGTAATCAACTCGTCCAGCGGCATGCCCTTCAGCAGGTAAGCGCGTGCTCCGGCCTGCAGGGCACGGTAGATATCTTCATCGCCGTCAAATGTGGTGAGCACAATGAAACGCGCCTGGGGAAACTCCGCGCGAATCTTTCGGATGGTCTCCGCTCCTCCCTGTTTCGGCAGTTGCAGGTCGATGAGAGTAATGTCCGGCTTCAGGGAGCGAAAGAGTTCCATGGCTTGCAGCCCGTCTCCGACGGAACCGACCACCTCCAGGTCATCGGTGGTAGAGAGCAGCGCCTCCAAACCTTGCCGGACCACCTGGTGATCCTCCACGAGCATAATGCGGACCTTTTCTGCCATTTCAACCTCGTAACCTAGCCGGCGCTTTGCCCAATCGGGACTCGCAAGCAGACTTTGGCGCCATGTCCGGGTTCACTGGAGATCTGGAGCTCACCGGCGATTGCAGCAGCCCGCTCCTTCATCCCAAGTAAACCGAAGTGCGCTGCCTTGCGGGATGCTTCGTTCAGGTCGAAACCAACACCGGTGTCTTCAATTGTCAGCACCAGCATATCACTGGAGTAATGCATCTCCACCGAGACTTCAGAAGAGGATGCGTGGTGCAGGACGTTGGTGAGAGCCTCCTGCGCGATGCGAAGAACCTCTCGTTCGACACGCGGATCGAGCGGACGATAGGCTCCGCCGATATGGAGGCGAGGGTGGATGGTGCTGAAGGTATCCCGTTGCACCAGCCGAGTGAGGCGCATGGGGAGATCGTGCTGCGAAGAATCGGCTCGCATCTCCCAGATGCTGCGCCGGGCCTCTTCGAGCCCCTCGGAGACGAACTGGCGGGTGCGCTTTACCTGCTCCAGCGCGAGTTCCACTTTGCCATGGTTCAGGTGCTGGGCGATGAGATCAAGCTGGAGAGAAGCTCCGACAAAGTCCTGGGTTAAGGTGTCGTGGATCTCGCGCGCCATGCGATTCCGTTCCGCAAGCACGGCGTTGAACTCCCCTTGCAGCCGCTGCAGACGGAGAAGGTAGATTCCGGCTAGCAGCGCTAGAACCGCCAACAGGCACAAGAGGAGAAACCACCCTCTGCGATAGAGGGGAGGAATGATGCGGAAGCTCAACTCCGCTCCGGCGCGGTTCCACACACCATCCTTGTTCATGGCCTGGACGCGAAAGAGATAGACCCCGGGGGGAAGGTTGGTATAGGTTGCAGAGCGCTTGTTTCCGGCCTCGGTCCAGTGCTTGTCAAAGCCCTGGAGCCGGAAGCGATAGCGGACCTCAGAGGGCGCGGTGAAGCTAAGGCCGCTATAGACCATGGTGAAGCGGGCATGCCCGAAGGGAATGCGGAGTGGGGCTGCAGTGCTCTCGCCGGGCCGGGCCAGGGCCTGGCTGAGCGGCTCGGAGACGTCGTCTACCATGAACTTTTGCAATACGACCGGGGGCGCGACGGTATCTTCCGGCAGATGCTCGGTATCCACGATGGCGACGCCGCCGCGGGTTGGGAACCAGATTTCGCCCTGACCGGTAAGCCAGCCGATGGAGGGCTCGCCCGCCACCACCTCGTCATTGGGCAAGCCGTCAGCCAGGCCAAATCGTCCGCGATACCTCCCCAGACCGGGGAGGGTGCAGGGGAGCCTGCCAACACAGCGCAGCAACTGATCGACAGCGATGCGACGAATGCCCCGGTCCATGCGGAACCAGAGAAACCCGAGCTGATCCGGGGTGATTCCCTCAATATCCCCGTCGCTCGCCGCGCTGCTGGGGAAGCCGCCTATCGGAAGAAATCGGCCTGCCTGGAAGATGCTGAGACCACCATTGCTGCCACCCACCCAGAGATGGCCATGGGAGTCCTGGGCCAGGGAGGTTACGATGTTTGCGCCCAGACCATCCGTGGTTGTGAAGTTGCGAATGTTTCCATTGCCCTGGATGACGGACAGACCACCGGAGGTGGCAGCCCAGAGATCTCCGGAGCGCAGTAAGAGCGCTCCGATCATGTCGCCGCCCAAGCCATTGGCGCTGCTGAGCGTGGTGATCTTCCGTTGCGAGCCAACGATGCGCAGATGGGCCAAGCCCTGGCGGGTTCCTACCCAGACGGATCCATCGCTTGCCGCCGCGAGCGCGCGGATATCATCATCGGGCAGGCCGTCGGCGGAGGTGATCTGCCGGACGCTGCCGCTGGGGTCGATGAAGTTCAGGCCATCCGGGGTTCCCACCCAGAGGCCTCCGTTGGCTGCCGGCGCCATGCAGAGAATGAATGCGCTGGTCAAACTGTTCTGCGGCGTCGGCTGGTCCACTTTGCCGTGACGGACGCGGCGTAGCCCATCGTCGCGCGTGCCAATCCAGATGTCGCCATCTTTGGTCTGAACCACGCTGGTGACAGCCTGGCCGTCCAGCGCCGCTTCACTGCGGAAGGCTGACCAGCGCAGAACGTGCAGCCCGGAGGTCTCCGTACCGATCCAGTGGTCACCCTCCGCGTCCTGGAAGATGGAGAGCACGGAGTTGGCTCCAAGGAGGGTGACCGGTAGCGCCGCTTTCTGATCGGCGTGCAAGACAAACAGGCCGTGATTCATCCCCACCCAGGCCAGACCCTCTCGATCGACCGTGACGGCCTGAATGCGTCCAAAAGAAAGTTCGTGGCCGATACGCCATACGCGGTGGCCGCCGGGGTAGTCTACGGCCACCTCGGCGGGGGAGAAGCTCCACTGCACGGGGCTGGAACCTTCACCGGGCACTGCGGAGGGAGACTTGTTGGGCTCCACTGCCGCATCTGTGGAGGTGTTTGCTTCTGTGATCTCGCTGCTGAGCGAAGCCGGAGGCTGGGCCAGCGCGTGGAAGCGTCCTTGGGTCAAGTGAGCCCATCCGCTTTCCGTGTTGACGATCAACTGAGAACTTGCTTGACCTGTGCCGGATCGAGCAAGCGAGTCGATCGACGAGGAAGGAAGTCCATCGGCTTTCCCGAATCGGTGAAACCTTCCATGCCGCATCAGGAGCAGTCCGTCCTCGGTACCGATCCAGAGACCGCCAGGCCCCGCGAGGAGGCAGCAGATGTCATCGCTGCGGAAGGCGGCGTTGTTGCTCCGGTTGAAGATGCGGAAATTCACTCCGTCGAAGCGCGCCAGGCCTGCCTCCGTTGCGATCCAGAGATAACCGTCTGAGGTCTGGGCGATGCTGTGAACGCTGCTCTGCGGCAATCCCTGCTCGGTTGACCACGATTGCTGGCTCAGATAGCGCAGATGCTGCGCCCGGCAGCAAGATCCCCCGTCCACCAGCAGGAGGGCGCCCACCAGCAGCCAGGTAAGGCAGGCGTGAGCCGAGCGTGGAGCGGTGAACCGGCGAGGAAGCATCGTTCCCTCCAGCATGCGTCGTCCGTGGACGTTTGTCCAACCGCGGCAGGGAACTACAGGGAGGAATATGCGGAGCGGCGCCGGGATGATGGGTAGTTAGTTCCTGGGCGGTTTGGCGAACCACGGGTTTGCAGAGAGAGGATGCGGTGGAGAGGAGGCGAAGTTGCGCCATCCGCTTGGTTGCCAGGTACCTACAGGATTTGGAAGGATAAGGTTCTGCACCATCGCAGACGAATTCTTTCCTGATCTCCATCGAAAGGTTGATCCGGAAGCTGATTTTTCTAAGTAGTGTAAATCTCACTCATGAAGTTGCCACGAGCGCCCCGGCTAGTTCATGCTCGCTGTAGCTTCGATCGCTCGCTCGAGTTCCATTGGAGAGGAATCTACCGGTCTCAACATGGCGCCAGCTCCCCTTGCGGTACGCACATGGATCTTCTATCTTCTGGCGGGCGGCGCCGTTGCGGCGCTTAGCGCCGCGCCACTTTATGGCCAAATCTTGCCGCAGGCCGCTCCGGTTGGGCAAGCTGCCCAAGCCGCGCCGGGTGCCCCGGCAGCAGGGGCTACCCAAGTCTCGCCCGGAGCCCAGGAGGGCGGCGCGCCGCAAACTCCGCAGGCTCCCGCCTCCGGTGGCTCCAGTACAGGGGGAGTGTATGCTCCGGTGCTGGATGCAGAGCATCGTCCCATTACGGAGGGCGGTACGGTAAAGACCGGCCCCATCCTCTTCCAGAACATCGCCCGGCAGGCTGGACTGACGAGCTGGCGTCACCAGATGGGGTCGCCCGAGAAGCGGTTCATCCTGGAGAGCAAGGGCTCCGGAGTGGCGTTGCTGGACTACGACCATGATGGCTGGCTGGATATCTACCTGGTGAACGGAAGCACCGAGCAGGCCATGCAGGGAAAGGCGGCTGCGCCGCAAGCCGCTCTGTTCCATAACAACCATGACGGCACATTTACCAATGTGACGGCCCATGCCGGCGTGGGAAATGGACGCTGGGGATTCGGTGTTGCCGTGGGGGACTATGACAACGACGGCTGGCCCGATATCTACGTCACCAACTATGGCAAGAACCGTCTCTACCGCAACAACCACGACGGCACATTTACGGATGTGGCGGAACAGGCCGGCGTAGCCCTCTCTGACGGCATCTGGTCCACGGGCGCCACCTGGGGAGATTACGACGGAGACGGGCGGCTGGATCTGTTTGTGCCCGGATACGTTCATTTCGATCTGAAGACGCAGCAGAAAGACGCACAGCAGATACCCGTCTCCTTTTGCAGTTATCGAGGGGAGCCGACGTATTGTGGTCCGCGCGGGCTGCCCGGGGAGCCCGATCACCTGTTCCACAACAACGGCGATGGAACGTTTACGGATGTGAGCCGCTATGCCGGGGTGAGTGATCCGGCTGGTAACTATGGGCTCTCCTCGTTGTTTATTGATCTGACCAACAATGGCAGGGTTGATCTGCTGGTGGCCGACGACTCCACGCCGAACTATCTCTACATCAACAACGGCGACGGCACTTTTGATGACGAGAGTTATTCCTCCGGCTATGCGCTGAATGAGCAAGGCCGTGAGACGGCCTCCATGGGAATCGCTGCGGGGGACTATCTCAACAACGGACAGGTGGACATCTTCAACACCACCTTCTCCGATGATTACAAGGTGCTTTACCGCAATGACGGCGATGCAAACTTTACCGACGTCAGTTATCAGATGCACATCGCCGATGAGACCATTCCATTCGTCGGCTTTGGAGATGCCTTTCTGGATTATGACAATGACGGCTGGAAGGACCTGTTGGAGGTGGATGGCCATGTGTACCGCAACGCCGACAAGTACAACTGGGGCACCAGTTGGGCAGAGCGGCCGCTGCTCTTCCATAACCTGCAAGGAAAGAGTTTGGAACTGATGCCGGCGGTGGAGGGAACCGCTCTGGCAGAGGCGATGCCCTCACGCGGTATGGCCGTGGGAGACATCTTCAATGACGGCCGCATCGATGCGGTTGTGAACAATATGGATTCCGTCCCCGCGCTGATGCAGGATGTGGATAAAAATGACAATCACTGGGTAGAGTTCCAACTGATTGGCGGAGCCAGGAGTCCCAGAGACGCCGTGGGCGCCACGGTGTACCTGACGGCCAATGGGATGCGCCAGCGAGAGGACGTCCTCTCGGGCGGCAGCTATGAGTCCAGTTCCGATATGAGGCCGCACTTTGGCCTGGGATCTGCGGCCAGGGTGGATTCGGTTGAGGTGCAATGGCCCAGCGGAGCAAAGGAAGCGTTCGCTGTGCCCACGGTCGACACCATCATGACGCTGCGGGAGGGCCAGGGCACGCCGGTAAAGCCGGCGGCGACTCCAGCGCAGAGTCCTGTGGCGGCGGCGGCCACGGCGCAACCCTGAGTGAGAGCAAGGCGGGGAGCATGGCGTTGCTCCCGGGCCAGTCTTCGGTCTTAGCGTCAGGGAGGGTCGTGATACGTGCCGGAACGATCAGCCAAAGATTGCAGCATAAGAGTGCAGAACAGCGGCACGGCGTAGAAGGGACGTTCTACTGTTCGTGAGGATGCAGGATGCGGTTTGATTTGTTCTTCCATCAGCGATGGTTGCGTGGTCTTGCCGGAGCGGCTGCAGCCGTATCTTTGCTGGCGGCTCCCCTGCGCGGGCAGACCAGCGGCAGCTCTGCAAGCTCCCCGGCCGCGGCGGCGGCCGCTCGGGCGCTCTACAGCCAGAAGGCCGCTGCCGGCTACAACTACGAGTTTGGCGCAGGTCACCCCTTCCTGCCGTCCAATATGACCACGGACAACGGTGAGTTCATCGATCCGCAGACGTTTCCCAGCGCGGAGTACTGCGGCCACTGCCATCAGGCATCCTATGCCCAGTGGCGTCAGTCGGCGCACTCCAACTCCGTCCGCGCGCCCTGGTACCTGTACAGCGTGAATATGCTGAACGACGAGAGGGGGATCAGTTTTTCACGGCATTGCGAGGGCTGCCATAACCCGGTGGCGCTGGCCGCGGGAGCGCTGACGGATGGAAAGCCGCGCACACGCCCCTATGATGACGACGGCATTACCTGCATGGTCTGCCACTCGATTCAGTCGGTGAGCAAGTACGGCACGGGAGGCTATGTTCTCGCCCAGCCCGCAGTTCTGCTGGACGCCAATGGAAAGCCGATCTATGGCCCGGTCTCCGATGCGGAGATTCTTGCCCATCTGGATCGCCATGACGCGGCGGTGATGAAGCCGTTGTACAAGACGCCTGAGTTCTGCGAGGCATGCCACAAGGCGGCCCTGCCACGGATGGAGAATCTCTATAAATGGCAAAGGGCCTTCACGGTCTATGACGAGTGGCGGGCCTCCTCCTTCTCCCAGCAGTCTCCTTTGCCGTTCTACACGAAGCCTGTGGTCTCCACCTGCCAGACCTGCCACATGAAGCAAGAGCCGCTCACCTCGCTTGCGGACTCTGGCGCCAAGGATGGCAAGCTTGCCTCGCATCGCTGGGTGGGCGCCAACACGCTGATTCCGTACTACTACCACTTTGATGAACAAATGAAGCAGGTGATTGCACACCTGCAGGATCAGGCGCTGAATGTTGACATCTTCGCCGTGGAACCGGATCCAGCCTTGGCGGATCAGTCAAAGTTGATTGCGCCGCTTGGAACGGAGCCGTTCCAACTCCATGCCGGGCAGCGTGTCGTCGTCTCCGTCGTGATTCAGAACAAGGGCATCGGCCACTCGCTGGTTCCGGAGCAACGCGACTTCTACCAGGCATGGGTTGCGTTCACGGTAAAAGACTCGAACGGAGCGGTGATTGCCCACAGCGGCTATCTGGAGCCGAATGGGCATCTGGATCCGGGGGCGCACAGCTTTACCAATCGGCTGATCAACCGCGATGGCCAACTCAATCATCTGCACCAGGTTTGGGACACGCACGTGGTGGCCTTTGATAACACTATCCAGTCGGGGCGCGCGCAAGTGGTTCGCTATGCGTTTAACCTGCCCCGCCGGAGCGGAGCGGTTACGGTGACTGCGGCCGTGCTCTATCGCCGTTTCGATCAACATTTCATCAACCGGGCGATGAAGGAGCCCAAAGGCAAGCATTACTCCGAGCCTGTCATTCAAATGGCAAGTGCTACGCGTACCTTGCAGGTGGGATTGAATCCGGCCACGCCGCCGCTCCCGGATGAGAATCCGGAGTGGATGCGCTGGAATAACTACGGCATTGCGCTTCTGGATGCACAGCAGTTCGCTGCCGCCGTGAACGCCTTTGAGCATGTGGCGGAGCTGCGTCCCAAGTACTCCGACGCCCCGGCAAACATCGGGATCACCTTGATTCAGTGGGAAAAGTACAACGACGCGGAACCGTATCTGGAGAGATCACTCTCCCTGGATAAGGACAATGCGCGGACGCTCTACTATCTGGCGCTGGTGCAGCGCAACCAGGGGAGGGTGAATCAGGCGATCGACGATCTCAAGCGGGTGGTCGCTCAGTTTCCGCAGTCAGTTGAAGCGCATCGCGAGCTGGGGTTTTCCTACTATCAGGAGCACAAGTACAAGCTGGCCTGTGCGGAATATGAGTATATCCAGTCGATCGACCCTGACAACCTGTCAGCGCACTACAACCTCGCGATTCTCTATCGAAGGCTCGGAATGAGGGCGAAGTCAAAGGTTCAAGAGGCGCTCTTCGCCGATGAGAAGGCCGATCCATCGGCCAGCGCCTTCGCTCTGCAGTACCTGCGCCAGCATCCTCATGTTGCCCGGGAGAGTGTTCCCTGGCATGTACACAATCTGGAACCGGCCGCGCCAGACCAGGGCGGCTTGGCAGCTACCTCGCTGGAAAGGGCGAAGGATTCTGGCGAGGCTACGGCGATGGCTTCTGATTTAAAGTAGAACCAGCATGCGGACATTGTTTTCTTCTACGAAGGGATTCGCCGTGGCTCTGGCGATGGTGAGCCTTGGAATGCTATGGGTGCCATACCAGGCAGCAGCCTTTTCCAAGGCAAAGCGGCGTGGCGCGGAGCTCTTCGCCCAGCGTGGCTGCGCGCACTGCCACGGACCCGCAGGGGTGGGTGGCGGGACGGGGCCTGATCTGCAGTTGGTGCGCAAGCGCATGACCAGGCAGCAGATGCGGACCCAGATTGATAACGGCGGCATGACGATGCCGGCCTTTGGCAAGGTCCTTACCCCGCACCAGATCAATGACCTGATCGCCTATCTGCGCGCCCGACGTAAGCTCATCCCGGTCCCAACCAAGGCTCACCAAGGCGATTCCGCCCGTGCGGCCACGACGAACCCGGCTGCGGACTAGAGTCGTTTTGGATGGAAGCCCGTGCTCCAGAGGGGTCACAGCCGCGTTGCGGTTGGCGAAGACGCGCAACAGCTCGGGGCTCTTTGGGGCTCTGCGTGGGATGCGCCCGGATGAACACTGGATAGGGTGTCAAGTGGACGCAACTTGTCCAGGTCTGGACCATCGAGATGCGTTTCTGGTCGGCTGAGTGAGGGTGTTCGCGCAGCGGAGAGCGTGGGCTCGCTCGCTGCAGGCTGAAGAGGAGGCAGGTCCAGCGTGCCGAGCAGGATCTGCGTGTCCATGCCCTATATGGGGGCAGCTCCATCGATTACGGTCACTCCCGGTGGAGGAGTAAAGTTGAAATCGCTCTCCGGCGCCAGCACATTCTCGCGGATATCCGTAAAGGTGAATGTGGTCTCTGCGCCATCTGCGTCTACGATCCGCAGCGCCTGGATCTGTCCTTGCGCATTGACCGTAATGCCTATCGATTGTACTGTCTTCTGCATTCCGCGGGGAACGCCGGAGAGGGTGTACCCGCCTTGAACCAGTGTTAGCGTCAGGCCCTGAAGATCTTTGGCGATCTTCGTATGACCGAGAAGGAAGCGAAGCGGCGAGCGCAGATCGTCGAGATCTTTGGCAGGTGTTCGTTCCGCCTGAGCATCGCCTGGTGTGTAGCTGATGGCGAACTTTCCGTTCAGGACAAAGATCTTTCCGGAGGGCGCATCATAGGCCCAGCGCATTCTGCCCGGCTTGCTCAGGGTCAAGGTTCCGCTCTCAGAGCGGTCAATCCCCATGCCGCGATAGCGTTCTGTGAATCGCGCCGTCAGCGAGCGCAGGTGGTTGTAGTGAGCGTCTACCCGGTTGGCCAGTGACGTTGCAGAGGGAACCTGCGATGCAGCCAGGGCCGCTGGCGCAAGGACTGTAAATATCGCCGCCGTGGCAAGCAGAGGGAGAAGCTTTCTCAAGATCAATATCCAATCAGAGCGATCCTGTCCGGGCGGCGCTTTTCTACGCTCCCGAGTAAGACGCATTCGATTCATTTTAAAGCCGCGGAGGCTAAAGCTTGGCCTCTCGCACCATCTCCACCAGCACCTCCCTGGTCTGCTGGGCGTTGGTCACCTCGCGCGGAAAGTTGATTCGCTGACCTTTGATTCCCTCGGCTGTCTTCAGGCGCAGGGTAAAGCCCAGCCGATCGACGGAGGTCATCGTAGCCTCGCTCGCTTCTATCCCCGCGCAGGCTCGCGCCAGCAGTCGCATGGACTCGACGTGGTCCGCGTTCATATGCGCCAGGATCGCCGACGCCGCCTCCATAAGGGGATCCGGTTGGGCATGCGCATATTCGTCTGTCTGCACCCAGCCCATCACTCCAAAGCCGCCCACGTAGTACAGGTCCACCGGATCGAGGCGAAAGAACTGGAAGTCCGCAAAGTCTACCCAGTGGCGGCTGTTTGGATGCCGGGCCAGATAGATCTCGCGTACCGCAGCGCGCTGGTCCTCCGTCAGGATGGTTGCGTTGCCGAGCAGCGTAGCGCGAGCAGCGCCCAGCGGATCGCCGTCCTCCGCCGGCTGGGTCACAAACAGGCTGCAGCGCGCATCGTTGTGCAGGTTCTGCGTATGCATGGCCATGCTGCTGATCAGGAACACGGGCCGACCCTCTGGATCCAGCGCAAACGGCATCAGGGATCCAAAGGGAAAGCCCGGATGCTTGCGCGAGATGGTAGAGAGCATGCCCACACTTACCAGAGAGAGAAGCGTGCGGCTGCGTTCGGCGTGGCTGGGTTCGGGAATCTGGGGCTGTGCAGGGCCGGAAGAAGCGTGCTGACGGGGCGCGGGTGCGTGGGCTGACGACATACACCATCTTCTCACTGCCGTATGGTCAGGATCCAGCCTGGGCGATCTGCAAACCCTTGTGGCGAGCCCCCACGCCAGGCGCTGCCGAAGCTTGCCCAGGAGCGATCAGCACAGATAGCATGCCGCTGGGCGCTGCCGTTGCCATGGAGCGAAGCGAATGCGCGGCCTTATCGGTCCGCATCCGACCGGGATGTTTCCCGGCGCAGGGTGCTTCAGTCGAGGTTGAATCCGCTGACCACGATTGCCGGGGTTTCACCCCGGGTGTCCTGGTGGAGTAACGCGGTGGTAACTGTTCGGCGTTCTCCCGGCATCAGCATCAGGTAGTTGTCGCTATAGATCGCAGGCAAGATCCGGTCACCGCTCTGTGCCCGCACCGCCTTTACCCTCGTCATCAGCGCGGGCCATGCAGAGGTGTTCTTCAGGACGGTGGTCAGCCGCCACTGGTCTCCCTGGCGCGCGGTGGTGGTGTGCGAGGTTACCTTTGCTTTGGCTAACTGGCGAATGGCTCGATAGTCTTCCTCCACAAGGCCGCGCATGTAGTCGTTGGCAGAGAGCACCGTCTGGCCGTCTTTCAGTTTCAGACGCAGAAAGTGTAATGGGGAGAGTCCTTCTGGATACTCCAGGGTGATCGCAATGACGGTGCTGTCTTCGGCGCTGTCAAGGCTGGCCGTCTTCATCCCCATGCGCCTGCCGTCCAGGTTCAGGATCTCGACACTGGCCGTCAACCCGCGCCGATCTCCGGCGCTGTAGTTGACCACTTCAATCGTCTCTGCGCCGCGGTTCCACTGGATATGTAACGGCTCGCAGGCGAGCTTGCAACCAAAGTACGCCGCTGTAGGTTCCAGGAAGTAGTCATAGGTTTGCCAGACAAAAGAAGGCCAGCAGGGATGGCTCATCCACAGCAGCAGGCCGGCGCGATAGCGGCTCTGCGACTCAAACATCGCCCGATATCCCTCAAGATTGACAAACTGCGCCAGGGAGACCCATTCCTCCACACTCTCCGCACCGCCATAGCTCACCTCGATGATGCTGCGGAATGATTTCGCCCCTTGCGCTCCCTCCAGGCAAAAGTCATGCAGCCCCCATTCAAGTCCCTGTGGCCACAGGGCATCCTCCGGCATCATCCTGCGCACGCTCTCCATGGGCGGAATGTTGGGCATGCCAATCTCGCTGTGCAGCCGGGGATCTGCAATCTGGTAGTACTGCATCAGAGGCAGCGCATGGTAGGGACCATGCCCGCTGACAACATCGTCGGCAGAGCTGCCGATGTAGTGGATGTCTGGATGCAACTCCGCCAGGGCCTTGCGCAGCGCCAGGTCCAGAGCCTTGGGCGGGTATCCCTCATTGCGGCCGCAGTACAGCCCAATCGATGCATGGTTGCGGATGCGCAGCAGAAGATCTCTGGCGTTGGCCATGAACATGGCGTCGTCGTTCGGATCTGGACCGTCCCAGGGGTTCGCCAGCCAGAAGTCTTGCCACACCATCACTCCGTTGCGGTCGCAGGCATCATAAAACGCCTCTTCGCCCACCTGTCCCACCCAGTTGCGGATCATGGTAAAGTTCATCTCGCGGTGATAGCGGACCGCCGCTTCATACTCGCGCGCCCGGTAGCGCAGCATTGATTCGCTGAACCCCCAGTTTCCTCCTCGGCAGATAAATCGGCGCCCGTTGATGAAAAGCTTCAGCATGCCACCAGCCTCGCTGTAGGTCATCTGGCGGATGCCAAAGTGGAGATTTTTGCTGTCCAAAACCTTACCTTCGGAGGTTTCGAGGCTAAGTTTCACCGGGTACAGATAGGGCTCGCCGTAGCCCGTGGGCCACCACAGCCTGGGCTGCTGGATGCGAAGCTGAGGGTAGGCGGAAGGGGCAAAGCTGATCACGGTGGCGCCCTGTGCGGGGAGCTTGACCTCCTGCTGCACCTCAATGCTTCCAAAACTCCCGCGCAGCGTAGCCCGCACGGCGTGCGATGCGTGGTTGCGCAGCTTCACCTGGATCTGGATAGCGGCTTCAGAGGTGCCCGGCAGCGGCAGCGTAGAGGTGACAAAGGGCTCTGCCAGCGTGACCACGCCGGTGCGGAAGAGGGTGATGGGCGCCCAGATGCCGGTGTTCCGCCCGCGAATCGTAGGAATCCAGTCCCACCCGATCGATGCATGGAAGGTGGGATTATCGGCGCCCAGCGCTCCGCCGTTACGGCTTGGATTCTCAAAGGTCTTTTGCTTGGTGCTGCCCGGTGTCTGATTCTTTTCAATCCAAACGGCCAGCGCGTTCCTCTTGCCGGGTAGCAGCTTGCCGGTTACGTTGAAGCGCTTCTGGAGAAAGCCACCCTGAATCTCTCCCAGAGTCTCTCCATTCAGAAAGATTCGGGCCTTCCAGTTAATGCCTTCGAACTCCAGCCAGGTGATCTCCGCCGACTTGGAGGCATCGGCCAAGGGCGCGACAAACTCCGTGCGGTACCAGAAGTCAGAGCAAAAGTAAGAGTCCGAGACGTAGAGCTGATTCTCTCCAAAGTTCGGATCGTGGATGGCTCCTGCATTGTAAAAAGACGTGAGTATGGTGCCGGGAACGGTGGCTGCCAGCCAGGAATCATCGCGGAAGCCGACCCGGGAGATCGTGTTTCCGTCGCCCTTCACCGCGCTGCTGCGTTCGACGCGCCAGGCGCCGCCAGTAAGCTTCATCCGCTGAGGCTCGCTGACTGTGACTTCCGTCAGGGGCGCTGGATGAGCCGCTACGGGCAGCGGACCTCCTCGGCCCCATACCTCCATCTCGCTCAGGATGTATCCGTAGGGCGAAGTGGGCCGGGACATCCAGGCTCGCACGTAGCGCGCCTGCACCGGTTGGGACAGGTGGATCTCCTCCAGCCCTGCGGCGCCTCTATCGTCGGCGCTGCCCGGCATCTGCGTAGGCGAAGCCGCGGCGTCTCCCAACGGATGCACATCGGTCCAGGTGTCTTCGTCCGAGGAGACCTGAATCTTGCCCTCGGCCGCTCTTGCGATCCAATGCAGCGCGATGCGGTCGAAGGTGCACTGGGCTCCCAGATCTACGGAGACCCACTCCTCGCCGGAACCGGCGCTCATCCAAGCGCTGGTGAACTCGCTGGGTCCTCCGATAGAAACTCGTTCTCCGGCGTCGTAAAACTCCACCTGTCCAATCATCCAGGGGATTGAATGAAACTCGGAAGGGTGCAGCATTTCAAAGGTCACCCGATAGAACTGACTCCGGCAACTTCGGCTGAGGGGCAACATGGGATAGAACAGATGGGTTCTGCGGGCCAGGTCCGGCGGATAACCCTCCGGCGACGCAGGCTGCGGCGCGGTTATTTTGCCCACTGTCTCCCATCTGCGTCCGTCCTCTGAGACCGCGACAGCGATGCGCACATCTTCGGCAGGCAGAGAATCGGGCAGCGTAGCAAAGACGCGCAGATTGTCTACCAATGGTGGCGTGGACCCACCCATGGTCTGCACCTGGACCCAAACGTTGGAGCCGTCCAGCGAGAGTCCGACGGGAGGGAAGTGATCGAGTAGGATCTCCCGGTCTGGTTTGGAGAGATCTCCAGCGGTGCTGGTGGAAACCGCGACCCAGCGAGGCAGAACTGTATCCTTGATGCCGTCTGTGACCAATTGTGCGGTGAGGTTGTAGTCATAGCTGCTGGAGTGTTTGGCAGCGCGCCGCAGGGCGAGGTTGCGATAGGTTGTGGTATCCAGCAGGAACGCAGGCGCAGAGACCTCGGCCGCGATGCCGGGATAGATACCCACTCCGCGGGTGAACTCCGAAGGCGGCGCGGCGGTTGCCTGCGCTGGGCTGGATTCGCCATCTATGGTCCCTACCTGGTCCGCAGCGGATGCTTTGGCGGATGGTTGGGATGGATCCGCAGCCGCTATCGCCGGCAGGGCAATCTCTCCTGCGGCTATCACAGAACTCTTGAGAAACGCTCGACGGGACAGGGACATGGGGTTCTCTCCGGGTGGTGGTTGTGTTGCCCGATTTCTGTTGTCGGCGCTGCCGGTGTGCCTGGTAGTGTGGCGCCCGGCTAAGGACTGAGTTTCAGCGCCTCGGTGGCAAACATATTCTCAGGAAACCAATCTAACAGGGTGACAGTGACTTGCCCTGTGGCGCGGGCAAATGAGGCCACCCGTCCGTAATCGGTCGTGCAGGCTGACTTGCCACCTGTTATCGCCAGCCGTTAGGATCGCAGTGGTTTGATTTTTGCCGGCGGGAAGAGGCTGAAAAGATCTACGCCGGTTCGGAGAGTCTTGCATGAGGCAGTCCTTCAGTATTGGTATCGGTGGCGCCGCGGGTCAGGGCGTGGCCTCTCCCGGCGATATCTTCGCCAAGGTGTTTACGCGTCGCGGCCTCCATTTGAATGCCTATAACGCGTATCAGTCCGTCATCCGCGGCGGCCATACGTTTCTGACGATGCGCGTCGGAGAGTCTGCGATCGGCGCCGTCGATGGCCATCTTGACTTGCTGATCCCGCTCAACCAGGACACCGCGGACCGCCATCTCCGCTTGCTCCAGGCCGGGGGGGCCTGTTTGTACAACGCCGACACCATTCATCCCGGCACGCCTGGCGAGGGTGTTGCACTCTGCCCGTTACCGGTCTCCACGCTGGCGGACATCAGCCGCAACAAGATTGCGCAGAACACCCTGGCTATCGGCGCGGCGCTGAGTATGATGGGCATTGGCTTCCAGTCTCTGGAGAGCATTCTGGCGGCTCAGTTCCGCTCCAAGGGGAGCGCGGTGATTGAAGAGAACGTGAAACTGGCGCGCGCTGGGTACGACTATGCGTCGCAGAACTTCAAGCCCTTTGCCGCTCCTATGCCGCTCACTGAGAAACGCTATGCTGCGCTGAGTGGAAATACGGCCATGGCCATGGGAGCTGCCGCGGCTGGGGTCAAGTTCTACTGCGCCTATCCCATGAGCCCGGCAACGGGAGTTCTGCATTGGATGGCGCAGCACGGCCGCGAGGCAGAGATCATGGTGCGCCAGGTGGAGGATGAGATTGGAGTGATCAATATGGCCATCGGAGCAGCCCACGCCGGGGTTCGCTCCATGTGCGCCACCTCTGGCGGCGGCTTTGCTCTGATGAGTGAAGGCCTGGGGCTCTCTGCCCAGGCGGAGATTCCGGTGGTGGTGATTGACTGCCAGAGGGCCGGCCCATCCACGGGTGTTCCCACCAAGACGGAGCAGGGAGACCTTTGGCAGATGCTGGGCGCGGCCTTTGGGGACTATCCGCGGGTGATCGCTGCTCCGCTGGATATCGCCGACTGCTTTACGCTGATGCCAGAGATCTTCAATGTGACGGACCGCTTCCAGTGCCCCGGCATTGTGCTGTGCGATCTTCTGCTCTCCGAGGGCCGCCTTAGCGTGGACCCCGCCGTACTGGACTTTGCTCCGCGCGTGGATCGCGGAGAGTTGATCACCAGCAACGGATCGGGTGACGGTGAACCCTACAAGCGCTACAAAATTACCCCTAGCGGCGTCTCCCCGCGTGTGATCCCGGGCGTCCCGGGCCACACCCATGTGGTCTCCAGCGATGAGCACGACGAAGATGGCGTGCTGATCAGCGATGTGTACACCAACCACGCCAAGCGCCGCGCCATGATGGAAAAACGCATGCGCAAGGTGGAAGGGATAGCCGCGGCTGTGGCTCCACCGCAGATGCTGGGTCCGGAGGATGCGGACGTGACGCTGGTTGGCTGGGGATCCACCTACGGGGTGATCCAGGAGGCCTGCGAGCTGCTGCGCGAGCAGCGCATTACCGCCAACCACCTTCCCATTCGCTGGCTGGTTCCACTGCATGGAGACGTCATCTTAGGCCTGCTGGGCAAGGCACGCCACACCATTATCGTGGAGAACAATTTCAGCGGCCAGTTTGCCCGTTACCTGCGCAGCGAGACCAGTTATGTTGCGAATGGCCACATCCGGAAGTACGACGGGGAGCCCTTCTTCCCAGAGCATATTGTGGCGGCTGTGAAAGAACAGCTGGCTGGCCGGACGAAACTCTCCGTTCCGGCTCATGAAGTGATGGTCTAACAGCGAAGACAACCCCGTGTGGAAGGCTCCACAGGGAGATGGATAATCAGGAGAATCTTGATGGCGACCGAAATCATCACCCCGAATACAACCACAATGGCTGATCTGAAGGGCCGCGTGGAACCTGACTGGTGCCCTGGCTGTGGGGACTTCGGGGTTCTTGCCGCAGTTCAGAAGGCGCTGGTCGAGCTGCAGATTCCGCAGCATGAGGTCTGCACTATCAGCGGCATCGGCTGCTCCTCAAACTTTCCCGGGTTCATTGAGACCTATGGGATGCACACATTGCATGGCCGCGCGCTGCCAGTCGCTACGGGCGTGAAGATGGCCAACCATGGTCTTACGGTGCTGGTGACCGGAGGTGACGGCGACGGCTTCGGGATCGGATGCGGCCACCTTGTCCACTCCATGCGCCGCAACGTGGACCTGACGTACATTGTGATGGATAACCAGATCTATGGTCTCACCACGGGCCAGACGTCGCCCACCAGCCGCATGGCCATGAAGACCAAGAGCACGCCCTATGGCAATGTGGAGAACCCGGTGAACCCTATTGCCTTGGCCTTGGCTGCCGGCGCCACCTATGTGGCCCGCGGCTTCAGCGCAGATCAGAAGCACCTGACGGAGCTGATCAAGAAGGGCATTGAGCACAAGGGTTTTTCCTTGATCGACGTCTTCAGCCCTTGCGTCACCTTCAACCACGACAATACGGTCCAGTGGTTCCGGCCCCGGGTGAAGCGGCTGGAGGATGACCCCAACTACGACGCTTCCAGCTTGAACGCCGCCATGGAAAAGGCGCAGATCTGGGGTGAAGAGATTCCCATCGGAAGGTTCTTTGAGCTTACAGGTCAACCCTCGCTGGAGGAGATGGAACCGGTTCTGGAATTGGGTCCCCTGGTTCGGCAGAGCTACCAGATCCCAGCCGAAAAGGCGCGCCGGTTCATCGAAGAACTGATGTAGGGGACAGGCTTCAGGCGCGGCCCGCAAACTCCCGCAGCTCGGTGGAGACCTTCACCTTTTCACCCTCTTTAATAAACAGGGGCACGCGAATCTCCAGCCCCGTCTCCAGACGCGCCAACTTGGCGCTGCTGCCGCTGGAGGTGTCTCCACGCACGGCAGGCTCGGTATAAGACACATTCAGCTCAACAAAGATCGGTAGCTGTAGCCCGATGGGATTCCCGTTGTACTTGTGGATCTGAACAGCGGTTCCGTCGATCAGATAATCCAGCGCATCCGCCAGCATCTCGCCACGCAGGGTGAGCGTCTCAAAGTTCTCCTGGTCCAGAAAGTAAGATCCATCGGCGTCGCTATACAGGTAGGTTGCGGGAACCAGCACCATATCCGGCTCCTTGAACTTATCGCCTGCCTTGAAGGTCTTCTCAAAGACGGCGCTGGTGAGCAGATTACGCATCTTCAATCGCACCAACGTCTGCCCGCCACGCGCCGTTGGCGTGGTGATATCAGAGTCAAGGCAGACGTAGGGAGCGTTCTCAAACTCAAACATCATCTTGCGCTTCACATGAATCGCTTCTAACAGTGCAGCCATGAATCCCCTCCGGCTCTTCTTCCAGGACGTAACGCGCCGTTCGGCGCGGCGCATGCAGCTTGAGTGCGCGCGTCCCTAGCCATTCTCAAAGTATATAAGCGGCACCTCGACATCCACAGGCCCAGCGGCGGAGTTCGTTGCCTGGTTCTGCCGACTCTGCGATCATCCAAGGAGAAGATGACTGTCTCCGGCAAAACCAGCGATGAGCCAGCGGCACCATGGACAGCGCTTCCGGCGGCGGTGCATGCGCTGGTTGCGAGTGAACCCAATTCGATCCTTTTGGAGACGGCGCGCTTCGACTCCTCCAACCGCCATAGCTATCTCTTTGTTGGACCCCGAAAGATTCTCAAGGCTACCGCGCTGGAGCAGCTTCCGTGGCTCTTTGCGCAGATGGAGACCGCTCTTGCGGATGGACTTCACGTAGCCGGATATCTTTCCTATGAGTGCGGCGGTCATTTTGAGCCCAGCACCGCTCGTGCGGCGATGGCCGCTGGTCTACCTCTGGTCTGGATGGGAGTCTATGCCGAGCCGAAGGTCTTCGACCACATGCTGGGACGCTTTCTGGGTCCGGAACCGAAGCTGCCATTTGGGGATGGCCAGGATGACCAAGCGGACCCGGGCGTGGATCTGCTCCTGGAGCGGGTCCGTCTGCGAATCGGGCAGGCGGAGTACATGGCATCGATAGGGAAGATCAAGGAATATATCGCCGCTGGCGATACCTATCAAGTGAACTTCACCGATAGAGTGGAGTTTGACGCCACGCTCCCCCCATCCAGATTGTATAAGTCCCTTTTGAGCCGTCAATCCGTGGCTTACGCTGGTTATCTGAATCTGCCCGGACGGACGATTCTCTCTTTTTCGCCGGAGCTGTTTTTTCGCATTGAGGACGGCAGGATCACTACGCGTCCGATGAAGGGAACCATGCCCCGGGGCCTGGATGAGGCCGGTGACAGGGATGCGGCGTTGCGTCTGCAACGGGATGAGAAGAATCGGAGCGAGCACGTCATGATCGTCGATCTTCTGCGCAACGATCTGGGCCGTATCAGCGAGCCAGGGAGCGTTTGCGTAGAAGAACTGTTCTCCGTGGAGCGTTATCAGACCCTATTGCAGATGACCTCAACCATCTCGGCAAGTCTGTGCCGTGGCGTCTCTTTTTATGCGATCTTCCGTAGCCTGTTCCCTTGCGGCTCCATCACGGGGGCTCCCAAGGTTCGCACCATGCAGATCATCCGGGAGTTGGAGTCGCATCCTCGCGGGGTCTACACCGGCGCCATAGGGTATATCGCGCCCAATCGGAATGCTACTTTCAGTGTTGCCATCCGCACCCTGGTGCTTGGCCACGAAGAGGGTAGGATGCAGGCTCAGATGGGCGTTGGCGGCGGCATCGTCGCAGATTCTGTGCCGGAAGATGAATACCGCGAGTGCCTTTTGAAAGCTGCCTTCCTCAGCCAGCCCGTGAAGACCTTCCAGTTGATCGAAACCATGCTGTGGAATGGTTTGTTCCAGCGCCTGAGCCTGCATCTGGATCGCCTTGCATCCTCCTCGGCCTACTTTCACTTTGGCTTTGACCGCGCTGCGGTTGAGGCGCGCCTACAGGCGTTTGCAGGTTCGCTGGATCTTGAGTCGCTGCACCGCGTGCGCCTGATTCTCGGCCGGGAGGGAGAGCCGGTGATTACCAGCCAGCCGCTGGAGGGCTACGAGGCGGAGCAGTCCCGAGGCCTGACGGTGATGGTCTCAGCCGAGCGCACCCACTCCAGCGATCTGTTCCTTCGCCACAAGACGACCCTGCGTTCTGTTTACGACCAGCAACTCGCCGAGGCCCGCGCCCAAGGCTGTGACGAGATTCTCTTTTTCAACGAGCGCGATGAGTTAACCGAAGGCTCCATCAGCAACGTGTTTCTGGAGATCTCGGGCCACTGGTACACGCCGCCCCTTGTTTGCGGCGTTCTACCCGGGGTGATGCGGCGGTATCTGCTTGAGACTCTACCGCAAGCAGAGGAACGCATTCTGACTTTTGGCGATCTGAACGCTGCCGACGCCATTTGGTTATGCAACTCGGTACGGGGCCTGCGGCGCGTTGCCTGGATCCGCCTTGGGCGGCAGGTGAGGGATGCGGCCGTAGGCGGACATTCGAAGCTCTGAGGGGTAGCAGAGGCGAGACGGCTGCGCCCATGGCTCTTTCCGTTGCGGCGCAGCGCTGCTACAGTGTTATTGGTTGTTGATCTTGCGACTTCACCTACCCAAGCAGGTTTGATGATGGCAGAGAATAAGCGAGCGAACCCTGACTCACACCGAACTATGCAGGTGGTGAATCATATTCGATCTCTGCTGGAGAGCGGAGCGCTGCAACAGGGCGAAAAGATACCGTCAGAGCGTGAGTTCGCGCGCTCTCTGAAGGTAAGCCGAGCCAGTCTACGCACCGGGATCAACTACCTGGCCGCCATGGGCGTTCTCAAGGTTCGCCACGGGGTGGGAACGTTTGTGGCCGATGGTCCGGCCGAGTTTGATAAAGCCAGCCTACGGATTATGGGCGCGCTGCACGGCTTTAAGCCCTGGCAGATGTTTGAAGCCCGGTTGATTCTGGAGAGCCACCTGGCCGGCCTGGCGGCCGAGCGCAGCAGCCCGGAGCAACGCGCCGCGCTCTCTGAGGAGGTGGTTGAGATGTTTGCCTCGATCGACAGCCCCTCCGAGTACTTGGTCCACGATATTCTCTTCCACCGCATTATCTCCCAGGCCTCTGGAAACCCGATCCTCGCGGCCCTGATGGAGACCGTGACCTCCGCACTGTACGAAGACCGGCGCAAGACGGTGGAACGTTCCCGGGACCTGCGGGAGTCCGCGGAGATGCACCGCTCCATCTACCGAGCGATCCGCGCCGGCAAAGCCGCGGAGGCTCGCAAGTTGATGGAACAGCATCTGCACCTGGCGGAGTCCGCGCAGGGCAAGGAGAGCGTTTCCACGCCATCCTCGGCGCAGGGTGCGGCAAAGTCCCGCAAGGCATCCGCCCGCACCAGGTCCACGTCGAAAGCCAGCTAGGCGAGCCATCTCCGGTTTCCCTGTCATTGAAAGGGGTTATCGAGGGTCTCTGCCGATGGATATGGCGAGGGGCCGTGAAGCGGACTCGCCACTGGTATGACCACTGAAGTATGATGGTCGGCGTAGTTATCTGACCCCGATCGAGGTTCCGAAGTGATGCGCATGCGCTCGTCCATTCTTTGCCTACCCCTGTATTTCATCCTGGCCGTCTCCTGCAGCGTGCTTCTGACCATGGTTCCTGGCTCCGCCGCCGCACAGGGTAAGATGGTTTGCAACGTCCGCAGCTACGGCGCGAAAGGCGATGGGGCGACAAAGGATACCCGCGCCATCCAGTCCGCCATCGACGCTTGTGAAGCAAAGGGAGGGGGCACCGTGCTGCTGGCCCCCGGGACCTATCTCAGCGCTCCGATCGTGCTCAAGAGCAATATTGATCTCCGCCTGGAGAAGGGCGCTACGCTGCTGGGTTCCCAGGATCACACCGACTATGCCGCGATCTCGGAGTTTCGCGCGCCCGGTCGTCAGTCCCTGGTGAGCGCCACGCATGCAGAGAATGTATCCATTACAGGCGAGGGCGTGATCGATGGGGCGGGGGAGAGCTGGTGGAAGATGGCCCGCTCGTATAGAGGCTCTGGCGCGATGGGTTTTCCTCATCCCCGTCCCCGTCTTGTGGTCTTTGACCACTGCCAGCATGTTTTGGTGGAAGGGGTTACGATTCAGAATTCCCCGATGTGGCAGCTTGTCCCCTACTACTCCGACGAGGTGACTATCCGGAATGTGAAGGTTCTTGCTCCGGCCAACTCTCCGAACACGGACGCGATCGACCCATTTTCCTCTTCGAATGTGGTGATCGACCATGCCTATGCCGACGTAGGCGATGATGACATTGCCATCAAGTCTGGCGAGCCGGGCTCGGCCGGTCCCGACTCACCCAGCCGCAACATCACGATCACGGATTGCACCTTCCTCCATGGTCATGGCCTATCCATCGGCAGCGAGATCGCCGGCGGGGCACAGAACATCACGGCCGAGCACATTCAGTTTGACGGCACGAGCAATGGAATAAGGGTAAAAGCGAACCGTGACCGCGGCAACGACGTCAGCCAACTGATGTTCCGCGACATCCAGATGAAGGATGTGAAGAATGCGCTGGTGATCAGCGAGTACTATCCCCGAATTGCTCCGAAGGGCGAGGTAGCCGCGGCGCCGGTCACCCGGCTTACGCCGCACTTCCACAACATCACCATTGAGAACCTGACGGCGACTGGGAGCAACTCCGCCGGCGCCATCTATGGGCTGCCGGAGGCTCCCATCAGCGGAGTGGTGCTCAAGAATGTGCACATCAGCGCCATGCAGGGTTTGACCATCGGCTATGCAGAAGTCCAAGGGTCCAACGTTCATGTCGAGGCCTCCCATGGTCCGTCCATCATAGATCTGGCCGGCGCGAAGGCCAACTTCTGAAGGATCCCAGAGGCAGGGTGAGCTGGGTTGGCTACATGGCAGCGGGCACGCCAATGCCCAGCCAGCCCAGCACCCGCACCAGATCTCTGCGGGCTACCGCGGCCGTGGCGAGAAGCAGAGTCTTCCGGGTGGGGTTCGTTTCCGTGAGTATGTGATGGCGATGGTAGAAGTTGTTGAACTGCTGCGCCAGGACAAAGGCATAGCGCGCCAGGATGGCGGGCTCGGCTGCGGCGATGGCCTGTTCCAGCACCAGCGAGAGCCGTGATGCGGTAAGCCACACCTCCCAGATGCCGGCTCCCTCTTCCCCCTCCAGCAACGGCTCCAGATCCCGATTTGGATCCAGATTGGCCATGGCTTCCAGCGTATCCTGCTCCGCAACGCCCGCTTTGCGGAAGATGTTGGCGGCGCGGACAGCGGCGTACTGAGCATACGGACCCGTCTCTCCATCAAAGGCCAATGCGTCCTGGTAGTCGAACGCGATGACGGTGTTCCGGGTGAAGCGCAGTAGGAAGTAGCGCAGGGCTCCCACGCCGATGGTGTTGGCAATCTCGGCGCGCTCAGCCTCTTCGAGCTCCGGATGCCGCGCCTCGACCTCAGCGCGGGCCGCCGCTATCATGCGGTCAATCAGGTCGTCTGCTTTGACGCCAAAGCCCTTGCGTCCGCTTACCTCAATAAAGTTCCGGGCCCGGTCTTCGTCGCTCAGAACGTATCCCAGGTCGAGAGCGGTGCGAGTGGTGAGCCCGACGAAGGCGTAGTTCAGGTGCGTGAAGGCCTCACTCTCCGCGGCAAAACCCAGGGCGCGCAAAGACTCCTTCACCTGGGTCTGCGGATCATCCTGCCGCGAGTCGATCACATTGTAGATGGCATCGGCATGGCCAAAGCCACGAACGGGATGCGGGTCTGACGTTGAGGTTAGCTCTGAGCCGGGCCCTGCGTGGTGCATCGTGGAGATCCAGCAGGTATGCGTGGGGTAATCGCGGAATCTAGCGTAACCAAAGTCCTTGCCCAGCAGACCGAACTTCCAAAGGTGATAGGCGATATCCTTGCCGACGTAGGTGACGGTCCCGTTGGAACGAATCAGGATCTTGGCGTCTTCATCCGGTCCGTCTGCGGAGAGTTGAACTCCGGCGGCAGCGGAGATCGCGCGCCGCATGACCCAGCAACCCTTGTTCTTGCCTTCGGTCTCCAGATAGAGCACGCCGCGCTCCACCATCAGGGCGCGTGCTGTCTCCCAGAAGTGCAGGTGAAGGATCTCACTTTCGCGGGGCAGAAAATCATACTCGATGCCCAGACGTTCCATGGTCTCCAGATGCCGCCGCAGCACGCCCGTGGCGATCAGGTCCGCGATCTCCGCGAGTTCATTTCCGCCGGCTTCAATCGCATGCAGTGTGTCCAGGCGAAGCTGGCGGCGTTCGGCCACTCGTGGAGGATCCGCCTGGTACCACTGGGAGACCTCGGCATAGAGGTCCCAGCAGGCATAGTCCAGCCGCGTTCCACTGCTGTGCAAGGCTTCCATCCAGTTGCGCACGCCGTCGAGCGACATCCCTCGCAACTGGGTGACGGCGACGACGATATCGGCAACCTGTACGCCGGTGTTGTCGATGTAATTCTGTACGCCGGTCTCCCAGCCCGGCTTGTACTCATCTTTCCGGAGCATGCGTGCAAAGCTGTCGCCCAGGATTGCGTTGCGCAGGTGTCCTACATGAGCCGCCTTGTTGGGATTGATGCTGGTATGCTCCACCAGCCGGAATCCGCTACCGCCCACCATGGAGTGTTCATCGGCGGCCATGTGCTGCACCATGGAAGGACGGTCCAGTTTCAGATTCAGATAGCCAGCGCCGGCGATCTCCACACTGGCAATTCCAGGGGTCTCGGCCAAGGCAGCCTGCAGCTCCTGGGCAATGATGCGCGGAGCTTTTTTCAGTCGTTTGGCCAGCTCGAAGGCGAGCGGAAGCGCAATCTCTCCCAACTCGATTCTGGGGGGCAGCTCCATGGCGAGATTCCCCGGCACAATCTCATAGCGCTCCTTCAAGAGCAACTCAATGCTGGTTTGCAACTGCAACTGCAAGATCCGATACATGCGTCTTCTTTCCTGATTTTGAATTCCCGACTCTGCATTCTGGCGCTGCGATCTCGGACTGTGCGTTCTGGCTTCAGGGCATCTCTACTGGCAGGGTCTCAATCTCTTCCAGCAGCGGCTTACGCCGCGCACGGTGCAGCCGGTGCGCGAGGAACAAGCCTCCGCCTACACCGGTAATGGAGACCAGCAGCCAGAAGTGGATGAGGAGTCCAAACAGCAGGGCAGAGGAGGGTGCAACACCGTGTATCATCAGCGCGCCCTTGCAGGCCCACTCAAACGGGCCAATGCCACCAGGGGCGCTCGGCACCAGAAAGGCAAAGTTGGCCAGCGATACTGCCTGCAGGGGAGCTCCCCAATCCAGCCGCGTTCCAAGCTCCGTTCTGATGCCGATCATCTGCATGGCAGAGAAGTAGAGAAAGCTCTCGCTTAACCAGATCACCAGGCTCTGGACAAAGAGCCAGACCATACCCAGCATGCCGATCTGGCGGATAGCGTCCAGCGCCAGCAGCAACCAGTGTTCAATCTTGTGGAGTTTGGCGAGGCTGGGAGGGAGCTTGGCAAAGATTGCTTTGATGGGCCGCACCAAGGCCCGCGAGCCGACGATCATCACCATCAACCCCGCGCCGGAGAGCAACAGGAGTATCTTCACCAAAATCCGGGTCTTGGGCGGCAGCCCCCTGCCGGTGTGTACGGTGACCACCAGCAGTACGACGAGGGTAAATACGTCCAGAAGCTTCTCCAGGATCACCGTGCTGAGGATGACGGAGGGAGATGCGTTGAGGTCCGGCGCATAGGTGAAGATGCGCATCAGGTCGCCGATACGCAGGGGCAGGATGTTATTTGCGGCCAATGAGGTCATGAGCACGCGAAAGCAGGTGGAGAACTTTGATCCGGCGCTGCGCATCATCAGCCACCAGCGATAGGATCGCAGCCCATAGCTCATGCAGGTTCCCGCCAACAACCCGATGATCCACAGCGGCGCTACCAGGCGGATGCTCTCCAGCGCAGCCAGCTTGAAGCCGCGGAAGGTCCACCACAGAAAAAACGCGCTGATCGCCAGCCCGGGCAGGATCTTGAGCAGATTGACGTGATGTTCGCTTGGCGCAGATGGCGTTTCATGCGGAGCATACGGCTCAGCCTGAGTCTGGCGAGCTTGAGGGAGCTCGTCGATTCGGCTGCTTCCGCCCAGAACTTCTGGTTGATGTTCGCTCATTGGCCCAACTTCGGTCTGATGGATTGGCTCAACGGATGCTTGGACTGATGGCCGCAACAGGGGGCAGACCCAAGGATGGATAGCTTTGCCTGTCAGCCAGTCTGTATTGTATCGTCCGGCAGCGTCTACACTAGAACGCATGCAATTCGCAGAGGCGGCCGGTATGGCCCATCTTCCCGGCACGCGAACAGGAGAGCAAACCGCAGCGCGAGATCCATCTCAGCACTCGGCGAGCCGCTCTTTCTGGGCGATTTTACTCGCGTTGCTCACTCTGGTTACGCTGCTGATCAACGGCTACCACCCGTTGTCGGAAGACGGTGGCCTCTATGTCGCCGGGGTCCAGCTTACCTTGGACCCATCTCTGTTTCCGCATTACCGGGTCTTCGTCAGCGAGCACCTTGGCTTCTCTGTCTTTGCTCCTGTATTTGCATTCGTGGTGCGGCATACTCATCTTTCTTTGGACTGGGTGCTGATGCTGGCCGACCTGTTCAGCATCTGGCTGACGCTTTATGCTGGGCTGCGCATTCTGCGGTGCGTGATAGCCGATCCAGTGGCGCAGTTTGCAGGGCTCTGTCTTTTGTCTGCCTTCTGGTGCTTGCCTATTGCAGGCACATCTCTGCTGTTGATGGACCCCTATGTGACGGCACGCAGCTTCTCGACGCCGCTCTCGTTGCTGGCGCTGGCCTACGCGCTCAATTTCGACCCCTATGACGGAGGTGCGGTTCGCCCGATTCTGTGGTCGGTGGTCTTGCTCGCCTTGGCTGCAGCCCTGCATCCGCTAATGGCGGCCTATGCGTTCGGGTTCCTTGTTGTTCTGGGGGTGACTCGCTTGCGGCGGCGCTACCTGGGCTATACGGTCCTGGCGGGCTCTGCGCTTTTGCTGGCCGGCGCCATGCATCTCTTTGCGCCGCCTGAATCGCCTGCCCTGCTGGCTGCGGAGAGGTCGCGTTACTACTGGTTTCTCTCCCAATGGCACTGGTATGAGTTGCTGGGCCTGGTGGGTCCTCTGGCAGTTCTAGGGCTGTTGCTCACCCGTTACCGCAAGCAATCCGATCCCTGGAATCAAACGGCGCAGGCTCTCTGCCGCGCTGGGATTGCCCTGGGATGCATCGCCACGACGGCAGCAATGCTCTTTGCCCAGGAGGGAAGCCAGACCCACCTGGTAGCGCGGATGCAGCCGCTCCGCGTTTATCTGATGATCTATGCGGTGATGGCCCTGCTGCTGGGCTCCACGCTTGCCGACATGGCGATGGCAGTCTACCGCCGAGCGCGTTCCGGCCTAATGCGGTCTTTGCTGGTGATAGCACCGGTTGCAGCGCTGATGGGTTTGGCAGGAGTTATGTTCTACGTGCAGCGCCAGACGTACCCAGCGTCTGAGCCTATCGAGTTTCCGTGGCTGGCCAGGGCGAATCCCAATCCGTGGCTGCGCGCCTTCTTCTGGTGCCGCAGAAACACTCCGCCCGACGCTCTGTTTGCCTTGGATACGAAGTATGTGAACGAGGAAGGAGAAGACGCGCAGACATTCCGTCCCGCAGCTCTGCGCAGCGCTGTGCCGGACTACTCCAAGGACGGTGGAGAAGCGGCTATCACGCCCCGGCTGGCGGACCAATGGCTGCAGGGTGCCGACGCCCAAGTCCATCTGTCCACCGAAACCGATGCTGAGCGCGATGCTCGATTGCTTCCGCTGGGGGTTACCTGGATGGTCCTGCACGCCTCGGCTTCGACGGCGTATCCGTGCCCGTACAACAACGGCGTGGTGAAAGTGTGCCGACTTGCTCCGGCGCAGCAGAGATAATGGCCCTTGCGGCGGGGTTTTGGGGCGAGATTCCTCTACATGATCCGTGCTAACTTAGATGAGGAGCGAGCGGGTAGCTCAGTTGGTAGAGCATCGCCCTTTTAAGGCGTTGGTCCTGGGTTCGAGCCCCAGCCCGCTCACCATAGATTTCCTCCACAGCGGAAGAGTTTGAAGGGGCCAGCACACGAACAGGGCATGGTGAATTGCGAAGCGGCTCTGTCCCTTTCTGTTCTGGCTGCTTGTCTGCGAAGCAGGAACGCAAAGCACCTGGGGTCTTGCGGAGATTGGGTTGCGTGAGATTTGAGAGGTCCCGCGAGTATCCGGCATGGAAGCTGGCTGCGACAGCGCTAGGTCCACGGGCTTACCTTGCTAGAAGAGTCGGCTGAATAGGCTCTTGTGACCGCTCTTATTGGCCTTCGAGCTGATCAGCCGAATGCGCGCAGTAAAGGCTCGGCCCATGGGTTCGGTGGGAATGCCAAAAGCCGGGGAGTCAACGTTGTTGTTGATCACGGTGGGATTCTCCCGGTTGGTGATGTTTTCCACGAAGCCGCGCAGGCCAAAGTAGTCGCCGCCAAGATGAAACTTCCACTCCACGCCGGGGCTGAAAGAGATATAGACGGGGAAGTTATACGAGTTTGGTTTACCTTGCACCACCTGGTTCGCGTTGATGGCCGTGTAGGGAAAGCCGGTACGGTAGTCAAGGGCGTAGACGAAATCCCACTCTTTGAGGAATGTGGGTAACCATCCCCAGGAAAGAATGCGGTTGGGAACGTTCCATGCCTCGGGGCCTGGCTGCTGCGGGCCCAGTTCGCCCAAAGACGGTGAATAGCTGACGGCGGCGTTGGTGGTGGCCTCTGAGCGCGTGTAGGCTCCATCGAGAACGTAGCCGCCACGGAAGTTGTGGCGCAAGCTGACGGTGACGGCGTGATAGTCCGAGGTGCGCTGGTTGGTCAGCAGGTAGTTGCCAGAGTAGTGGGGTAGATTCTGGTCCGCGAAGACCAGGAAGTCACTTCCGGTCTTTTGCATGTAACTCAGGGTGGCGAAGGTAGAACCGGGCAGCTTCTGCTCAATTTCTGCGCTCCAGTTGATGACACGCGGGGCGCGGAGAAGATGGTAATCCACGGAGAAGGTGGTGAGCAGCGGAGGGCTGACGGGGGTAACGCCATCGGCGGCGTAATAGGTGTCGTAGCGCGGGCCCTCGAGGGCCTCCTCGATGTACTCCAGTTGGGTGTGTTCGTAGTAGACGCCGATGCCGCCGGAGATTTTGGTAGAGGGAACTTTGCCCGGTGCGAAGACCGCGGCGATGCGTGGAGAGTAGAGCGGGCGGCGCACGATCTCGTCCCAGTCGAAGCGCAGGCCGGGTTCGAAGGATAGGCCGTGCGAAAACTGCCAGTGGTCCTGGGCGTATCCGGAGTAATCGGCGTTCTCACGCTGGAAGGGAGGGGTTGCGGGGAAGGTGCTTTGGCGAAGCAGTGTGCCATTCTCGCGGAGATAGCTGATGGGAGTGTTGAAGAAGCGCTGGCCAAAGGTAATCTGATCGAAGTCCAGGCCGAATTGGAGCTCATGCTTACCCATCCATTTGCGCGGGTTGAGATAGAGGGTGAGGTTTTCTTGATTGCGGCTGGAGAGGTCAGTGAGGCTCTGAAAGTAGCTGCCTTCGGAGACATCGGGAGTGAGTTGGTAGGGTGCGTCACCGTTGGGCCGCGAACCGTTGTGGATGCGGGTGGAGGCAACGGAGATCTGCAACAAGGTTCCATTGGAGAAGAGTTGCTGGTCGCGAATGTAGGGCATCCAGGCAACAGTGTCCGTTTTGGTGGTGCTGGCCTGCGGAATAAGGGTGGAGAGCCCGTTGTACTTGGAGTAAGCGTCGTTGAACAGCACGGAGAGGAAGAGATTGTTGCGTGGCGTCAGATTGAACTGGAATCGGGCCAGGTCGCTCTCCATCCAAAGGGGATCGGTGTCTGCATTGGAGGGAAGGCCCCTGGTGTAGCCGCTGGAGTACTCCATATCAAAGCCGTTGAAGAACCAGGAGTGATTCTTGCGGATGGGACCGGAGAGGGTGACCCGAGGTATGAACTTGTCGAAGTGGATGCCGTTGTTGTCCAGATAGGATGGGATGAAGTCGGTGGCGTTGAAGCGCAGGTGGTTGTCGCCCATGCCGCTGGAGAAAGCGATGACGCCTCCGGTGGCGCGTCCGTACTGGACGGGATATCGAGTGCTGTCGATGACGAGGTTGCGGACGGCATCCGTGCTGACGTGGAGGGAAAGGTCGCCGGTGTCAGGAGAGCGGAGGTCGAAGCCGTCGAGTTCGTCAAGTGTGGCGTATGTAGGGGAGCCGGCAATGTGCGCCTGGCCTGAGTCATCCTGGATTACGCCGGGGTTGTAGGGAAAGATATCCTGAATGTCCCGATCGACGATGTAGGGGATGTTGACGATCTCCGGCGTGCTCATGGTGGAAGCGTCAGAGAACTGGCGGGGATTGATGGTGGGGTTGGAGTCGGTGACGTTGACCTGCTGGCGGACCATCTGCTCATGGGCCAGTATGATTTGGATCTCAGGGACGGTGGGATCGAGGTTGCCCTGAATGGTCTGGTAGAAGCCTTGCTTAGCGGCATGGACTTGGTAGGGGGCTTTGGAAACCAGAAACAGGTCTGCGTGGCCGACTCGGTCGGTTGAAAGCTCGATAGGCGGCTGACCCGGTTGGGTGATGGTGATGGCGGCGCCTGGAACGACGACTCCGTTTTCGTCCAGTACGGTGATGAGGATATGGAAAGAAGGGGCCTGCGCGCGGACAAGATGGGGATGGACAAGGCAAAGAATGGCGAGCAGTGAGAGTAAGGTGCGCGTTGGCGATTGCAGGCGCATGTAAACCTTTAGACGATCATAGTGGAACGAGGAAAGGTAGGTTAGGCCGTTCGGAGGCGCGATCCGTCTTGCTCCACCGCGCGGGGGATCTACGCTGTGAGCCGGGGATGGAGGGAATTGGTGTGGCAAAAGCAGCGCAGTAGAAGGCAACAGGAGGCGTCCGTTTACAGCACGCAAAGGCTTTGCGCAAAGGTGTGCGCAATGTAAAATGGGGTGTATCATCCACAAGAAGAACAGGATCCACGAGAAGAACAGGATCCCCAAGAAGAACAGGATCCACGAGAAGAACAGGATCCACGAGAAGAACAGGATCCACGAGAAGAACAGGATCCACAAGAAGAACATGGTAGCCTTGTAGGCCCGAGGGAGCGATCGATGGACGCACTTACGATGCACCGGCTTCAGTTCGCATTCACCATAACGTTTCACTACCTGTTCCCTCAGCTCACGATGGGCCTTGCGCTGTTGATCGTGATTTTGAAGACGATGGCGTTGCGTACAAAGAACGAACGGTACGACGATGCGGCTCGGTTCTGGGCGAAGATCTTTGGTGTGAACTTTCTGCTGGGCGTTGTCACCGGCATCCCGATGGAGTTTCAGTTCGGCACCAACTGGTCAGAGTTCTCGCGGCTGGTGGGAGGGATCATCGGACAGCCGCTGGCGATGGAAGGTGTCTTCTCATTCTTCCTGGAGTCAGCCTTTCTGGGAATGTTTTTATTTGCGGAGAAGCGTCTTTCGCGATTGGCGCACTGGGGAGCGGCCTTCATGGTCTTTCTGGGGTCATGGCTCTCCGGCTTCTTCATCATCGCGACCGATGCGTGGATGCAGCACCCGGTGGCGTACCAGCTCATGCCGGATGGCACCTACCAGGTGACCAGCTTCCTGGGGTTGATGATGAATCCCTGGGCCTGGATCCAGTATGCGCATAACGAGTGCGGGGCGGTGGTGACGGGAGTTTTTGTGATGTCGGCAGTGGGCGCTCTGTACGTTCTGCGAGACGGGAAGAGTGAGCAGGGGCGGATCTTTCTACGCCTTGGCGTGACGGCGGGAGTGATCGCCTGCATCCTGCAGATCTTTCCCACGGGCGATCTGCATGGCAAGTATGTGGCCCACCATCAGCCGATTGCGATGGCTGCGATGGAGGGTCTGTTCCACTCTGAAAAGGGGGCTCCGATTGTGCTCATCGGGCAGCCGAATATGCAACAGCAGACGATCGACAATCCGATCGCTGTGAACAAAGTGCTGAGCTTTTTGATCTATGGGACCACAGCCGCTGAGGTAAGCGGGCTGGATGCGTATCCGAAAGATCTGTGGCCGACTACGCTGCCGTTGTTGTTCTACGCGTATCACATCATGGCAGGGCTGGGAACGTACTTTGTGCTGTTGATGGGAGTGGCGGCTTTTCTTTTGTGGCGGGGCAGACTGTTTACGACGCGCTGGGTTTTATGGCCGCTCCTGCTCAGCTTCCCGCTGCCGTACATAGCCAATATCGCGGGATGGATGACTGCGGAGATTGGAAGGCAGCCTTGGCTGGTGTACAACTTGATCCGGACCGCGAATGGATACTCTCGCGAGGTGGGCGCATCGACGACCTTGTTTACCCTGCTGGGCTTTATGGGGATGTACGCGGTTCTGTCCGTTCTGTGGATCGTGCTGGTATATCGCATTGTCGAAGATGGCCCTGGTGCGCCGATGGAGCATGCCGCGGGAAGAGCTTAGACGAATTCCAGGGAGCAAAGGCTCAAAACAGGAACGTAGAGGAGGTTGGGGATGGAGACCTTGTGGTACTGGATCGTCGCGGTGATGCTGGCCGTTTATGTCGTGCTGGATGGATTTGATTTAGGGGTGGGAATCCTCTTACCGTTTGTGGCCAGGACGGAGGCGGAGCGGCAGCAGAGCATTCAGTCCATTGGGCCGGTATGGGACGGCAACGAGGTCTGGTTGCTGGCCGGCGGCGGGACGCTGTTCTTCGCGTTTCCGCAGGTCTATGCCTCTTCCTTCAGCGGATTCTACCTGCCGTTGATCATGGTCCTATGGCTGCTGGTGCTCCGGGGAGTATCCGTGGAGTTGCGCATGCACTTTGAGGATGCACTGTGGCGCAACTTCTTTGATGGGTTGCTGATGTTTGCGAGCGCGCTGCTGGCGATCTTCTTTGGGGCGGCACTGGCCAATGTTTTACGTGGAGTTCCCCTGGGGCCGGATCATTTCTTCTTCCTGCCGTTGTGGACCAACTGGCGAACCGGCGTGGACCCGGGAATACTGGATTGGTACACGGTGATGGGCGGGGTGATTGCGCTGCTGGCGCTGGCGCTGCATGGGGCAGTGTACCTGGTGATGAAGGCTGAAGGCGAGCTGCAACGGCGAGCGCGCGCCGCCGCGGGAAGGTTATGGCCGGTGGTAACGATTGCCACGTTGCTGGCCATTCCAGCTACGGTAGTGGCGCGGCCGGATGCGCTGAAGAACTATTATGGGCACCCAGCGGCGTTTCTGGCTCCTGTTGTGGTTGCCGTGAGCCTGGGAATGATGCTGGTTGCGATCCGCAAGGGCGCGGAGTTGCAGGCGTTTCTATGCTCCAGCGGCTACCTGATTGCTATGCTGTGCGGTGCGGCGGTTGGGCTGTATCCGGTGCTTTTGCCCTCCACCAATCCGCTGGGCGAGTCTCTTACGATTGCGAATTCGATCGTGGGGCCGTACAGCCTGAGGGTGGGGCTGATCTGGTGGATCTTTGGCATCATGCTGGCGATTACGTACTTTTCCATTGTGTACTGGATGTTTCGCGGCAAGGTGTCGCGCTCGGCAGGCATTTATGGGCATTAGAGGGGTGGAGCGGTTCCCGCGCGGGTTGAGAGGAGGGTGGGATGTCAGGACGAGCGGGTTGTGCGCGCGGCGCAGCGTCTGGAAGGCGGCGCGTGAGGTGCAAGTAGACGTCTGACACATCCAGTTGTTCCGCAGCCTGAGGAGAAGGGTGGAAGGAGCGCCAGATCAGGCGAGGTTAGGCGAGGAGGCCTGTCCGATGGTGGATGGAAGGTGTTGCGGCCGATAGGGAACGCTCTTCCGGGGAGATCGGCTGGGGTCCTGGCAGCGGTGGGCGAAGAAGAGCGCGACCCGTATGATGGAAGTATGACCGTGCTTCAACCTGGAGTGGGCCCAGGAAGAAGGACGGGCCTACTGGAGATCCATGCGTCCGGAACTTACACGAGCAACTGAACTGCTGCGGCAGAACGATGCTGCCGCGGTGAATGAGGCCCTGGGACTGCTTCAAAACACAGTTTTTGCCTTCAGCATGAAGGTTTGTGGGCATGCCGAGGATGCTGAGGACACGGCGCAGGAGGTGTTTGTTCGCTCTTTGCCTCATTTGGCCAAGATCAGTGAGCCGAAGGCGCTGGCGGTCTGGCTGTACAAAGTTGCGCGTAACAGGTGTTGGCGGATGAGGCGGAAGGGTAGTTACGCTCCGGAGCAGATGTTGTCGCTGAGCGAACTGACTCCGGACGAGACAGAACTGAGCCAATTGCTGAGGGATCCGAATCCCAATGCCGAAGCGTTGCTCTCCAGCGCCCAGCAGAATGAACGGTTGCAGGAGATGGTGTTGACGCTGCCGCCGGCATACCGTATGGTGCTGGTGTTGCATGACATGGAGGATCTGGATACCGAGCAGATTGCTCAGGTGCTGGGAATCAGCCAGGGAACGGTGCGGGTGAGACTGCATCGGGCCAGGCTCTACCTGAGGAAGATCCTGGCGGCAGAGAAGAGGAAGCAGGCCCAGAGCGCCGCGCAACCGGGTCTGACGGTTCAAGAGGCTCGGGGTGGGCGAAAGGGGAGGACAAGCGGACCGCGTGCACTCGCATCGGGAGGCTGTAAAGAAGTCTTTGCCAACCTTTCGGAGTATATGGACGGGCGGATTGCAGCGGAGGAGTGTGAGCAGATAAGGGAACACATCGAGGGCTGCCGGCCCTGCGTGGCGTTTCTGAGTGATCTGCGCCGGGCGATCGATCGCTGCCGGTCGGTGGAGTCGCCATGCTCGCCGGAGACCAACCAGGCGCTGCGTGAGCTTTTGACTCAGGAGTATTTGAGGATGGTGGATCAGCGTGAAGGATCTGCGCGGTCTTCGGTGGCTTGAAGCCGGCTCCCATTTCTTACCGGCTGAGCCAGGTACGCCTGACACCGTCTTCGCTTATTCTCCGGCGCTGGGAACTTTGCAGGGGCGCCATCTCCTGGACGACAAAGCCCAGGTAACGGGTCCGATATCCGGACGGTCGACCGATTGCTCGGGAGCGGCCGGAGGGCTCCAGCGGAGAGCGTCTGTGAAGGTACATGAGCTACCTGGAGTTTGGAGGGTGGCTCCTATCGCCTGCTTTCCAGGAGGGGTGGGCTGGCATTTTCCGTTTGGATTTGTTTATACTTCGGTGTCACCGGTGAAGTGTTCAGACCACCAGGTAGGAAGAGTTCACGAAAGGGTGGCCAATTCTGAAAGAGAGCGTGACAGGTCATGTTGATCCATGAGGACCGTCTTTTTCCTGCGGAGCCCAGCACACGGGCTATTGCCAAGGCGCTATATGAACAGGTACGAGGACTGCCGCTCATCAGCCCGCACGGACACACGCAAGCAGGATGGTTTGCGCGCAATGAGCCGTTTCCTGATCCGGCCAAGCTCTTTGTGCAACCCGATCACTACGTTTATCGCATGCTTTATAGCCAGGGTGTGTCGATGGAAGAGTTGGAGATCGGAGAGGCGGAGATCAAGGATCCGCGCAAGGTTTGGAGGATATTCGCCCGCCACTATTATCTTTTTCGCGGCACGCCGACCCGGATGTGGCTGGATTTCTGTTTTCAGGAGTTGTTTGGACTGGAGGAACGGCTGTCGGAGAAGACGGCGGACCGCTATTACGACGTGATCTCCGCGAAGCTGAAGACGCCGGAGTTTCTACCGCGAGCGCTGTATGAAAGCTTTCAACTGGAAGTGTTGGCCACCACCGACTCCGCACTGGACCCGCTTGAGGATCACAAGGCGATTCAAGCGTCGGGATGGAAGGCCAGGATCATACCCACGTTCCGCCCGGATGCGGTAGTGGACCCGGAGTTTCAGGGGTTTGCGGGCAATATTGAAAGGTTAGGTGGTCTGACCGGAGACGACACCTCGACGTGGACGGGATACCTGAAGGCGCTGCGCTCCGCACGGGAGCATTTTCGCTCGCTGGGATGTACGGCCACCGACCACGGGCATCCGACGGCCCAGACAGCCGATCTTTCGCCAACCGAAGCAGCGACTCTGTTTCGCGAGGTATTGCGTGGAGGCTCCGATCCAGCGAAGCAGGAGTTGTTCCGGGCGCAGATGCTGACCGAGATGGCGCGGATGAGCCTGGATGACGGGCTGGTGATGCAGATTCATCCGGGCAGTGTGCGCAACCACAATCGCAAGATATTCGAGCGTTTTGGGCGGGATACGGGAGCGGATATCCCGGCACCGACCAATTATGTGCAGGCGCTGCGTCCGCTATTGGATGCGTTTGGAAACGAGCCTGGTTTGAGTGTGATTCTATTCACTCTGGATGAGAGCACCTACAGCCGCGAGTTAGCGCCGCTGGCGGGACACTATCCTTGTCTGAAACTGGGCCCCCCCTGGTGGTTCTACGACAGTCCAGAGGGGATGACGCGGTTCCGGGACGCGGTGACGGAGACTGCGGGCTTCTACAACACGGTTGGCTTCAACGACGATACGAGGGCTTTTTTGTCGATTCCGGCACGGCATGACGTGGCGCGGCGGATGGATTGCGGCTATCTGGCCCGACTGGTGAACGATCATCGGTTGGATGAGGATGAGGCTGTGGAACTGGCCCATGCGCTGGCCTACGGACTGGCGAAGAAGGCGTACCGGCTGTAGGCATTGCATCCCAGGCGTGTCATCCCAGGGATTGCTTCAAGGGGTCCGCGCTACTTTGCGTAGCTGCGGACCCACTGGATGATGGTGCGGACGGCGACGCCGCTGGGGCCCCTGGACTGCCAGGGCTTTTGATCGTCGAGCCAGGTTGTGGCGGCGATATCCAGGTGGATCCAAGGGACGAGAGGGTCTTCTGAGACGAACTCCTTGAGGAACATGGCGGCGGCGGTTGCTCCGGCAAAGCGGCTGCCTCCGGTGTTCATGATGTCGGCGATCTGGCTTTTAATCTGGTCGCGGTAGTCGTCGCCGCAGGGCATGCGCCAGAATTTTTCGCCGGTGAGAGAGAGAACATCGAAGAACTGTTGCGCGGTCGCATCGTGGTTCGAGAAGAGGCCGGCGTTGATCTGGCCGAGCGCTGTGCCGATGGCTCCGGTGAGGGTAGCTGCGTTGAGCAGGCAAGTAGCGCCTAAGGTCTGGGCGTAGTGCAGGCCGTCCGCCAGCACCAGGCGGCCCTCGGCATCGGTGTTGATGATTTCGATGGTCTTGCCGGACATGGCGGTGACCACATCGCCGGGTTTGTACGCGCTGCCGTCGGGCATATTCTCACAGGAGCAGATGACGGCGAGAACGCGGACGGACGGTTTGAGCTGGGCGATGGCGCGCATGGAGGCGATCATGGAGGCAGCGCCGGCCATGTCATACTTCATCCGATCCATGTTTTCAGCCGGTTTGATGGAGATTCCGCCGGTATCAAAGGTGATGCCCTTGCCGACCAGGCCGATCACCGGCGCCTTGGGAGCGGGAGGGGACGGAGGCTCGTAGCGCAGAACGATCAGGGCGGGCGGCTGGGCAGAGCCCTGGGCGACGGCGAGGAAGGCTCCCATGCCCAGCTCGCGAAGCTTCTGCATGGAGTGGACCTCACAGGCGAGGCCGAACTCGGCGGCCATGGCTGCGGCGCGCCGACCCAGTTCGGTGGGGGTGAGGATGTTGCCGGGCTCATTGATGAGCGTACGCGCGAAGTTCTGGCTTTCGGCGAGGATGCCGCCTTCGCGGAGGGCGGTTTCCATCTCTGGATCAGCGTTGGGTGCGAGGATGGAGAGGGTCTGGATGCCAAGGTCTTTGCGGTCGCCGCGATAGAAGTCGATGTCAAAGTCGGCGACCACGGCGCCTTCCACCATGGCGCTGACGGTAAGGGCAGGGGGAAGGGATGGATGCTGCGGCAGGACGAGGGCGAGATCACGCAGGGAGCGAGGACGTGCGTAGCGCACAGCTACGCCGGCTCCCCGGCGAAGTTCGTGGGGGGTGAGATTGCCGACCTTGCCGACGCCGACGAGGAGCAGGCGCTGGGTATGGAGGCCGGCGGGCATGGGGAGAAGGAAGGTCTCGCCGAGCGCGGCTTTGAACTCGCCGGAGGCCAGCCAGGGAGCGGCTGCGGCCTGGAGAGCGGCGTCGGCGACGAGAAGAGCGGGGGTGGCCGAGGCGTCCTTTGCGGTGGCCATGTCGGCGGCGAAGACGGTGAGGAGTGGGGTGGTGCTGTCGGCGGCGGATTGGCAGAGCAGATGGATCTTCACAGACCCATCGTAGCGCGGGCTGTGGTGGAGATCTCAGATGTTCGAGCGGCGGGAAGGACGCTGTTCCGGCATCCCTGGCGGAGGGTTGGAAGAGAAGCCGGAAGCTGCGGCTGCATTAGGATGGTAGGATGCCCCGGAGAGATGCGAGGAGATGAGAGATGAAGGGCGCTGACGGCGTGGATACCGGGTTGGAAGATGACTTGTCCGTAGAGTCATGGCTGGTGGCAGCGGGGCGGGAGCGGCAGGCAGGAGCGCCGCTGAATACACCGATGATTCCGGCGTCGAACTTTGTGCTGGGCGCGGAGCGGGTGTACGCGCGGAACGAGGGTGTTCCGGGTTGGCAGGCGCTGGAGGAGATCCTGGGAGGGCTGGAGGGGGGAACTGCGGTCTCCTTCGCGTCTGGGATGGCTGCTGTTGCGGCGGTCTTCGAACAGATTCCGGCGGATGGGCTGGTGGCCTTGCCGATTGACTGTTATCAGGGCGTGGTGGCGCTTGCGGAGGCCGGGAAAGGCCGGCGCGGATGGAGAATTGAACGAGTTGCCGTAACCGACACCGCGGGTTGGGTGAGGATGTGCGGCGTTGCAGATCTGATCTGGCTGGAGTCGCCCTCCAATCCGCTCCTGGAGGTTGCGGATTTGGATAGAATCTGCGCGGCGCCGCGCAAAGCGGGCTCCATCCTGGGAGTTGACAACACCTTTGCTACGCCGATCAACCAGCGTCCGCTGGAGTTGGGAGCGGATGTCTCGGTTCACTCGGCTTCCAAGTTCATTGGCGGGCACTCCGACCTGCTCTGTGGCGCGGTGATTGCGAGGGATGGGGCTTTGAGCGCCGACCTGTTTCGGGCCCGGGTGCTTGCCGGCGCCACCCCCGGCACGCTGGAGGCGTTTCTGGCGACTCGGGGCCTACGAACGCTGGCGCTGCGGCTGGAGAGGGCGCAGACGAACGCTGGAGCGTTGGCGGAACGTCTGGTGAATCATCCGAAGGTGAGCTGCGTTCGCTATCCTGGGCTCAAAAGCCATCCGACCCACGCAGCGGCCAAGCGGCAGCTCAAGGGCTACGGGACGATTATCTCCTTTGATGTGAAGGGGGAAGCTGGTGACGCGGACGGGTTCTGCAGGCGTCTGAAGCTGATCCAGCATGCCACCAGCCTGGGAGCGGTCGAGTCGACCATGGAGCGCCGCGCCAGCCATCGAGGGCAGGAGCACCTGCCGGCTACGCTGCTGCGGCTCAGTGTGGGCATCGAGGCGATTGAGGATCTGTGGACGGACCTGGAGCAGGCGCTGGGCGGAATTGTCTTGGAGTAGCCGCGAAGGTTCCGCTTTGGCCGCAGCGGTTGGATGGCGCCTCTGAACGAAGGCAGCACTACGCTGCCTTTGCGGTGAGCGAAGGGCTTGCAACGCGCACCCCTTGCAGACGGCCAGGCAGAGGGTGTGGGGCTGGGTAGAGCGGGGTCTGCTTCGCTTTAGCGGCGCTGGGAGCGGGCGATGGCGGCCTTCGCCTCCCTATCGGCTTCGCGGTTACGTTCGGTTTCGCGTTTGTCCCAGTCCTGTTTTCCCTTGGCCAGGGCCAGTTCACACTTTACCCGCCCACGCCTGAAATAAAGCTTGACCGGAATCAGCGTGTAGCCCTTTTGCTTCGTCAAACCCTCAAGCCTGGCGATCTCACGTTTGTGCAGCAGGAGTTTGCGGGTACGCAGCGACTCGTGGTTCATGGCATTGCCGTGAGAAAACGGGCCGATGTGGGCGTTCAGCAGGAAGCACTCGCCATCCTTGAGCAGGCCGTAGGCATCCTTGAGGTTGGCTTTGCCTTCACGGATGGATTTGACTTCTGTGCCGCGCAAGGCCACGCCGCACTCGAAGCGGTCGGAGAGGAAGTAATTGAAGCTGGCGGAACGGTTGAAGGCCGCATCGCGCAGGCCGGCGGCTACCGGATCGCGGTCTTTGGCGTGGACGGAGGGTTTTGCGGGAGCGGAAGGGTTTGTCGGTCTGGCAAGCGAGCGGGACATAGGGCAACGTGTTCTGGCGATTGGGGTTGGACCGCGAAGTTAGAAGTTGGGTGAAGGTTCATGACGAAACCGGCGAAAGACCGTCCAAAAGTTTGATGCTAGCAGATAGATAGATGCAGGCGAAGGGCGTCGGGCTCCAGTTCGAGGTTCAGTGGTTTGGATGCCGTTTTCAGCGGTTGAGCAGGGGAGTGGCTGGTTGTGCCGGGAGCGACAGCGAAGGTTCGTGCGGAAGGATGGACGGAGGCTGAAAGATTCGTGACGCGCAGGCGATTGGCTGTATCATCGAACCAGCCCGACAAACCGCTCGAGACCGCTATCATGGATTCGCCGCCGGCCCTGGAAGAGAGGGTTGGGGTGAGTTCCTGGGGCTGGCTGGAGACTAGCGTCCGAGGCGTTTGGAATCGGATGGCAGGGGAGTGGATGGCAGGTCTTCACAAGCGTGCGCGGCAGAACCGGCCTGATGGATGCGGAAGGGCCGCGGGAGTGGGCGCGAGCGACCTCGGCGCAACTCTGGCGGAGCAGGTCTCGATGAGGCCTGGGCAACCAGGGTCTAGGTGCGGTCTTAGGGTACATGCGCTCCAAGGAGCGCTGCCTGGCAGGCGTATGTTCCGCGGTGGGCTGGGTGTGCTGTTGGGAGTGCTCTTGCTGGGCTTTGTGGCCGCCGGAAGTGCGCACGGGCAGTCAGCCGCCAGGTGGGATAGGCGGGGGAAGCAGGCGGAGGCACGGCAGGATTACGACGAAGCCTTCGAGGACTACCGGCAGGCGCATCTGAAGAAGCCCAATGATCTGCGCTACAAGACCGACTATGAATTGATGCGGTTCAAGGATGCGAATACGCATGTAGACCGCGGGCGTGTGCTGGAGAACTCCGGTGATGTGGACGGAGCGATGAATGAGTTTGCGCGGGCCCTCCAGATTGATCCCGGCAATCAGTCTGCGGAGCAGGAGTTGGATGTCCTGGAGAAGCGCTCGCGGGCAAAAAGGGGGCAGTCGTCCGGAGGGAGCGCCGGGGTAGCTTCAGCGGGAACAGATCTTGTGCCGGAGATGGGTGAAGAGACGCCGTATCAGCGGCAGATGCAGCAAGAGATCGCATCGCTAGCCGGGCCGATTACGCTGCAGCCGATCTCGGACGATCCCATCACGCTGCACATGGTGGAAGACACCAAGGTGGTCTATGAGGCGATCTGCAAGGCCGCCGGATTGAACGTGATCTTCGACCCGGAGTATGTTTCCAAGCGGATTCCTGTGGATTTGACGAATGTATCGCTCCCGAATGCGTTGCATATCGTCGAGGTGCTGAGCGATACGTTTTGGAAGCCGGTGACCAGCAACACGATCTTTGTGGCGCAGGATACACGCGCCAAGCGGACGGAAGACGACGATCTTGCGGTGCAGACCTTCTATCTGACCAACGTATCGCAGCAGAATGACGCCAACGAGATCATGGTGGCGATCCGCAATCTTCTGGACCCGGGGTTGAAGATCTACCTGGTGGCGAGCCAGAATGCGCTGGTGATCCGTGGAACTCCGGACGAGTTGATTCTGGCCGAGAAGATCATCAATGACCTGGACCGGACCAAGCCGGAGGTAGTGGTGGATGTTGCGGAGCTGGAGGTGACCCGGCAACTGGAACGGGATATCGGCATTACGCTGCCGACGAGCTTCGGGTTGACGCCACAGTACAGCAACGCGAATGAACTTCAGAATTCGGCGGTCACCACGACCAACACGACGACGACGACCTCAGGGTTCACGCTGAATACGCTGGGAAATCTGAATGCAACGAACTTTGCCGTGACCCTGGGTGGGGGAACGGTGAACGCGTTATTGAATGATAACGACACTCGCTTGCTGGAGAATCCGCGCGTGCGTTGCACGGATGGGCAGCATGCGACGGTGAAGGTGGGGTCAAAGATTCCGGTGGCCACCGGGTCGTACTCGGCTGGTACGGCGATTACCACCGCGTCGCTGGGTGTGGAGACGCAGTTCACGTACCTGGACGTCGGGGTGAATATTGACATGACGCCCACCGTCCACTACGACGGCGAGATCTCTTTGAAGCTGAAGGTCGGGGTGTCAGCGCAGAATGGTTCGGTAACGATCTCTGGTGTGACCGAACCGATCATCTCGCAACGCGAGTCCGACCAGGTGATCCAACTGAAGGACGGAGAGCCGGCGCTGTTGGCGGGCCTGGTGCAGGTGCAGGATACGAAGAACGTGAATGGAACGCCGGGGCTGGGGGAGCTTCCGATCCTGAGGTACTTTTTTGCCAGCACCGACAGGACGCAGGAGACGGACGATATTGTCTTCCTGATCATTCCTCATATAGTGCGTGAGTCGCTGCTGACGGATGAGAACACTCGAGCGATCTACACCGGCACCAGCCAAGGCGTCGAGTTGCTGCGCAAACAGCCAGGAGACGCGAGTCCGGAGCCGGAGTTGATGAGTTCCGAGGGCGCCCCTGCGGCAAACTCCTTACCCAGGACCTCAGCGGCGACTGCGGCGCAGTCGATGATTGGAACGTTGGCCGCCGATGCCAAGGGAGCAACGCAGGCGTCCCTTGCCTCGATGCACATGGAGGCGAATGGGACGATGTCGGCGGCGCCGATGTCCCTGACCGTGACGCCGCCGAGTCTGAGCCAGGCGGTGGGATCCACCTTCACGGTTTCAGTGGTTGCGTCCAATGCGCATGATCTGGCGGCTGTGCCTTTGCAGATGCAGTTTGATCCCCATGTGTTGGCGTTGGTGAATGTCGATTCGGGCCCATTCCTGGCCAAAGGCGGGTTGGATGTGGCGTTGGTGCATCGCGATGAGGGCAATGGAGCTGTGACGCTCTCTGCCATGCGGCCGCCGGGCGCCAGTGGCGTTGATGGGCAAGGTACGGTTTGCACCCTGACGTTCAAGGCGCTGGCTCCAGGGAACTCGTCTTTGGCGCTGACGCGGATCGGAGTGCGGGACAGCAAACAAAATCGAATTCCGGCGGTTGGCGTTCAAGCGACGGTACACGTCCAATAGAGAAGGAGAGAGCCTGAGAACGGCGAGCGGAAGGGAGGGAGAATGGCTGCGGAGAGTGCTGGTGGATTGGTAGGATGGCGCCGCCCACGGATGCTGAACCGGATCCCCGCCGGAAAGCGCGTAGAGGGTGGGAAGGATTCAGGCGGGCCAAAGGCGCTCCGCAGGGATGCCGGACTGGCCGGCAGGGAAGCCGAACCGCTGAATCCAAGACTCGGCGAGCGGGGCGTCACGCTGACGGAGTTGATTATCGTGGTTGCGATCCTCGCGATTCTTGCCTCGGCAGCGGTTCCGGCGGTTGAGTTCGAGGTGAAGCGCCGCAAGGAGCAGGAGTTGCGGGCCGATCTGTGGGAGATGCGCCGGGCGATCGATATGTACAAGGATGTAGCGGACATGGGCGGCATCCAGACCAAGGCGGACTCCAACAACTACCCGCCGGATTTGCAGACGCTGGTGAATGGGGTGACGGTGAAGGATCACCAGATGCGTTTTCTGCGAGCCATCCCGGTGGACCCGATGACGGGGAACACGAATTGGGGATTGCGGTCCAACCAGGACGCGCCGGACTCCGATACCTTTGGCGGACAAGATGTGTACGACGTATACAGCAAGAGCAAGGGAACGGCCTTGGACGGTACGAAGTACAACACCTGGTAGGCGGGAACTCGGCGTTGGATGGCGGCAAAGTATATGGCAGAGTGTAGACCGAAGATAAGACAGCCTACACGGTTCATGACCCCGCGGATCCGTGTGAAGAAGAAGTGTGGGATGGCTTCCCGGGGCTTCACGCTGATCGAACTGATCATCGTGATGGCGATCATCGCGATTCTGGTTTCGATTGCGGTGCCAATCTACTCCAATATGGTGCGGAGGGCCAGGGAAGCGGTGTTGCGCGAAGACCTGCATACCATGCGGACGGCGATCGATAGCTACACGGTGGACAAAGAGCAGGCTCCGCAGTCGCTGGATGACCTGGTGGAGGCGGGGTACCTGAAGGCGATCCCGGTGGACCCGATGACGGATAGCAGTGACACGTGGATTACCAGTGAGTCTGACACGATGACCGATATCAATGAGACCGAAGGTGGGCTGGACGACGTGCACTCGGGATCCCAGGCCATTGCCAGCGACGGCACCACCTACAACACGTGGTGATGGCTGTTTGGCGCAGGATGGGTATGGCCCTTATGCACGTAGCCCCAAGAGGTTGTGGTTTCAGAGATCACAGCCCTACGATGTGAGCCCGTTCCGCCAGCCGCTCCGACAGGGGTTGGGGTTGACCCAGCGCACGGCGGGAAGCTCGATGGCCCCAGCACGATGGAGCATCAGCAGCAGTCCCCGGCAGACCATGTCGCGCAATGCGCCGTTGGCCTGCCGCCACTGCCATGCCTCGCACAGCTTCACCG
>DAHXNO010000191.1 GCA_027365345.1 Granulicella sp.
CTCTCCTAGGTCTCGGCAATGGCGCTCGCCAACTGGCCACAGCCGGAACAGACCAGTTGCTTGTTGCCACGCTTACGACGTGCCCACAGCTTCAGCCGCTTCGCCGGCTCATTGATTTCGGCCCGGTACACCTTATATCCAAGCCACCCTAACACCCGTGTCCAGTCATTCTCCATCATGGAAACCAGTGTACCCGGGCTCACAGAGCCTCAAAATCCCCACAATCAGACGCTTTTCCCAGATTCTCCCCCAGAGCCGATTTGTCTAGTACGGCTTTCGGGCAGGTCTCGGGGTCAAGCGCTGCCCGCGTCTTCCAGGGAGCCATCAAGATCATCTTCTAGACGGCCCGCAAACCTTAACTTCCACCCATCGCGCCCACCCTCAAGAGGGGGGCGCAATGTTGATGCACAACAGAGCGGCAGCCTGACATGGTCTTCACCGCTCTCGAATGGAGCGCTGCCTTTTCGCGTTGGTTCCCCATCTATCGGCCCTTTGCGGCAGCAGGTTCGTGGTGGGGTTCCAAGCTGATGCAGAGCTGTGTGCGGGTTGCTCTCGCAAAGCGTTCCAGGGTGCGCGTTGACGGTAATACCTTTCCGCTCTCAAGACGGGCGACAACGGCCTGCGTGGCGCCCATCGCCTCGGCCACCTCTTCCTGAGTCATATCCGCCTTGCTTCGGGCTTCGATCAGTGCAGACGCCAAAGCGAATTCCTTCTCCAGCGCATCATACGCAGCGAGGTACTTTGGATCTTTCCGCCACTGCTGAAAGGACTCCGCAGCCGGTATAAACTTGCGCTTCATTCAACCTCCTTTGCCTTCTTCAACGCAAGTTCAATCTCGCGTCTCGGCGTTTTCTGAGTTCTCTTCGCAAAGACATGGAAAACGACGACTCCTTTCCTTACCGCCGTAATGTAGCAGGCCCTCGCAATACTGTTCTTGCCCCTCATTCGCATCTCCCGGAGCGGTCCTTCAAGATGCTTCACGTGCGGCTCCCGAACCCACTCTAAACCGTGCGCTTGAATCAGCTCCGATATACGCTGAGAGCTTGCTCGAATGTCCAAAGGAAGTGCGTCCAGTGATGCCTTCACGCCTTCATTCAGAAACTCAACCGCCCATGTCAAACGCAACTATGCCAATTTTGCAATACTCTGAAGGTTCTCAAGTTTGTGCCTCTACTTGAAGAGCGCCAGAATCCAGCCACATTTGGATGGCGCGGATTGCGGCGGGTGGTCACAGTCGGGAATATCCCGGAGTTGCTTTGTTTCTGAAACCAGGTTGCGTCGCTCGAAGGACGGCCGCTGCCGCTGTGGCGCCCCGGCGTAAAGCCCGTGCATCGTGCCTGCTTCTCGCGCTCGCAAAAGCTGCATTGTCAACTGCTGGAACCAAACCATTAGCCCTCGCGCGGCAGGAGCCCTCATCAGGGGTCGCGCTCTGCCGTCTCCGTCCCTTCAAGAACCTCCGATTCCGCTATTTGGACCCGCGGAATCTTGTCCTGGATGCGAAAAAGGAAATAAATGTATACTCTCGAAAATAAAGGGACCGCTTCCTCCATGACGTCTGTATCGGCCACCCCGGATCCCGCTTCCCCCGTGCAGAATCTCCCGCTCCCAGCGCACCTCTGGTTGCTGGCCGACGATCTCACCGGGGCATGCGACACTGCGGCGGCATTCCTCCGCGGCGGCAGGGAAGTTCGCGTGTGGCTGCACGATCGGGCGCTCTTCGCGTCTCCGGAGACCGTACAAGCGGTTGTTACCGCATCGCGTCAGCTTAGTCCCGATCAAGCCGCCAACGCCGTTCGCCAGGCCGCTGCCGCGTTCGCAAATCAAAGCGGAACCCTGCTCTTCAAGAAGATTGACTCCACTCTGCGCGGACCCGTAGCCGCGGAGTTGCTCGCTGCGCTGCAAGCCACCCGCCGCCGCGCCATCCTGCTCGCCCCGGCCTTTCCATCCACCGGACGCACCGTCTGCGGTGGCATCCTCCAGGTTCAGGATGCGAGTGGAGTCGCTCAGCGCCTATCCATTCGCGAATGCTTTCCGGATCATCTCCGCCAACAGATCACGCTGATTGCGCGCGCGGAGCAGATCGCTGCGGCGCTGCACTCCGGCAAGACGATTCTGATCTGCGACAGCGCCACGCAGCAAGACCTGGAGGCGCTGGCCCGCGCCGCCCTGCCCATGGAAGGATTGCTGTACGCTGGGTCGGCCGGGCTGGCTCAAGCCCTGGCCGCCCAGTCTCCGCAGCAAGCCGCTGCGCAAGAGCTTCCTGCCGCGGCGCGCACGCTGGTGATCTGCGGAACGGTGCATCCGGTCACGGAGCTTCAGCTTCGCCAAGTCGACTTCGAGTCTCTCCCACATACCACGCTCGTCCGAATCCGTTGCGAGCCCGGAGATCAGGAGCGGATCCTCGCGGCATCCTCCAGCGTGGATCCTCAGGCGCTTGTGCTCACCGGCGGCGAAACCGCGTTGCTCGCCTTACGCGCTCTCGGCGTCGAGTCGTTGCTTCTGCGCGGCGAGTTTGCTCCCGGCATTCCCTGGGCGATAGCCCAGGGCGGCCCGGCGCCGGGCAAGATCGTTGTCACCAAGTCAGGCGGGCTCGGAGCCGCTTCGGCTCTGAACCAGTTACTCCATAGATTGTCGGGACGGGCAGAACCATGATTCCTCGCATCGCCATCAGTATCGGAGACCCAGCCGGAGTCGGGGCTGAGATCGCGCTCAAAGCCCTCGCTGACCCGGAGCTGGCCCCCATCGCCCACTGGTATCTCATCGCTGACCGTTCCGCTCTCAGCGCTGCGGGCCGTATCGCTGGCATCGACCCTGCCGGGCTGCCCTGCACCATCGTGGAAGAGGACGGCCTCGCCAGGGATCATCCCATCGCCTTCGGTGAACTACGCGCCGAGTACGGTCTGGCCGCCATCGGCTACGTTCGCCGCGCCGTCACTCTGTGCCTGAGCGGCGAGGCGGACGCCATGGTCACAGCGCCACTCAACAAGGAGGCGGTGACGCTCTCCGGCCGCTCCTTCTCCGGCCACACCGAATACATTGCGGAGCTCACCGGCGCAGCCGAGTCGCGCATGCTGCTGGTCTCTGAAAAGCTCTCCACCGTTCATGTCAGCACCCACATTCCGCTGGAGCAGGCCTGCCGGCTGGAGCCTTCCAGCATCCTCCGCACCATCGAACTCGGCCATCAGGCGCTTACTCTCATGCTGCAAAGACCGCCGCGCATTGGCGTCTGTGGTCTCAACCCCCACGCCGGCGAACACGGCCTCTTCGGCGCGCAGGACCAGGAGATCATCGCTCCCGCCATCGCTCAGGCTCGCTCCCTGGGCATGGAATGCTCCGGCCCGTGGCCTCCAGATACGATCTTCGTGCGCGGACTGCGCGGCGAATTCGATCTCATCGTAGCCATGTATCACGATCAGGGCCACATTCCCATGAAGCTCATCGACTTCGCAGGAACGGTGAATGTTTCCCTGGGTACGCCCATCCTGCGCACCTCCGTAGATCACGGCACCGCATTTGATATTGCCGGCCGCAACCTGGCCGACGCCACCAATATGAAGGCGGCGATGCGTCTGGCGTCACGCATGGCCAGCGGCAAGCTCGCCCTGGCCGCCGCATCGCCCTCCTCTGCCGCGGGAGGCGCTCGCTGAGATGCATCCCGTCGATGTCATCCTGATCGCCGCCTATCTGGTCACGGTGGTCGGCATCGGTCTGCGTTTCTCGGGACGGCAAAGGACTACGGATGCCTACTTCATCGCCGGCCGTTCGGTGCCCGGATGGGCCGCGGGTCTCTCCCTGCTTGCCACCACCATCACCAGCGTCACCTTTATCGCCTATCCCGGAGCCGCTTACGCAGGGAACTGGACGCTGCTGGGTCCCGGCATCCTCTTCCTTGCCGTCATCCTCGCCATCGGCCCCGTGGTCGTTCCGTTTCTTCGTCACTCGGTTGTCATGTCGGTCTACGAGTACTTTGGCCAGCGCTTCGGCCGCGTCGTCCGCTTGTACGCCGCCTTCACCTTCGCTTTGGGCAGCTTCGTCAAGATGGGGTTCGTCTTTTATCTGCTGGCTCTCTCCGCCGCCAGTTGTACCGGCTGGAGCATGGGTTGGCTCATCGCGGTGCTTGGGGTCATCACCGTCTTTTACACGCTGGTGGGCGGCTTCTCCGCGGTCATTTGGACGGACGTGGTCCAAGGGTTTCTCTTGTGGGCCGGCATGGCCGCCACGCTGGTCATCCTTCTTTTCTTCTCCGGGGCCAGGCTCCCGGCGATCTTTCATCTCCTCGCCTCCAGCCACAAGATGAGTCTCGGCTCCATGCACTTTGATCTCTCCCAGCCCACCTTCTGGACCCTGGCCATCTATGGCGTCTTCTTTTACCTGCAGCGCTACACTGCGGACCAGAGCGTGGTGCAGCGCTACCTGGCAGCCAAATCCGATCGCGGCGCCCTGCGCGGCATGGTGTTGGGAGCATCTCTCTGCCTTCCGGTTTGGACCGCCTTCATGCTTATCGGCTCGCTGTTGTGGGCCATCTATCACCTAACAGGCCAGGCGCTTCCCGCCGGCGTCACGCGCGCCGATCAGATCTTTCCGCTGTACATGGTGGCGCATATGCCTTCCTGGGTGAGTGGCGCGTTCCTGGCTGCGCTCTTTGGAGCCGCCATGTCCATGCTGGCGTCGGATCTCAACTGCGTGGGGCTCATCCTGATGCAGGATGTTTACTCCCAGTTCTATCCGCGCCGCACCGATGCGCAGCGGCTTCGCTTTGGCAAGCTGGTGATCGTCCTCTGCGGTTTGCTGGCCATCGCGGTCGCGCTCGGCCTCACCCATACCCACGGCTCAGCTTTGGCCCTGTATTACGCCGCCACGGCCATTCTGGCCGGCGGGCTGGCGGGGCTATTTGTGCTTGCCTTTCTCTTCCGGCGCGCCAGCCGCGCTGCCGCTCTCATCGGCGTCGTCTCTAACCTGATCTTCACCACCTACGCCGTCCTGACCTTGCACGGTGGAATGATCCTCAACCTCCACGGCCTCAACTACCCGTGGAGCGAATACACCATCGGCGCCTGCGGCAACGTCCTGTTTCTGGCCGCCGGCCTGCTCGGCACAGCGCTCTTTCCGGCCAAGGCCGACTCCACGCTCCGCTACACCCTCTGGGATTGGCTCGCCAATCGCAGGCAGAGACCCCTCTCACCCATGCAACCAGGAGAACCCTCATGAATCGATTGCAGCAGGCTGTCCAAAACAATGGTGGAAGAACCCTCTTGGGCGCCGCCCTTTACTTTTACGATCCCATCTTTCTTGAAATCGCCGCTGAACTTGGCTACCAGGCCATCTGGATTGAGATGGAGCACGGTCACATTACCTTTGCAGAGGCAGCCGACCTCTGCCGCATGGCCGCCGGCACCGGTATGTTGACGATGATCCGGATCCCGGATACCCAGCGGGCCAACGTGCTCAAGGCGGCAGAGTGCGGGCCAGACATTCTGGATGTGCCCATGATCGAACGGCCGGAGCAGATCCATGAACTCCAGAAGTTCGCCCGCTTCGCGCCCGAGGGCGCCCGCGGCGTCTTCTCCGTCTCGCGCGCCTACCACTACGGCGTGCCCAGCGACATGGTCGCCACGCAGCAAGCCATCAACGCGAACCTTTGCCTGATGGCGCAGATTGAAACCGGCAGCGGCCTGGAACGGGTGGAAGAGCTGGCGGCGATCCCGGGAGTCGATCTGTTCATCGGGCCGGCCGATCTGGCCGCCAGCCTTGGCCACACCTCTCACACCAGTCATCCGGAGGTGAAGGCCGCGGCAGAGCGGATCGTGCGCGCCGCGCGAGCCCAATCCAAGAGCATCGCCACCGCCTGCGCCCCCACCGACTACGCCTTCTGGATCGAGTTGGGCATCGACCTGCTCTTCTGCTCCAATGACATCGCCTGTCTTCGGCAAGCCGGCGGCGACAATCTCAGCAAGGCCCGCGCCCTGCTTGCCCAAGCCACCGCTTCGGCTCATCGTCATGCGGAGGTCAAGCCGTGAGCTCGCACCTCCAACCGCGTTTGCCGTTGGCCTTGCAGCAGGTCCAGCGGCTGGTCTTCGGCGCCGGCTCGCTCGCCGCCGCCACGGACCACCTGCGCGCCATTGGGGTAGCGCGTCCCTTTGTCGTGGCGACACGCAGCAGCCGCAATCACGCCGCCAGCCTCCATCCCGGCGCGTGCATTGACTCCAGCATCAGCCGCGAGCCCACGCTTGAAGACTTCCATCGTCTCCTGCACCAGGTCCAGGGCTTCAGTCCGGATGCCATCGTCGGTATCGGCGGGGGCAGCGCCCTGGACGTAGCCAAGCTCCTCGCTGCGCTCGCCACCGGCCGCCAATCTCTTGCCGAGGTGTGGGGCATCGGCAATCTCGCCGCGCGCGAGCTGCCTCTCTTCTGCATCCCTACAACCAGCGGAACCGGCAGTGAAGTCTCTCCCAACTCGATTCTGCTCGACGAGTCGGCGCCTGCCAAACGAGCGGTGATCAGCCCCCATCTGGTTCCAGACGCCGCCTTCATCGATCCGGAGCTGACGGTCACCGTCCCTCCACACATCACCGCCGCCACCGGCATCGACGCTATGACGCACTGCATCGAAGCGTATGCCAACAACTTCGCGCATCCGATGGTGGATACCTGGGCGCTGGACGGCATTCGCCACATTGCCGGCCATCTTGTCACCGCTGTGCGAGCGCCGGAGGACCTGGACGCCCGCACCCATCTCGCCCTTGGCAGCCTCTACGGCGGTCTCTGCCTGGGCCCGGTGAACACCGCGGCCGTACACGCGCTCAGCTATCCGCTGGGCAGCCGCCATCACCTTGCGCACGGCCACGCCAACGCTGTTCTGCTGCCGCACGTGCTACGTTTCAACCTCTCCGCGGCTCCGCAGCGCTATGCAGCCATCGCCTTGGCGCTGGGGGCCGCCGCCTGCGGCTCCGCTACCGATACTGCCCACGCCGGCATCTCTCAGCTTTGGCGAATGATGGAAGCGACCGGCCTTGAGATGCGGCTCTCCGCGCTGGGAGTTGCGGAGCGGGAGATTCCATCCCTGGCCGCGGAAGGGCTGGCGATCACGCGTCTGATGCGCAACAACCCCCGCTCCATCACCCAGCAAGAAGCCGAATCCATCTATCGCGCTGCCTACCATGGCAGAGAAGAGGAACTGACCCAACATTGCGAGTAACCATGCAAATCAGCACCATTCTTCGTCGCCGTATGCCATGTCTTGCCGCCGTCTCTCTGCTCATCGCGGCCCTCGCCGCGCCTGCGAACCGGCTTCGTGCCCAGACGCACAGCGCTGCCGGCATCTTCACCGTGCTGCAACCCAGCGACTATCGCCACTACGTCAACCAATTTGCGCTGGATGAGCGCGCCGCCACCGGCAAAACGCCAGACGACGAATGGCCATGGATAGCCGCCAACATTCCTCTCTTTTCCAGCTCCAACAAGCAATTCGAGGAGATGTATTACTTCCGCTGGTACGCCTGGACAAAGCACCTGGTGGACACTCCCAAGGGCTACATCATCACAGAGTGGTTGCCCGCCCCGGCCAAGCCCTTTTATGGCGCGCTGCCGGATGCCGCCCCGTTTCACCTGCGGGAGGCCCGCTGGCTGCGCAATCCCAGCATCGCCGCCGATGACGCTCGCCTTTGGGCCCAGCAGGACGCCGGTGCGCGCAAGTACAGCTTTCCCTGGGCAGACAGTGTGCGTCAGGTAACGCTCGCTACGGGCGATCCCCGGCTTGGAACCGATCTGCTCCCCGCGCTCATCGCAAACTACACCGCCTGGGCAGACCATTTTGATCCATCCGTCGGCCTTTATTGGCAGGTTGATACCCGCGACGCCATGGAGAAGTCGATCGGTGGCGATGGCTATCGCACCCCACTCAACAGCTACATGTACGCCGATGGAGAGGCGATCGCAGCCTTCGCCCATCGCCTTGGCCAGAATGCGCTTGCGCAGCAGTATGCGGCCAAATCCGCAGCTCTCCGCCGACTCATCGAAACCCGGCTTTGGAACCCCAGGGATCAGTTCTATGAGGATCTCTCGCCCTCGTCCAACTCGGGTATCCGGACTCAGAAGAAGTTCAAAGACCCCGGCACGGTGCTCAAGTTTGCCGGCGTGCGCGAATTGATCGGGTACATTCCGTGGGAGTTCTATGCGCCCACGCCGAGCCATGATGTCGCCTGGAAGCAGCTCTTTGACCCACGTGGATTTGCAGGGAAATTCGGACCAACCACAGCCGAGCGGCGCAGCCCCCGCTTTCGTTTCGCCTCCAGCGACCAATGCACCTGGAACGGTCCCTCCTGGCCCTATGCCACCACCCAGACGCTCCTCGCGCTGGCTAACCAGCTCAACCAGCCGAAGGCCGGCAATCCATCCATCGGTAAGCAGGACTACTATCATCTCTTCTCCAACTATGTTCTCTCCCAGCACATCATGCTACCCAGCGGGCGCTCCATCGACTGGATCGATGAGGATCTGGACGCCGACACTGACGAGTGGCTCGCCAAGGACATCCTCATTCAAAAGCACTCCTGGCAGGTTGGCCGCGGCAATTACTACAACCACTCCGGCTTTGCCGATCCGCTCATCACGGGTCTGCTGGGTTTGCGCCCTCGCGCCGACAACAAGATCGTCGTCTCCCCTCTGCTTCCGCCGGGTGAGTGGAGCTATTTTGCCATCGATGGCCTGCCCTATCACGGCCATCTGCTGACCATCCTCTATGACCAGACTGGCGCGGAATATCATCGTGGCCGCGGCCTCATGCTCTTTCTGGACGGCAAGCGCCTCGCCAGCCGTCCTAATCTTGGCCGGCTGGAGGCCACGCTTCCCGCACAACCTGTCTCCAAAGCCCGAGACTAATTCCATCTCTTCCGTCGCTGGCGGTTTATCTGCGAGAGGGAACAGTCCTCCTCAAGTGGATGGCATTCGGAACCCTGGAGTCGAGCGCCATCGTTCCCAGCAAATGCCTCTCATTCCCGCTGCCGGATGTCCATCAACAGGCCAGAGCAGGGCTGGCAAACATTAATCTCCTGCGGAGGTAGAATGAACGCGTTCAACATCTTCACGGCGTTGCCGCTGCTGGGCCTGTCGCTTGCCCTGCCTGCTCTTCTGGCGCAGACCGTCCCAACCATCCCGACCGTGCGGATTCCCGCAGGGTCTTTCCGCATGGGCGCTGACGCCCAGCTACTCAGCAGCGCCGTGGTGAATGGCTTTGGCGTCAACTCAGACCGTCCTGTCCATGGAGACTTCGATGAACTTCCGGCGCACCTGGTTACGCTCACCCATAGCTTCGCTATGGCCACGCATCTGGTCACCGTCAAGGAGTTCCAGCAGTTCGATCCCGCCTACAAAGGGGTAGCGGCGTTTCCGGGCTACGCAGCAGGCGTCAGCTACCGGCAGGCGCAGGCCTTCTGTGCGTGGCTATCGCAAAAGACCGGCAAACCCTGGCGGCTGCCCACCGAGGCGGAGTGGGAGTATGCTGCCCGGGCCGGCGCGCAGACTCCCTTCTTCACTGGCGACACCCCACCTGCTCCGGGGACGCCCAATCGCTGGGGCGTCGTCATCGGCGAGGGCACGCCGGAGTGGGTTGCCGACTGGTATGGACCCTACCCCGACACGCCGCAGGTCAATCCCACCGGCCCGCTCTCCGGCGATACACGCATCGTGCGTGGCGGCGGACTGGACCTTCGGCGAACCAAGGCATCCAAACCCGGTGAGCTTTATCCGGCCATGGAGCCTTACTTCGCTCGCTCCGCCAATCGCGCCAGCATGGCGCCCAGCTACGCTTCACCCCAGGGCAACATCGGCTTTCGCGTCGTCCTTGCTGCCATGCCCATGCCCAATCCCTCCGCGGCCTGGCAATACTTCTTCCGCACAGATGTGAAGCAGACTCCAGTGGACACTCGCCAGGGTCCCAGCGCTGCCAAGCCCTTCTACCGCGTGCATCCCCTCTTTCCCAACCTCAACGGCCGGTCGATGCCCAAGGTAGGCTGGGCGATCGGTCTTGCCGGCGGCCTTGGCATCGCCTATCACAACTCAGCGATTCAGCAGTTGCCCAACGGCGACATGGTGGCCGCCTACTACAACACACCCAACAAAGAAGACGATCCTGACCAGACCGTGATGGTGATGCGCCGCCGCGCCGGCTCTGAGACATGGGATATGCCAGAACCCTGGCCCTACTTCGCCGACGCCGCCTGCGCGGCTCCGGTCTTCTGGAACGATCACGGCCGGCTGTGGCTCTTCTTCGGTTTTCCCCGCCTCATCGGCGCACCGCCCTTCGCCTTCACAACCTCCACGGATAACGGCGCCAGTTGGTCGCCGATTCACTTCCCGCACCTTACTGGACCCGTTGGCAGCTACATCCCCCAGCCCATCAACTCTGTGGTTCGCGCCAAGGATGGGACCATCTACATCCCCACGGACGCACCAGGCTCGCATTCGGCTGTGTGGGCTACGCATAACAATGGCGCTACATGGTATGACACTGGTCAACGCACCTTCGGCCGTCACACCACACTGGTCATCGCACGCAACGGAGACCTGCTGGGCTTCGGTGGAAAGAACTCCTCGTTTCAAGGGCACATGCCTCTGGGCATCAGCTCCAACGGCGGAAGCACATGGACCGAGACCACAACGCCCTTCGATCCCCTGGCCAGCGGCGAGCGGCCCAGCGTCATCCGGCTTGCCGACGGCCGGCTCTTCTTCGCCGCTGACTTTAACCCAAATCATCAAAAGCACATCCACAAGGATGGCGCTTACGTCGCTCTCTCCAACGACGATGGAAAGACCTGGCAAACGAAGCGCCTGCCCTCGGAGATCCTCACTGTGGGCTACACCACCGCGACCCAGGGTGCGGACGGCATCATCCACATCGTCACCTCCAAGAACACCGTGAACTATGAGGTTGAGCTGAACGAAGCGTGGATCCGCTCTGGCGGCGAAGCCGCCACGCCAGACCCCTCATCGATCTCGCACCTTGTGTCTCACCGCGAGCGCTGGCCAAACGGAAAGCTCCGCGCCGTCTGGTCCACCGGACGAGCCAACGATGGAGAGGTTCTGCTGGAAGGAACCCAGACCTTCTACTTCCAGAACGGTCAACCGCAATGGAGGGCTCACTTCCATCTTGGGAAAGAGACCGGCGACGAACGCTTCTACCGCGCCAACGGCAACTTGCAGTGGGAGAAGACCTATGCCACGGACGGAACCTGGACTTGGCGGATCTTCAACGCCGCAGGCTCGCTCACCGCTACCTCGCACTGGCGTGGCAAGACGTTGCTGAGTGATTCGTTGGGCGCAACCGCAATCGGGCAGGGAGCAAAATGAAATTCACCCTCCGCACTCTCCTCATCACGCTCCTCGTCTTCACCGCGGGCCTTGCTTCCCCCAGAGCCGGCGCGCAGGCGCCTGCAAAGCCGCTGCGTCAGGGCGCCTGGCTCTTCGTCTACTTCCAGGAGCCGGGGAACCAGGGAATCTACTTTGCGCTCAGCCGCGACGGCCTCCATTACACCCCGCTCAACCATGGCCAGCCGTGGCTCACGCCCTCGCAACCAGGCGAGATCATGCGTGACCCGTTCCTCACCCGCGGGGCCAAAGGGGGCTTTCAGTTGGTGTGGACCTGGAACTGGCGAGGAAACTCCTTTGGCCATGCCTCCTCTTCAGATCTGCTTCACTGGTCCACGCAGCAGCAGATCCCCATCATGGCCGCCATTCCCGCCACCCACAACGTCTGGGCGCCGGTCACCTACTGGGACGCCCATCGCCGCCAGTGGATGGTCATCTGGTCCAGCGCGTTGGATAACTCCACCCAGGGAGACCGCATCTGGTCCGCCTTCACCCCGGACTTCAAAACCTTCTCCAAGCCGGCCATCTTCTTCGATCCCGGCTACGTCACCATTGATGCCTCAATCTTTCACGCCAAGACGGGTCCCTACCGTCTCATCTTCAAACAGCAGACCTACGATCCGCTCACCTTTCAGGAGCGCGTCGCCACGGGCCCCACACTGGAGGGCCCCTGGAGCCACATCTCCGGACCCATCAATGAGAGCTGGTCCGAGGGGCCAGAGGCCATTCAGATCGGGGATCGTTTCATCGTCTTTTATGATCACTACCGCCCGCCCCGCGCCCGTTACGAGGCGGTAGCCACCACGGACTGGAAGCACTGGCAGGAGATCACCGCATCCACCAGCCTGCCCGCGCACTGCAAGCACGGCAGCTTTCTGAAGATTACAGACGCTGAAGCAGCCAGTCTGCTGGCTCGTCACAACTGACTGCCGCATCCTGGCAGCACCAATCACGGGAGAGTTGCGCGGCACAGCCGTTGAACCTGAGCGCAGGCTGCCTCGCGGCTACTCAAACAGCCAATCCAGATTCGGCGTTCCACTCTCACCGCCCCGGTCAAAGTTCACCTGTGCGGCCACCTGGTAATCTGAGGGAATAAATCCCAGCACCACATACTGTCCTTTGCCCAGGTCGAGCTCATTCTCACCCGTCGGCAGCGGCTTGGCCCACACCGCCATGGACTTGATCCTGGGCGACTGCACGGCGTGCAGCAGCACCAGGTTCCACTGCTCCGTATCCGGATCGAGCACGGAGTTTTTGCGCGAAGCTCCGCGGGTGAATCCCACCAGAATCTGCGCACTCTGCGCCAGGTTGAAGCGCAGCGTCCCTCCCTGTGCCGGAGCGATGCGAATCCCCTTCATCCCGCTCAGCTCTGGAGCAAGCTGTGAGATCGTCTCTGCTGAACCGGCAAAGAGCCCTGCGCCTTTGGCGACGGTAAACTCTTCGCCGGCGCCCGGCAGCAAATGGAAGGCCACCTGCGGCAGCGTCTTGGCAGCGCTGGCCTCCGTGATGGGAGCGCCGGAACTCAGCGCCGCCACGCGGCTCTGGAAGGTAGCCAGCTCCTTCTGATACATCGGCAAGCACTGCTGCCAACTCGGGAAGTGCTTCATCCCGCCGGGGAAGGGAATCTGGCGTTGCGTCGTCTCCATGCTCGTCGCCGTCCGGTAGGCGGGGCCGGCCAGGCTGGTCAGTTCGCTGTAAAGCTGCACGCTCTCCGCCAGCAGCGGCTCGGCGCGGCGCAGGTGCTCCATGTTTCGGTCATATCCGTACAGCAGCACCTCTTGCGCGGCCCGGATGCGATCGTTGTAGAACTGCATCAGCAGGGAGATGCAGTGCATATCGTTCACAATCCGCTCATACTCCGCCCGGTTCTCCGTCACAAACGGCGCAGCGGCCTGCGCCGCCGCATAGGCCTGCTGTGAGGCTTTCACCGTCTCATCGCTCACCCCGATCGGCGTCTCACCGTGGTGCGGCTGCTGCTTCACCTCTTCCGCAACATACTCATCCAGCCGCTCGCCCGGCGGTCCGTCCCCCGTCCAAAGCGTCTGTGCCGGGTTGTAACGCGCCGGGTCGATCAGTTGGGGCATCGTCATCCCCAGCACAAGCGCCTCCCGATTCCCCTCGGTGATGCCGATACGAGGCAACAGGCTCGGCTGGCACGGCCCCGCAAGCGTATACGCCTCCAAAAGCTTTTCCCCGGCCTCAGCCGTGCCAAAGCGCTGGGCAAACTGTGCCGCCCAGTAAGCGTGCTCTTTCTGCGGATCGCGAAACGGATTCCACGCATACCGCCCCCACGCCGCAAACCAGATCCAGTCGCGATCCGTCTGCATCAGCGGCGGTTGGGTCGCATCGCCGGAGTACGGCCAGTCCCAATAGCGCAGCGGATACAGATGCAGGCCGCCAATGCCGATCCGGGGAAAATTCATCAGCGTCTGGCGGATAAAATCCGGATCACCCCAGCGGAACGGCTCCAGGTCAGACAACAGATGAACATTCGCGATGGTCACATTGGACTCTTCGGCCAGCATCCTGAACCTGTCCCGCACCGGCCCGCGCACGTTTGTCCAGGTAAGCGACTCGCCGTTCCATTTGAACATCGTGTCGATGTTCGGGTAGAGCGGCAGCGCCGCCTTCATCACCGCGGCAATATCGGTGGCATGGGCCCGCACTACAATCGGCGGCTCGGTTCGCTCTTCGCTCTCCTTCAGCCCATCCAGCACGCCGGGGATGATCGCCTCCGTCATCCACTGCGCGCCGTCATGAGGATTCAGCGCCTCGCCCAGCGTCATCATCAGTCCGGCATGAGGATACTCGCGCACAAACTCTGAGATCACGTAACGCGTGTACGCCGCGGCCAGCGGCGTGGGCGTAGAGAGGTGATAGGGCAAGCCATGCGCACGCGCAAAGGCATGCGACAGGTGAATGTTATAGAACCCTTGCAGCACCCAGATCCCGCGCCGGTTAGCCTCCCTGGTCAGCCACTGGAACATGGCGATGTTCTGCTCCAACTGCGCGGTGGGCAGTTCCTGCGCCTCAGGGTACCTGGGCAGCTTCAATAAGCTGGTGAACGGATGCCCGTTCCAAAGGTAGAGCGTGTTGTACCGCTCCTGGGCCAGCATATCCAGGTATTTGGTCCACTCCGCCTTGTCATAAAAGAAAGGGAAGTCCTTGGGCGTATACGGATAGTCGTACTCCGCTCCCTCGTAGGTAATCTCCGGCTTTTGCATGCCGATGCACACGCCGCGCAGCTTCAGCGCCGGGTGTTCCATCTCATCGATGCCAACCGGCAGTCCATGCGCCGCGCGCACCCGGTCGGCAAGCTCCAACTCGCCGTACATCACGCCGGAAGGGTCGCTTCCGGATACCACCCAGGTATTGCCCACCTGCCGTATCAGGAACGCCTCCTCAGCCTGCGGCCACCACGCCGGCAGATGGAATCGGCTCAGCTCGCCGGCCGAGCCCACCGCTGCCATCACCCGCGCTCCCCTGGGAGCATCCTTCACCTCAGCCAACGCAGCTCGCAGCTCCTGCGCGCCGTATAACTCGCGCGGCGTAGCCTGTTTGGCCGTGATCACCTTGACCGGCGCCGCCAGTGCTCTGCCGCCCGCAAGCGGAGCCAGTATCATACCCGCCAGCAGCAGCCGGTGGGCCTTGCATAGGGAAAGATTCATCCTTGGGTCCTATACCTTTTCAAATAAAACGGCCAGGTACGGCTTTCCCGGTAGCTTCATCTTGCTCTTGCCGCGGAAGACGCCGGGAATCGTCTGTTTCGTCATAGCCCACGGATCGATCAGCGTAGCCTTGAAGCTCACATTCGTCGGCAAGGGGAACTCATACTCGCCCACGCAGTGATAATCAAAGCTGTACAGCACTAGCTCCCCGGCGTTGCCGGCGTTGGGATAATAGGGAGCGGGAGCCGCCATCAGCCCCGTGGTCCCCGTGCTCTCCAGCAGCTTGCGCAGAAACGCGATCCTTGCCGGGCTCGTGCCATGCAACTCACCCGCATCGGACCACACCGGGCTTCCATCAGTGGTGATGTAGGTTTCACCATGCGTCGCGTACGCTCCGTTGATCACCGCTCGCCAGAACCGATGCGTCATCTCCTCCGGGGACAGATTTCCCCACCGCCGCGCGATGTTTCCCTCGTACTGAATCTCGTCGTAGATGATCGGCTTGTTCCACGCCGCCATACGTTCCGCCGTACGTTCAAAGTCATACTGCTGCAAGCTGGCATGGGTGCACCACGGCTTTGAGTTGTCATACTCCACCCGGCTCTGATGAATGGAGCGCAGATGGGCGTAGGGATCGTTGGCTTGCACAATGCGGAAGAACCGATCCCAATCCGTGGTGGACTTCGACTTGATCAGGTCGTACTCGTTCGCAATCGACCACCAGACATTCCGGTATGCGGAAAGCCGGGCGACGGCATAGCGCAGGTAACGGTCGTCTGCCTCCGGCCCCATGGATTTGAACCCCCACTTGTCATAGGGATGAAACAGGATCACATCGGCCTGGATGCCTGCGGCCATCAACTCCTGGATCCGTCGCTCCACCTCCTGAAAATAGGCAGGATTGGGCCGGGTCAGATCAAACTCGCCAGAGCCGTCGCCGCCTGCGGCGCTGTTGCGTTCAAAGGGCATGCCAATCGGCTGCAAGTCTCCCAAAGGCTTGGGTAGCAGGCACGCTCGGACCTTGTTAAATCCCGCCGCCTTCAGGTTTTTCACCGTCAGCGCATACCAGGGATTGGGCACAAAGCAGTAGGCATAGCAGGTGGTCCCAAAGGGGAAGTAGGGTGTTCCATCGGCATATTGGAAGTGGAACTGGTGCGCCGTCGTCACCGGGCCCCGATTGCCCGCCTCGGGCGCGGTACAGGAGAAGCTCCCCCTATGCCCGGCCAGCGGCGCCACGTTGCTGGTGGTCTCAAAGCTCCAATCACCCACCGTATCGGGCGCAAAGCGTACACGGTACGTTCCATCGCCGTCATAGAAGCCATTCACATCCACACGGCGGTGCTGGTGGGTGAAGGTTGCTCCAAACGCGATGTCCAAAAATGGATTGCCATCGGACGGCCCTGGAAATGAAGCTTCAAACACGTTCCATTGCTCCACCGGGCCGCTGGGGCGCGCCGCCTCTGCGGCTGGGGTTCCCAGGGTAACTCCAGCCGCCAATGCTCCCGTACCCAACTTAATCAGATCTCTTCGATTCATGCTCTTCGCCAGTTGAATTGTCCCAGCCAGCGATCTCGAGCTCTCGCCGTGCAAAGATAAGCTCCTTCTACCTATGCACAAGCCGCCAAGTCAACCAGATTTCGTTTCGCTGCAAGTTCTTGCAGATGTGCTTTACCATCGCAGAGCATGCGGAGAGCCGTCGATCGCCGGATAGGCGGATCTTCAGCCAAGCCCAGGAGGCTGCGCGCAACAGGCGCCGGCCCGGCAGGCACTGGCGCGCAGAAGCGTCGACGCCGGACCCAACAGCCGGTCCCAACATAGGACAATAGTGAAATGGTCATCACGCTGCAGCATGCGGATCGGGAGTGGATTGAAGCGTGCGCCCGGGCCGTTGGCTTTGATCTGGTTGGAGTGGCCAGCGTGCCGCAGCCGGCAAGCTCCTGTGCCGAGCAGGAAGATCGCCGTTACGCCTCCTGGGTGGATGCCGGCTACGCCGGAGAAATGGGTTACCTCAAGCGCGTCAACGAATCCGGGGAGTACCTGCGCGGAGATTTGCAGCGCTCCATGCCTTGGGCGCGCTCGGTCATCGTCTGCGCGGCCAACTACAACGTGGATGCGCCTCGCTCGATGGATGCGCCAGATCAGGAGGCGCAAGACCAAGATGCGCCTGGCCGGCAGCCAGGTTTTCGCTCCGGATGGATCGCCCGTTATGCCTGGAGTGGCCGTTCCAGCGCCCGCGGCGACGATGTAGCCCGCGGCGAACCCGCAGCCGGCGGCGATCATCCGGCCAGCGACTATCACAACGTTCTTCTCGCGCGCCTGCATGCGCTGGAGGCTGAGCTGAAGCTTCGCTTCGCCGGGCAAGCCTCCGCCACTGAGCTTCAGACCCGCTGCTACGTGGATACCGGCCCGCTGCCGGAGAGAAGCTATGCTGTCCGCGCCGGCATTGGCTGGATCGGAAAGAACACCTGCATCATCCAGCAGCAGCAGGGCTCCTGGCTTTTGCTGGGCGTCATCGTCACCTCGCTGGAGTTCTCCTCCTGGAGCGTTGCCGCACCGGATCGCTGTGGAAGCTGTACCCGTTGCATCGACGCCTGCCCCACCGACGCCATTCTCACCCCGGAGCCTTCGCCCGATGCCTCTCGCTCCATCGACTCCTCGCGCTGTATCGCCTATCTCACCATTGAGAAGAAGGGAAGTATCGCCGAGGAGTTGCGGCCATTACTGGGCCGCCAGGTCTTTGGCTGCGATATCTGCCAGGAGGTCTGCCCCTGGAACCGCAAAGCGCCCATCTCCTCCTCGGGTCTGCTGCCCCCGCGCCGGGAGTTGATCAACCCTGCCTTGGAGTGGCTGGCCGCCATGGATAGCCAGGCCTTCAACCGGACCTTTCGTGGCTCGCCCCTGGAGCGCACCCGCCGCAGCCGACTACTCCGCAACGTGGCCCTGGCGATGGGCAACAGCGGACAACTGGAGTTTCTCTCGCAGCTCGACCGCTGGGCCGCGGGCGAGGATCCGGTGCTGGCAGAGGCTGCCGCCTGGGCAGCCTCACGTCTGCGCGGTACAGTGCGCGCCAGCGAATAAAGGGCGGCGATTCGCAGCCGGGCCGGAGGCGCCGGTAGACTGGTCCTATGGCCTTTGGCAGACTCAGCATCGTTCCACAGCGCCCCACGCAGAGCCCGAAGGAGACAGGCAGCGCAAAACATCCCGGCCAGAACCAGCAGACCAACGCCGGCAAGGATCAAAAGAGCGCTCCAGAAAAGGGCTTGGCGGAGAGCTCGGACCAGCCTACCCCCCCAGACCCGTCAGCCCAACGGAGCGCCCAGTCCGCGGATACACAGGCTGGCGAAGAGAGGCTAGAGCAGACGCTCCGGGCCGGTCCTGCGGTACCGGTGGCCAGGAGCGGGACCTTCCAACAGGTGGTAGCGTTGCTTCGCTACATGACCAGGACGGAGGTGCACACCTACGCCTTCAGCGTCGCCGCGCAGTCCATCCTCTCCCTGTTCCCCTTCATCGTGCTTCTGCTCACCCTGGCGCAAAGAGTCTTCCACTCCACGCGGATGGTGGATGTGGTTGTGCAGATGATGAGCAACTTCCTGCCCAGCAACCAGTACTTTGTGATGCGCAACATGCGCTTACTGGCCTTTGCGCACACCCAGACGCGGATCCTCTCCGTCGTGATGCTGCTGGTTACCTCCACCGGAGTCTTTCTCCCTCTGGAGGTCGCGCTGAACAGCGTGTGGGGTGTGCGCACCAACCGCAACTATCTGCACAACCAGATCGTCTCCCTGGCCTTGGCCTGCGGCGTTGGTCTGCTGGCGATGGCCTCGGTTGCGCTCAGTACGGCCCAGCAATCTGTTCTGACGTTCCTCTTCTTCGGCCACGTCAACAACTTCGTCTTCGCCTTTCTTGCGGACAGCTTTCTGCGCATCTGCGCTCTTCTGGCCAGCATTGGGCTGTTCTTTCTCATCTACTGGGTACTGCCCAATCGCAAGGTCCCGGCGCGCGCGGTGCTGCCCACCGCCGTAGTGATGGGCATTCTATGGGAGATTGCCAAGTACCTCTACGTTCTGGCGTTGCCGCGTCTGGATCTGCCCTCAGCCTACGGTCCGTTTTCCGTCTCGGTGGGTCTCATCCTTTGGGCCTTTCTCAGCGGCCTGTTGCTGCTAGCTGGGGCCTACGTCACGGCCACCCGCCAGGCCCTCCGCGAAGCTCGCCTGGCCGATCGCGAGCGCGAACTGGAAGAGGCTGAACTCTAGCGCATCCGCGCACCGGAGTCACAGCGCGGCCGTCCACCTTCGCAACTCCGCGTGCTCTGACTTCTCGCGCGCTGGCTTACAGCCGGGAGTGGAAGCTCTTCACAACAATGTCATTGGCATGGCCGCCTGAAGGCAGCATGGTAAAGAGCGCGGGGCCGTTTATGCCTTGCAGGCGAATCACCGCAACGTCGGAAGAACCCGAATCGGCGATCAACAGTAGCTGCTGATCACTGGAGAAGGTCATCGTGTCCGGATGCTCTCCCGTGCGGACGCTCTGCTCCACTCGCCCGTCGTCGATGCTGTACATCGCAGCGGAGTCTGCTCCGAAGTTACTGACCCACAGGCTGGAGTTGTCGTCGCCGACGATGGCGGCGGCCGGCTTGGATCCAATCGGATAGGTGCCCAGCACCTCATTGGTCCAGGTGGAGATCTCTGAAATCGTGTCAGAGCCGAAGTTGGTGGTGAAGACCTCATCGCCATTCGGCATGGCCGCCACCTGGGTGGGCGTGTCGCCCACATCCAGCAAGCAGAGCAGATGGTCATGCTGCAGAAATGGATCCTGCTTGCCTCGCCATGATCGGGATGAAGCCGAGAGCCACACCACCATCACCTGATGGGCTGCCGAGCAGGCAACAAAGGCCTTTGCGCCGCCGTCAGGCTCCACATTGGAGTCTGCAATCACCGCAATGTCCGTGGCGCCAGGGCAGCCTGAGAAAGAGTCGCGCAGCTCCAAAGGCCGCTCCCGCGAGTCCGTAATGGTATACACCGAGAGGCTGCCGGAGATGCGATTGCTCACCACCAGCGTGTGGTTGTCCGGAGAGATCCTGGCCACGCCCGGCCCCTCGCCTGTGGAGGCATAGCCAATCTGACGGTGCTTCTCCAGGTCCAGAACACTCACCGTGTTCGATCCTGAGTTGGGCACGTAACCCCGCGCGCCATCTGCGGACACAGCAAGAAAGTACGGTGTCCGCTGCACCCCGATCGTCGACACCACGCGATTCGTCGTGGTATCGATGACAGAAACCGAGTTGCTTCCGCTGTTGACTGCGTACACCTCATTGCGGACCGGATTGACTGTGAGACCCGTCGGCTGCCGCCCCACCGGGATCACCCGGTCCTGGCGAAGGTAGACCAGATCCAGCGCGGTTACGGTGTTGCCGGCGCCGTTGGAGACATACGCAAACTCATGGTAGCTGGCTGGATAGGAGAGAAACGGCGATCGCGAACAACTGCCAAGCGGCAACAGCAGAAGCGGCAGCAGAGCCTGCTCCCATCGCCTGTTCCACGGAGAGCGTTGCGTCGGCTCCCGTCGGCTCAACCCTCGTTCCGCCTGGCTGAATGCCTTCTGCCCCCAACTCATCGCTTGCTCTTGCGCCACTGCGCCGCCAGCCAACTCACATATCCCAACTGCAGCAGCCATACAGCGCAGTAGGCGTAGACCAGGTGCCGCTCGGAGAGCGTGTGGAAGGGAATCATCGTGCCTCCTCGAAGCTGTGGGCCAGCGCCGCGTCGGCCGTTTCGTCCTGCAAAATGCCCAAAGCCTGCGCGTTGGAAGCTTGCTGGCGGCGCCGTTCAATGGCATAGCGCAGGCCCAGCACAAAAGCTCCCCACATCGCCCAGGCCACCATGTTCCAGATCACCGCGGGCGCCATGCTGGGGTCGATGCCGGAGTTGGCGCCACCCCCGAACACAGCCGCGGGATGTTGCGTGCGCCACCAGCGAATGGACATAAAGCAGATGGGAATATCGATAGCGGCAAAGATGGACAACACGGCTGAGATCATCGCCGTCTGGCCGGTTGCGGAGACGCTCCGCACCAGCAGATAGCAGACGTAGAGCAGCCATAGCAGGAGGTACGTGGTCAGGCGCGCATCCCAGGCCCACCAGATGCCCCAGGCTGCCCGTCCCCACAGCATGCCTGTCGCCAGCCCGATGGAGGCATACAGCACGGTCACCTCCGCCGCCGCCACGGCAAAGGCATCCGCCGCCGCGGCGCGCTCCACATTGCGCCTGCGCCAGAAGAGGTACAGAAAGGATGCCGCCAGATTCAAATAGGGAAAGACAAAGCTCAGAATGGCATGCGGCAAGTGGTAGAAGAAGACGCGGTAGAGGTTGCCCATCGTCGCCTCTCGCGGCGCCGCCATGGCCTGGTAAAAGCCATAAACCAGCACCATCAAGGTCAGCGCAAGCCAAATTCGCGCCCACGTTGGCATGGTTCCGTTTGCCTGTTGAGTGTTCTTCATCATGGATGATTTTAGCCCTTCGCTGCGCTCCCTTGAAGCATCGCGTGGCGGAGAACGCTACCCGCCAACCGCCTAGCGCCGATTTGGCGCCTACCTGGCTCTTCCGTGGCTTCTGGGCAAACCTTCGTCCTCGCTGCTTCTAATCCGCGCTTAGAACAGTTTGGAACAACATCACGCAAGCGGTTGTGAAGATGATCACATAGGCCAGCAGCACCTTAATCCACAACGTCGGCTCAAATTGCCCGGTCAGCACCGCTGTGGTGGCCTGGATCATCGCCAGCAACGCCGGCATCGAGATGGGCAGTAAGATCAGCGGCAGCAGCGTGTCGCGGTTGCGCGTGCGCAGGCTCAGCGCTGCAAAAAAGGTGCCGTTCACCACCAGCGCCCAGGTCCCCAGCGGAAGGATCACCAGCAGTTTCCACGTCTGGCCCAGCGGTTGCAGGTTGTAAAAGATGGTAAAGATCGGGGCCAGAACCACTTCCACCGCGGTCACGAACAGAAAATTGGCCAGCGCCTTGCCGATAAACAGCGCCGAGGCCGGCGCCGGTGAGAGACGGTGTGCGTCCAGTACGCTGTTGTGGGTCTCCCGCGCCCAGGACTGGTTCAGCGCCGTCATCGCGGCAAACAGCATCGCGACCCACAGCAACCCCCCGCTGATCTGGCGGGTCATGCTGGGAAACGATGCCGGGTCAAAGGCCATGGCGAGCACCACAACCACCAGCAGGGTAAAAAACAGCATCCCGTTGATGGAGTCCTTGGTGCGCCACTCCAGGCGCAGATCCTTGCGTAGGTGGTTCAGGACGTGCCGGGCGTAGTTCATGCGCGTCCTTGCCTGGGGCCGGCAGGGTCGGCGCTGCCGGCGGGAACCTTTGCCTTGGTCAGGTCAGCCAGCGAGGCCGACGTGGCGCGCAGATACTCCTGCGGAGCCAAAATTAACTGCACGCCGCGCAGTCCGGCAGAGACGGAGATCACATCGAAGAGCTCGATCGTCTCATCGGCAAAGGCAGGGAAGGGCTTCCTGGCTGCAAGCACCGTCACCCCGCCGCGAATGTACCCAGTCAGCGGCTCCACATCCTTCAACGCGGCCATCTCCACCTTGCGCACACCCGCAGCCGCAGCCAGCTTCTTGAAGTCAAGCTCGGAGTCTGCCGGAACCACCGCAAACAGAGACTCGCCCTCCTGCGTGCGGGTCAGCAGCGTTTTGAAGACCTGCTCTGGGGGAAGACCGATCTTATGCGCTACCGAGATCGCCGACAGGTCCTCCGGATCTACCTCATAGGCGCGCAACTCATAGTCAATCCCCAGCGAATCCAGGTAACGCGCCGCATTCGTCTTGCTGGGATGAGCCGTCTTCGCGGAGGGTTTCATCGATCGGTCCTCATCTCTTCCACCCCGCCGGCTTTTCGAACCATCCGCGAGGTCTCCACTATGGAGACCAGCCGGCCTTTGCTCAATGTCAGCGTGGTCTGCGCCAGCGGTCCCGCCAACTCCGCCTGGTGCGTGGTCAACAGCAGCGTGCGCGTCAACCCGTTCGGCGAAGGCTCAGCAACGTAACCCAGCAGGCGCGAAATCATACTCTGCGCGGAGCCGGCGTCAAGGTTAGAGAAGGGTTCGTCCAGCAGCAGCAGATCCGGCTCAGAGAGCAGCACCCGCGCCAGCGAGGCGCGCTGCCGCATGCCCTGCGAGTACTCCCCCACCCGGCGCGTATTTCCCGGGTCCAGGCCCACCTCGGTCAGCGCCTGAGCTGCCGTCTCGCTCCGCCAACTGCGCTTGGAAACCAAAGGCTTCCGGCCGTCCTCATACAAGCCGGCAAAGTAGCTCAGGTTCTCCATCCCCGTCAGTTCGTCGTAGAGCATGGTGGCGTGGCTCATGTAGGCCACCACGCCTCGCTGGTGGCGCGGCTCTTCTCCGAATACCTTCGTCTCACCGTAGCTGGGCGACTGCAAGCCCGCGATCACCTTCAGCAGCGTAGACTTTCCAGCGCCATTCTCGCCCAGCATCACCACGCTGGATCCGGCGGCCAGTTGGAGCGAGATCTCCCGCAGAGCCGCGAAGCTGCCGTAAAGCCGCGACACGCGTTTCAACTCCACGGCCGGGAGCGCTGAGGCAGCCACCGGCGCTTCGGCAGGTGCAGGCAGCTTTTGATCGGGCTCTGCCGCGGCAGCCGGGGGATCGTTCCAACTTGTCATATCCGCTCCTAAGTATAGAACTTCGCCTTGCGTTGCCGTGTGATCCGCCTCTGTCCGCTCGCGAGCCGCAGAACTGGAACTGCGGCCATGGGTGCCGGCGGAGCCATCGCATGGCAGAGGAAAGGCCGACGAAAAGTTGCGCCGGAAGGAGTTCGGTGATACACGTTAATCATTCCTCTCGCTACGGCGGGTCGAATTTCATGCAGAGTGGTTGAGGGACGAGCCCTACGACGCCACGACAACCGGACAGAACAAGGTACCGGTGTCAACTCTCTCCTGTTTAAGTTCGTTGAGCCAGCTCGACGAACGGAGCGCTGCCCAGCAGCGCTCGGCACAGGGCACATGAGATTCGGTGGAAGCAGACGCTTTTTCCCAAAGCGAGTCCGTTCCACTTACTCTCCTTAGCCCCATCCAGACAACAGAGAGCGGCATACCAGGGCAGCACCCTTCGGCCACCGGAGTCGAACGATGTCCTCTGTCAGTCCATACCTATGTTCCACAACCCGATACGAACTTCGCTGCAACGAATGCGGCAAGAGCTACGGCAACCGTCCGCTCTCCGCCTGCCCAGACTGCCTTGCGCCCCTGGAGGTCCACTACGATCTGGAGCCCCTTCAGGGCCATCTTACGCGAGAGAAAGTCGGTCGCGGCCCGGCCAGCATCTGGCGCTATCGGGATCTGCTCCCCGTGATCCGGGCCTTTCAGCCCGATCTTCCGGTCGGCTTTACGCCCCTCGTCCGAGCCTCCAATCTTGGCAAGCGCCTTGGCTCGGACAGCCTCTACCTCAAGAACGATGCTGTCTGCTCTCCCACACTCAGCTTCAAGGACCGCGTGGTCGCCGTCGCCCTGGCCAACGCGCAGGCCTTCGGATTCACCACGGTAGGCTGCTCCTCCACCGGCAACCTGGCCAATGCAACGGCCGCCCAAGCCGCCCGCCTGGGGCTCAAGACCTGCATCCTCGTGCCCTCAGACCTGGAGGCCGCCAAGGTGCTCAATACGCAGGTCTACGGAGCGCGCCTGGTGCGCATCGCCGGCAGCTACGACCACGTCAACCGGCTCTGCACCCTCATCGCGGACGAGTACCACTGGGGCCTGGTGAACGTGAACCTTCGCCCCTATTACGCTGAGGGCTCCAAGACCGTCGGCTATGAGATCGCGGAGCAACTTGGCTGGCGCTTGCCGGACAACATCGTCTGCCCCATGGCCGGCGGCTCATTGATGCGCAAGATCCGCAAGGGCTTTCAGGAGTTCATCGCTCTTGGCCTGGTTGAGGCCAAACCGGTCCGCTTCTTCGGAGCGCAGGCCAGCGGCTGCTCGCCCATCGCCCATGCGGTCAAAAACGGTTGGGACTACATCGAGCCGCAGCGCCCACAGACCATCGCCCGCTCGCTGGCCATCGGCAACCCGGCTGACGGCCCGGCAGCGGCCAGGATGATTCAGGAGACAGGAGGATGGGCCGAGGATGTCTCGGACGTCGAGATGGTCGCTGGCATCCAGGAACTGGCTGAAGATGAAGGCGTCTTCACCGAGACGGCAGGGGGAGTCGCCACCGCAGTCACCGCTCGTCTGCTCGCTCAGGGCCGCATCCGCCGCGACGAGCTCACCGTCGTCTGCATCACCGGCAATGGACTCAAGACTACCGACGCGCTGCAAGGACGTTTTGCCGAAGAAGCAGCCGTTCGCCCCAGGCTCTCGGATTTTGACGCCTACCTTCGTTCCGTCCAACCTGACCTCATCGGCAGCCAGGCAGAACCCACACTTGCAGGAGGTGTCTATTGAGCATCAGGATCGTCCTTCCCACCGCCCTGGCCCGTCACACCGAAGGCCAAAAGTCCTTTGAGTCGCAGGCCGAGGACCTTCCCAGCCTGCTTGCCGAGTTCGACGCCAAGTATCCCGCGCTGGCGCAGAATGTGAAGGATCCCAATGGCAAGCTGCGCCGCTTCGTCAATGTCTATGTCAACGAGGAAGACATCCGCTTCCTGGGCGGCGAAGCGCACCGCTTCGCGGACGGCGATGAGGTCATGCTGATCCCGTCCATCGCCGGAGGATGCTGCCCCTGCGTAGAGTGGCGGGCGAAATTCTGACTGGAACTCTGACTGAAGCTTTGTGCGGCCGGTTCATTGCGCAGAGCGCCGGCGCAGCATCCCGTCTGCAACAAGTTTGCACGAGTCTGGCGGTCCGCTGCGATGCTTGCTGCCGCAAGCTCAGGCGCGGTACCCTTCCAGCCTCCGGCAAGCTTCCGCCAACTCCGCGTCTTTCTTCGCGAAGCAGAAGCGGAGCAGATTCTCGCCCGGATTGACGCCCTTCGCGTCCTCGGCAAAGAACGCTGATCCAGCCACCGCGGCGACTCCGGTCTCGGCCAGCAGCCGGCGGGCCTTCTGCTTGGCGCCGGTCCCCGGAATCCGCTCCGCGTCGGCCAGAACGTAATAGGCGCCGGACGGGATCGAAGGCGTCATCCCGGCAGCGGAAAGTGAACGGCACAGCCGGTCGCGCTTCGCCTGATGCTCCGTGGCAATCTCGCGGTAAAAGCTCTCCGGCAGTTCCAGCAGTCCCGCCGCCACTCCGTGCTGCAGCGGAGTGGGAGCGCAGACGTAGATCAGATCATGGAAGTATCCAATCGCCTGCAGCCAGCGTTGGCTGGCCACCAGGTATCCCAGCCGCCATCCCGTCACGGAAAAGGTCTTCGAGAACCCTGAGATCAGAATGGTTCGTTCCGCCATCCCCGGCAGGGTCATCATGCTGATGTGGCGCGCTCCGTCGTAGACAAAGTGTTCGTAGATCTCATCGGTAAACACGAACAAGTCATGCTCAATGGCGAGCGCCGCAATCGCCTCCATCTCCGGCCGCGTCAAAACCTTACCGGAAGGGTTTGACGGGCTGTTCACCAGAATCGCCCGCGTACGCGGCGTGATCGCCCTGCGCAGCCTGTCTGTATCCAGGGCAAACGACGTCTTCTCCAGCGGCGCCACCACGGGCACAGCTCGCATCGCGCGCAGGCTGTTCACGTGATACCCATAGAACGGCTCCAGCAGCACGCATTCGTCGCCTGGGTCAAGCAGCGCCAGCAGCGCGGCATGCATCGCTCCGGTAGCCCCGCTGGTCACCAGAACCTGCGACTGCGGATCGACGATCAGGCCGTACCAACAGGCAAGTTTGCGCGCGATGGCCTCGCGCAAAGGCGCAATGCCATCCAGCCGGGTGTAGATGTTCTGCCCGGAGTGGATGGCCTCCACCGCCGCGGCCACAACCGGGTGCGGCGGGTCAGTGTCGCAGACACCCTGCGCCAGGTTGATGCCGCCAGCCTCCGCGCAGACCATCGTCATCGCGCGAATCTCGGAATGGACAACGCCAGGCGCCAGCTCGCTCAGAGAAAGATTGCCCCGAGATTCCTGCAGGCCGTCTTCGTCCTGCTCGCGTAGCTGGCGTATCTGAGGAGAGCTTGTCGTCCTGGGCATGCGGATCCTTCCACGGGCCCTACAAGTGAGCCACGTTCCCGGCCGAAGGCTGGGCAGGAGGAGGAAGCGGAGAATCCGAGGCCAGCGCCGCGTCATCCTCCGTGGGAGCCTTTCCAGGCACGCTCACCAGAGCAATCTCCAGCACCTCATCCATCTGCTCCACCCAGTTCAGCTTCATCTCATTCTTGATCAGGTCGGGAAGGTCGGCAAGATCCTTCATGTTTTCCGCTGGCAGAATCGCCTCTCGGATACCGGCGCGATGCGCCGCCAGCAGCTTCTCCTTCAGCCCTCCGATCGGCAGCACCTTGCCGCGCAGCGTAATCTCGCCGGTCATGGCCAGGTCCCGCCGCACTTCAATCCTGGTCAGAGCGCTGGCCAGCGCCGTCGCCAGCGTAATCCCGGCGGACGGTCCATCCTTGGGAATCGCCCCCTCCGGAACGTGCACGTGGATATCAATGTTGCGATAGAAGTCGCGCGCCAGACCAAGCTGCTGCGACCGGGAGCGAATATAGGTCAGCGCCGCCTGGGCGGACTCCTGCATCACATCGCCCAATTGCCCGGTTGCGGTCATCTTGCCCTTGCCGTCCATCACCTGCACCTCGGTCTGCAGGATGGATCCGCCCATCTCCGTCCAAGCAAGCCCCGTCACCAGCCCAATCTCGGACTTCTCCTGTACTGGTGAGTCCCGGTACTTGGCTGTTCCCAGCAGTTGGCTCAGCGACTCCGGCCTCACCATCTCCACGTGTTTGGGGGTGCTCACCACCTTGCGCGCCACCTTGCGGCAGATGTTGCCAATCTCCCGCTCCATGTTGCGCACGCCGGCCTCGCGCGTGTAATAGCGGATGATCTCGCGCAGCGCCTCGTCACTGAAGTTGATCTGCTCGCGCGTCAGCCCGGTGGCCTCCAACTGCTTCTTCACCAGGTACTGCTTGGCGATCTCCATCTTCTCCAACTCGGTGTAGCCGGTCAGCCGCAGAACCTCCATGCGGTCCTGCAACGGGCCGGGGATGGTGTGCAGCACGTTCGCGGTGGCCACAAACAGCACCTGTGAAAGGTCATACTCCACATCCAGATAGTGGTCCTGGAAGGTGTGGTTCTGCTCCGGGTCCAGCACCTCCAGCAGCGCGGAGGCGGGATCGCCGCGGAAGTCCGATGCCATCTTGTCGATCTCATCCAGCATGATCACCGGGTTCTTGGTTCCGGCCTTCTTCATGGACTGGATGATCTGCCCAGGCAGCGCGCCGATATAGGTGCGGCGATGGCCGCGGATCTCCGCCTCATCGCGCACCCCGCCCAGCGACAGCCGCACAAACTTCCTCCCCGTAGCCTTGGCGATCGACATGCCAAGCGAGGTCTTGCCCACCCCCGGAGGCCCGACGAAACACAGAATCGACCCCTTTGGATTCTTCACCAACTGGCGCACCGCCAGGAACTCCAGGATGCGCTCTTTGATCTTCTCCAGGCCGTAGTGGTCGTGGTTCAGCACCTTCTCCGCATTGTCAATGGAGCGAATCTCCTTCGAACGCTTCTTCCACGGCACCGCCAGCAGCCAGTCCAGATAGTTGCGGCTCACGGTTGACTCTGCGGACATGGGCGGCATGGCCTCCAGCTTCTTGAGCTCCTGCATGGCCTTGTCCTGAACATCTTTGCTCATGCCGGCTTCTTCAATCCGCTTTTTCAGCTCGTCGAACTCGCTCTTCTCCCCGCGGCCCAACTCCTTCTGGATAGCCTTGATCTTCTCGTTGAGGTAGTACTCCTTCTGTGCCCGCTCCATCTGCCGCTTCACCCGCGATTGGATGGTGCGATCCATGTTCAGCTTCTCGATGGCGATGTCCAGCGTGTCGGCGATGCGTGTCAGCCGCACCTCCGGATCAAAGACCTCCAGCAACTGCTGCTTCTCCTCAATCCCCAGCGGAAGGTTGGCCGCAATCACGTCGGCCAGCTTGGCGGGCTCATCCATGCGCAGGGCAGAGGTCGCCTCCTGGTTAACGGACTGCTGCAGCTTGCTGTACTGCTCAAAGAGCTGATGGACGCGAAACACCAGTTGCTCGGTCGCCGGCGTCACCTTCAGCTCCATGTTGGCGGTCTTCACCGTGGCCACAAAGAATCCATCGTCGTCATGGATTTCGCTCGCCCGCGCCCGTTCGACTCCCTCCACCAGAACCTTGATGTTGCCGTCCGGCATCCGGACCGACTGCACGATGTTGCCAATCACGCCCACCGCGTAGATGTCCTCCGGCGTCGGCTCATCCACGGAAGCGTCATGCTGCGCCGCCAGAAAGATGCGCCGGTCGCCATTCAGCGCTTCTTCCAGCGCGCGGACGCTGGACTCCCGTCCCACCACAAAGGGCGTCATCATATGCGGAAAGATGACCATCTCGCGGATGGGCATCATGGGCAGCTTGCGGGTGGCGCCGGTAAGAAGGTTGCGTTCGTCGTTTTTCATAGGCCTCCAGATTAGACGCGCTTTGGGCGGAAACGATCGTTGCCAGGGTTCATCGGAATTGTACGCTCACAGCACAGGGAGACCAGTATAACGGGTTGGTGGGTACTCAAGCCGTCATATCGGAGGCGCCAAGGCCAGGCAAAGGGGCCACGCAAAAGCGGACAGCCATGGCTGTCCGCTCTCCATTCCATTCTTGCGGGGTTCCATCCTGAGCGCCAGGCAAGCTGCTCTTGCCATTCGTCCACTACGCTCCGGACCCAGCGCCGTGTTGAGCAAGCTGCGGGTTGGAAGCAGTAGAAGTGGCCGGCGTTCGCTCTCCGCTCTCGTTCGGTCGTCTTGCTTACCCAGCCTTCTCCAACGCGACGGGAATCATGATCTCACGCGCTCGCACCATCTCGTCGGTGATCACCAACTCCTTCACCTTCTTATTGCTGGGAACGTGATACATCAGGTCCAGCATCAACTCTTCCAGAATCATGCGCAGGCTGCGGGCGCCCACCTTGCGGTGCAACGCCTCGCGCGCAATCTCACGCGCGGCCTCGTCGGTCCAGATCACCGTCACGCCCTCATAGTCAAACAACCTGGCGTACTGCTTCAGAATCGCATTGCGCGGGCGGGTCAGAATGTCGATCAGCGCGGCCTCATCCAGTTCATCCAGGATGCCCAGCACCGGCAAACGCCCCACAAACTCTGGAATCAGGCCATACTTCAGCAAATCCTGCGGCTCAGCCTGGCGCAGCAGATCTGCGTCTCGTTGCGCGCGGATGGGCGTTACCACTTCAGTCTCTTCCATCGCCGCGGCCTCGCCGATGGCCTTGAATCCCAGCGCCTTCTTGCCTACCCGCCGTCCAATCACCTTCTCCAGCCCGACAAAGGCGCCGCCACAGATAAACAGGATGTTGGTGGTGTCCACAATTGTGAACTCCTGATGCGGATGCTTCCGCCCACCCTGCGGGGGAACGTTCGCAATCGTGCCCTCCAGCAACTTCAGCAGCGCCTGCTGCACGCCCTCACCGGAGACGTCGCGGGTGATCGATGGATTCTCGTCCTTGCGCCCGATCTTATCGATCTCATCGATATAAATGATGCCCTGCTGCGCTCGCGACACATCCCCATCCGCGGCTTGCAGCAGCTTCAGAATGATGTTCTCAACATCTTCGCCAACGTAGCCTGCCTCGGTCAGCGTGGTCGCATCCACAATCGCAAACGGCACGTCCAGCATCTTGGCCAGCGTCTGCGCCAGCAGAGTCTTGCCGGAACCGGTCGGCCCCACCAGCAGGATGTTGGACTTCTGCATCTCCACATCGTTGCCGCGCGTTTTATTCATCTGGATGCGCTTGTAGTGGTTGTACACAGCCACGGCAAGCTTCTTCTTGGTCTGCTCCTGGCCAATCACGTATTCGTCCAGAAACGCCTTCACCTCGGCCGGCTTGGGCAGATGAACCGGAGCCGCTCCCGGCTGCGACTCACCCTTGTCGTCCTCCAGGATTGAATTGCACACCGCCACGCACTCATCGCAAATGTAAGCCCGCGGATAATCTGAAGGGGAGGAGATCAACTTTGCGACTGCGTCCTGCGACTTATGGCAAAACGAACAGCGTAGCGACTCTTCCGCGCCACGAGAAGTTTTCATAGGTGGATGAACTCCTTCGCCCCCACGCTGCCTGGGTGCGCCAAAATCAAAACTTAGTTTACACCGGCGAGGAACCCTTCAGCGAGTCTTGGGTCAAGTGCGGATGCGCAACTGGATTCCCCGTCTCAAATTGACCCATCCCTCCCGATGCCGGGCAGCCGGACTCCACGGCGTCAGGAGGTAGAAAAATGCTGCATCCCTGCAACCTTTTGCACAAAAATGCCACCCGTGCGGCTTGCAGCGGCACGGGTGGCATTTGCGATGCTTCAGCCCCGGCTTGGGGCAATCTCCCTGGCTGCGGAGTCTTGCATCCCGGGCACCCACGGCCGCCATCCCAGCAGCGTCCCGGCTACCGATCGCCGCCCATGGCGGAAGGGATTTATGCAGTCCGGGGACGATCGATGATGTCGTCGATGATACCGTACTCCTTGGCTTGCTGGGCGGTCATGATGAAGTCCCGCTCCACGTCCCGCTCGATCCGCTCCAGCGGCTGGCCGGTGTTCTGGCTCATCAGCTTGTTGGTCAACTCCCGGATGCGGAGAATCTCGCGTGCGTGGATGTCGATGTCGGTAGCCTGTCCGCCCAGCCCGCCCATGGACGGCTGGTGGATCAGAATCCGCGAGTTGGGTAAGGTGAATCTCTTGCCCTTCTTGCCCGCCATCAGCAAAAACGCCCCCATCGACGCCGCCTGGCCAATGCACAAGGTCATCACATCGTTCTTGATGTACTGCATCGTGTCGTAGATCGCCAGCCCGGCGGAGATCGATCCGCCTGGCGAGTTGATGTAAAGCTGAATGTCCTTCTCCGGATCCTCTCCGGAGAGAAACAGTAGCTGGGCGATGATCAGATTGGCGATGTTGTCGTCGATCGGCGTGCCCAGAAAGATGATGTTGTCGCGCAGCAGACGGCTGTAAATATCGTAGGAGCGCTCTCCCCGGCTCGTCTGCTCCAGCACCATCGGTATCAGTCCCATAGCTCTCTTTCCTTTGCTTCTAGACCTGCGCTCTTGTTTGAGACCTGTGCCGCCAAAAAAGATTCATGCCGCAGGCCAGACCTTCCGTCTTTTCTATCCCGCTAGTCTCTCAAACAGCGCCGTTCCCGTCTTTTCCCGCAGCACCTGTTCTCGAACTCGCCCCAAAGACCCCTCTGTGGAGAGCCGCTTGCGCAGCGTCTCCAGTGGCTCGCGAGAGCTCAAAGAGAGCATCAGCAGCTCGCGCTCCATCTCCTCTTCGCTCACTTCAATGTGCTCGCGCTGTGCGATGGTGTCCAGAATCAGCGACAACCTCACCTCCTGGATCGCCTGTTCCCGCTGTGCTGTACGCAGGCGATCAAAATCCAGTTGGCGCATCGCCTCGGGGCTCATGCCCTGTGCGGCCAGCGAGCGCAAACCGCGCTCCAGCCGGGCATCGATCTGCTGTTGGACAAGAGTCTCCGGAACCGGGAAGTTGAACTTTGCCGCCAGATCTTCCAGCATCTTGTCGCGGGCCTGCGACTCAAGCGCCCGCTTCTTGCGGTCCTCAAGACGCTCCCGCAGCTTGTTCTCAAACTCGGTCCAATCGGCATAGGGGCCCATCTGCCTGGCAAACTCCGCATCGCGCTCCGGAAAGGTCTTCTTCTTGATTGCCTTCACCGTCACGTCATAGCTCACCGTTCGTCCGGCCAGCCGGGCATCTCCAAACTCCGCCGGGTAGGTGGCCTCGATAGAGAGTTCCTGTCCCACCTGGGCCCCACGCAGCGCCTGGTTGAAGGCTTGCAGCGTGTTTTTGCCGCCAACCTCAATCAGCACGTCCTCCCCGCTGATGGGTTGGGCAGGCTCTTTGCCAGCCACACCCTCTTCGCCCACAACCTGCGCAAGATCCTGAACGCTCCCCTTGAAGCTGATCTCTGCCCAGTCGCCGTCGCCCAGCGGCCGCTCCTCTTCCACCGGCTCTACGGTGGCGTGGTGCTCCAGTACGCTGTCCAACTCGGCCTCAAACTCACCCTCTTCCAGGGTCACCTGGGGCCGCTCCACCTTGATGGTGTCGTAACCCTCGAGCTGCATCTCCGGCAGCACCTCAAAGGTCGCTTTGAACTTCAGCGGCGCACCTTCCGCCAGCATCAGCTCACTCACCTGCGGCTGCGATATGGGCTGCATCTTCTGCTCTTCCAGGGCCACCCGGAAGCGCTCGTTCACCAGCGTCTCCAGCACCTCCTGGCGAACCTCCCTGGCGAAGCGCGACTTGATCAACGAAGGTGGAACCTTGCCCACCCGGAAGCCGGGCAGCCGCACCCGCTTGGCATAGCGCCTGGTCACCTGTTGGAAGGCCTTGTTCACCTCTTCCACCGGTGCTTCCACCTCAACGGTCCGCATCAGCTCCGGATTCAGCGTCGGAGCCGGCGCGTGAGCATGATCGTGGCCATCATGATCGTGGCTAATCTGTTCCGGAGCCTCCAGCGAGCTTTGGGTTGCGCTCGCGGTAAGAGTCTCATCCTGCATATCCAGGGAACTGCCAGTGGGTGTTGCGGTCTCTGAGGGTGTCAAAAGAATGCCTTCCGAAGGTTTTAGCGGATGCCTGATTTTGGCGGGATCTGGATGGGTTGGAGCGCGAAACGCACTCTTCATTCTCTCCACGTTGTTCGCCAATCTTAAGAATACGGGCCCATGGCGCGAGGGGTCAAACTGAGGACACGCTACTCCGCATTCGCGTCCGGCGCGCTCAGCGAGGAGACTTCCACCCGAACCTTCCAGACCAATGTGGCTCCCGGAGCCAGCGTAATGATTCCGGCGTTCTCCGGATCGTTCCACTCCGGTCCAAACGGATCATCCAGATTGGTGTTGGGCTCGATGCAGATCCACGCCTTATCAGCCGGCGCAATCACGTGCATGCTGGTAATGTCGGGGGTCAGCGGAATCACGCTCACCTTCAGGTTATAGGCCGGATAGCTGATCTCAGCCACTGGTCCATCCTCCCCTTCCGGGATCAGATTGGTGTACGTTGTATCGATGGAGGTTGTGCCCAAGCTGGAGCCGCCGGCGCGCGAAAAGTCTTGCGCCGTCCCGCCAACATGGATCATCCGTCCCGTCGGCACGTCCTTCTGGTGATTCATCTCCATCACCGTCTGGGAAGGGATTCTCAGCATCGCCTGCGCCCGGTTGCCACTCGGGATCGCAAAGTAGGGACGCCAGCCAACTCCAAACGGAGCCGACTGCTGACCAGTGTTCTTCGCTGTCACAGTCAGGTCCAGGTCATGCTCGGTCAACTCGGCATTCACCGAAACATCGATGTTGGATGGCCAATTGCCTGAAAAATCACCGGCGTGAAAGATGGCGGCCGCTGACTGACCATCCGGCAGAACGTCGCTCCGAACGCTGTCCGCCCCGCGATTCAGCAGCAATCCCTCCACAGACAAGTTGCTGCCCGCATCCTTTGCTGGAAAGCTCAGCCGTTTTCCTTCCCAATCCGTCGACAGCATTCCCGCAGCGGCCTTCGCGCTCCCAGAGAGTCTCCCGGCCCACGGAACCAGAATCGCGCCCCCCAGGGATGTACTCGCCGAGCCGTTCGCGTCGCTTCCCTGGCTGTTCAGAATATCGGTCGCGGCGGCCAGCGGCGGCGACAGCAGCAGCGGAACCTCACCATGCCCCGGAACCAGCGCCGTAATCTGAAAGACGTTCATGCCCCGTCCCGGCAAGAACGCCGCAGAGACCATCTCCACGTCGCGTCCAATGGCAGCCGCGCTGCGGCTCAGGTGAACCGCATCCTGCCCACCCGGACCGCTGGGCAGCACCTCCGGAGCTGGCTGCGGATCTACCCTGCTCTTTATCTTGTGCAGATTTCCGCGCCCACGTTCATACGCGGCCACTACCAGCACCAGGCAGAGTATCCCCACGATGCCCGGCGTCACCCAGCCCCGAGTCGAGTAGTGCCGGCCACCAGCAAAAGGGCCGGATTCACCTGTTCTTCGTCCTGCGCTCAACGCTTATACTTCCTCTTTAGTACCAACGTTATCACTGACCGTTTCTACGCAGAGAGTTATCCACAGGCCTTCCGGCGCCAGTCTCCTCAGACTGCCGGTCGGCGGTATCCCGCGCGGCTGCAACTCCAGCCTGCCCGCAACCTCCGCTCCAACAAGGGAACCTAGCCACATGCCTCCTCAACGCCCCTTGCGCCGTCCATCCCTCGCTGTCCTCAATCAGGTCGGGGAGAACATTGTCTCCTGTACCCGTTGCCCCCGCCTTATCGACTACTGCCGCGGCATCGGCGAGAACCGGCGAAGATCCTATCGCGGCCAGGCATACTGGGCCAAACCTGTACCCGGCTTCGGAGACCCGAATGCGCGCATCCTCATCCTGGGCCTCGCGCCCGGAGCCCACGGGGCCAACCGCACTGGCCGCCCCTTCACGGGCGACGGCTCCGGCGACTTCATGTATCCCGTGCTGTTCGAACTGGGTCTGGCCAGCAAACCACTCGCCGTAAGCCGTTCGGACGGACTCCAACTCCGCAAGCTATGGATCAGCTCTGTGGTTCGCTGCGCGCCTCCTGGCGATAAGCCCACCCCGCAGGAGATTCGCAACTGCTCCTCCCACCTGGCCGCGGAACTGGCTGCCCTGGCCAAGGTTCAGGTGGTCGTCTGCCTGGGCAAGATCGCCTGGGATGGCTACCTCGCCCACTTGCTTGGCCAGGGAATCATCCAGCGCCGCTCGGAGTATCCCTTCCGCCACGGAGCGGAGTACAGCCTTCCCCATGGCGTCAGGCTGCTCGGCAGCTACCATCCTTCCCTGCGGAACACCAACACTGGCCGCCTGGACCGGCCCATGTTCGCTCGAATCTTTGCACGCGCTCTCCAATGTCTGGAGGAACCAGCCGCCAGGATCCGGCCCGGAAAGTCAGGCTTGGCGTAATCTCCACTTGCTTTATGTTTGCAACTTCAGCCGCGCAGAGTGGATCTTACGTAATAAAGGATTTGGAGGAACCATCCTTTCGGTGGGACGCGGGGCTTTGGCTTCCATGGGAGCCTTTCCAATCAAAAAGAATCATGCCATGGCTTCGCGCCCGCTCCGGGCTACCCGGAACAACCACACTTTTCACACGGAGGATCTATGCGGAATAAGGATTTTTGGATTGCTTTGGGGATCGGCGCAGCCATCGGCGGCGCTGTCGCGCTGCTCTATGCGCCGCAATCCGGCGCCGTCACTCGCAAGCGGCTGAAACGGCGTCTGGACGACCTCAGCGACAACATCGAAGACGCCGGAGACTATCTGAAAGAACAGGCGGACCGTCTCGGCCTGGAGGCGCAAAAACTTATCGACGCAAGCAAAGACCGCTTCGAAGAGGCCATCGACGTCGCCACAGGCGTAGTCAAATCCGCGAACAAGGCGGCGCGCACGGTCACCGAATCCGTCAGCAAACTGGTCTAACCCAGCAGGGAACTCCCCGGCCTGGCCGGGTAGGCAGTCAAACCTTCGGGGCGCCGGGAGCATGCTACGCGCCGTTGTTCGTTTGCTGTTCCTGAAGGGTTGTTGCGTAACGAGTCGCCCGGGCTGTTGCCTTGGCTTTCAGCCGGTGGCGATCAGCACTCTCTGCATGGCCAACCACCTCGCAGCCCTCGGTCCTGCCGAGGGCTGCCTGCTCCAAACGGAGCGGGGAATACCTGTCAGCGTGATCTTGCGATGCCGCTCAGCACCGCTTGTCAGACAATCCCGGGGCCGGTTCCATGGCGCCATAGCGGAAACGGAGTGCGTGTACTCATCAGCAAGCCCTCTGAACGGCCTTTTCCTCAAGCAAAGGCTCTTCGCAGACCCGTCGCTCCGGGCGCCAGAACTCTGCGTCTGCTCTGGAAAAACCATCCCAGCAGGATGGCGGCAGAACCGGAATCTCGCCTGTGTATCGCTCCAGCGGCACAGTTTGCAGAGTCGCCCGGCACAGTCCTTTCGGTTCCCGGCTTCAGGCTCTCGATCGCACGGAATGTACCCTCAGCGGCTCCATCGAGGCACTCAGACTCTCTGCCGGCCGGTATCCGTCGTGCCATGGCATCTCCGCCTGACGCAACAAAACCGCCAGCAACGCGTAATAGTTGTCCGTCAGATACCCCTCGTAGCCCATGGGAGTCCCATCCCAGCGCCTCCAGTCATTCGACATTCCGTGAGCGCCACGGCCGGAAAAGCCGCACCGACCATACTCGTCCAGCATGGCAAACAGAATCTCGTCGGCCTCGTCTTTGCGACCCAAATCGTACAGCGCGGCCAGCGTGAAGAAGGTGAAGCTGCCGGTGGCGCCGCCATTTTCATAATTTTGAAAGCCGTCCGCGTTATCTGGCCGCGCGCCGCAGCCAAAGCGTCCATTCCCCCTCCGGTCAACACAGTCCTCGCGAGCCACAGACACCAAATTGCCAGGTAGCCCCATGTGGAACTGATCGTATCCAACCTCCTTCATTTTGGCCGTCAGCTTGTCCATGATGGCGTTGGCCTGGGGCCTGGGCACCAAGCCGTAATGGATAGCGATTCCATTCACCCAGAGAAAATAGTAGTCGTGTAATTTGCCATCCGCGCTGCGCCAGCCGGCCAGAACGCCAGTCGCTGGATTGTAGAAAGCGTTGTAATACGCGGTGCGCAACTTGGCCGCGGCGGCAAGATAGCCCATGGCTTCGCCATCGCTCTTCACCACGGAGGCCATCATCGCCATGTCCTTCAGCGCGCGGTACGCCAGCGCGTTCGCATAGGCATCCTCGTAGCCAAAGCCGATGGTATCCCACCAGTTCGATGGCCGAAACTTTGGATCTCCGTCGGACCAGATTCCGGAGTTCCCGCTCACGGCATATTTGATCAGCCCATTGCCATTGGTATCCGTGGCCAGCATGGCGTCCGCCCAGCCCCGGATGCCCTTGTAGTTCGCTGACAGCCAGGCATCGCTGTCGCCGCCGCGTACGCAGTCGGCGGCCGCGATCAACAGAGAGGGATAGGTGTCCGATGCAATCGCCGGATGGTCCGGAATCGCGGACATGCCATAGGCAAAGCCGCCGTTCAGGATTCGATCCAATGTTTGCCGGACGATCGCAAGCGCCGTAAGCCCCTGCGCCAATGGTGGCGTGTGCAGGGCAAGGTCGGCATATTCGTAGTAGCAGAATGCGCAGGAATCGCTGGCCGTATTGTTCGCGAGCGCATGCAGAGAAGGATTGAGCTGCAGCACATCAAGCCAGTTTCGGCGGAACGCATCCAAGCGCGGGTCATTCGAGATTCCCGAGACCTGCGGATAAATCGCCATCACATCGAGCACATAGACCACATGACGGAACGCCTCTGTGGCCCCTGGCAGCGACAGGCTGGCGGTCTGCGCGGAACGGCTGGACACGTACGTCAACTCCAGATCCGGCGCATTCGTGGTGATACGCACAGATCCCTGGCCGGGAACATGCATCAGTACGGGAGCTTTCAGCAGGCCTTCCTTACCAAAAACTCCCAGCACCGTGCTGTGGGCTTGGTCGAGAGAGAAATCGAAGACCATGGCCGGCGGTTGAAATTCTGCCGACCAATCCGAGGTGAGAGTGATCTGATCCTGGGAGAGTTCAAACGTCCAGCAGGGCGGTGTGTTTGCGTTGGCTGCGGACAAACGGTATTCCATCCGCAATCCCGTATGGGAAGCGGAAGCCGACGCACGATAGCCTCCCTCAGCCGGGCCCGGAGCCAGGATGTTGGCGCCATGCCGGCCCATGCCCAGGCCATCCAGACTGAAGCTGAGAACCTCCGGCGCGGTGGTCGAAAGCAGCATCTTGATGCTTCGCGAGGTAAATGGCGCCGTGTCCTTGGGACTCACCGAATCTTCAGCAAAGATCAGCCTTTGCGGGATGAGCGAACCCGCCGTGAACAGTCCGGCGGCTTTGAGAAAATCCCTGCGTTCAAGCATGTTTTTAACCCTCTTCCGTGAAGTGTCAGTGGAATGCGATCCCGCCAATCGGCCTGCCCTTGCTTTGTGTCGGCGCGCACGTGGGTGGAGCACAAATGGTGTTGAGTCTGTCCCGCCATCGCCAAATGCGCTGCCGCTCTGCTTCGGCAATGCGGGAAGCAATCTGCTGTTTGTTCATGCAAAGGCGGCAAGCTCCATCCATCTGAGCTTCGCAACCGAGTCGCAGGTAGGGAAGGAGCCACCTCGCGATGGCCGTGCGTCCTCACGCGCAGGGACTCAGTTTGCCATGGCGGTGGCGCCACGGACCGCCTCCCATCGTATCGTCGCCCGGCTGTCCCTCTTGTTGCGCTAAGCCACAGTCGCAGCGTAGCTTCCGCATCACCGGGATCTCGCAGAGGGCGCCATTGCCATGCGCGGCATCGCTCGCAATCAAGTTCCAGCACCACCTCTCCGTCTCAGCCCGGTCCAACCCCATCCCTCACTCTTACAGGCAGACCGCTGCGATCTCTGCTCCTCGCGAGCTTACCCAGCCGTCTGCAACCATTCGGTAAGATCGGGCAACCGGGTTGTGCGGGCCCTTGCCGGCGAAGCACGAAGCGACCGGCCATAGCAATGCGCACAATACCTGTGAGGTCCCGTGAGCCTCCAACCTTGAACCGCTTCAGGGCGGTGCGCATGGTCTCTCTTCGTCACCAGGTTGCACAACCTGCGCTCCGCTCCTAGGCTGAGGTCAAAGCCAGTCCAGCGGACTTCTCTTCGCCTTCCTCTGCAACCGGCCGGTAGTGTAGCTGGTTGCTCTCCAGATACACCTCAAGGAACGCAGGCCGATCCGGAATCTGCCCGGCGATCAGCGCCTCGGAGAGTGGATCCTCAATGAACCGCTGCAATGCGCGCCGTAAGGGCCGCGCACCGTAACTCCGATCCACCAGTGTCTTGTCCAGAATCCAGCGTTGGGCATCTTCGCGCACGGTCAGCGTGATCGCCTTGTGAACCAGATTCTTGTTCAAGTTCTGCACCAGCAGATCCATAATCTGCATCAGGTCCGCATCGGAGAGCGCGGTGAAGACGATCACCTCGTCCAGACGGTTGAGGAACTCGGGGTTGAAGGTTCTCTTCACCTCGCTCATCACCATCTCTTGCATCTTTTCCATCACGATCTCATCCTTGCTGGACTGAAAGCCCAACCCCTCGCGCTTCATCAGATGTTTGGCTCCGATGTTTGAGGTCATGATGATGATCGTGTTCTTGAAGTCCACCGTATTGCCCAAACCGTCCGTCAACTGTCCGTCCTCAAACACCTGCAACAGTAGATTGAAGACGTCCGGATGGGCCTTCTCCACCTCGTCAAGCAAAACCACAGAGTACGGCGAGCGCTTCACTCGCTCGGTGAGTTGGCCGCCCTCCTCGTAGCCCACATAACCCGGAGGCGAGCCGATCAGCTTGCTCACCGAGTGCTTCTCCATGAACTCCGACATGTCAAACCGGATCAGCGACTTCTCGCTTCCAAACAGAAACTGCGCCAGGGTGCGCGCCATCTCCGTCTTGCCCACTCCGGTCGGTCCAAGGAACAGGAAGCTGCCAATCGGCCGCAACGGGTTCTTCAGCCCGGCTCTGGAGCGGCGTATCGCCCGAGCCAGCGCTGAGATCGCCTTGCCCTGCGCGATCACCCGCTTGTGCAACTCCTCTTCCACCCGCAGCAGCTTCTGCTTCTCCTCCTCCTTGATCGATACAATCGGCACGCCAGTCCAGCGCGAAACCACGTCTTCAATGTCGTCGCGGGTTACAATGCCGGAGCTCGACTCGTCCAGGTGATACTTGTCGCGCAGCACGCGCAGGTTCTCCCGTTCCTTGCGCTCCTCATCAGAGTAGAAACGCGCCTTCTCGAACTCGTGATTCGCAATCGCATTTTCCATGCGATGCACGATGAACTTGATCCGCTTCTGTACCTCCGTCAACTCCTCAGGCAGCGTAGTCTGCCGCAGCTTCACCCGCGCCCCCGCCTCATCGATCAGATCGATAGCCTTGTCCGGCAAAAACCGGTCTGGAATGTACCGGCTGGAGTGCGAGACCGAAAAGCTGATGGCGTCGTCCGTATAGCTCACTGCATGAAACTTCTCATACTTCTCACGGATGCCCATCAGGATCCGGGTAGCGTCCTCTTCGCTGGGCGGCGGAACCTTTACCGCCTGGAACCTTCGCTCCAGCGAACGGTCCTTCTCAATCGATTTGCGGTACTCGGCCGGCGTGGTCGCTCCAATGCACTGGATCTCCCCTCGGCTCAGAGCCGGTTTCAGAATGTTCGCCGCATCCAGCGAACCCTCCGCCGAACCGGCGCCCACCAGCGTATGCAACTCATCGATAAAGACGATGCAATTCTGGTTCTCAATGAGTTCCTTCATGATCGTCTTCAGCCGCTCTTCGAACTGCCCGCGATACTTTGTTCCGGCCACGATCAGGCTCAGGTCCAGGCTCAGCACCCGCTTCTCGGCCAGGAAGCTCGGCACCTCGCCGTCGGCGATTTTCTGCGCCAGCCCCTCCACAATCGCCGTCTTGCCCACTCCCGGCTCGCCGATCAGCACCGGATTGTTCTTCGTCCTCCGGCACAGAATCTGCACCACGCGCTCCACCTCGAAGTCGCGTCCTACCAGCGGATCCAACTGCTGATCGGCCGCCGCCTGGGTCAGGTCGCGCGAGAACTCGGCCAGCATGGACTGTTCCTGCTGCGCCGCCGCGCGCTGTTTGGCGCCGGCTGGAGCCGCCGGCTTCTCCTGGGTTGTGCGTTGCAGTTCTTCGCGGATGGCCGCCAGCCGCAGCCCCCGCTCGGTCAGAATCTCAGCGGCGAAGCACTTCTCCTCGCGCAGCAGACCCAGCAACAGGTGCTCCGTCCCTATGTGTTTGTGGCTCAACCGCTCTGCCTCTTCCGCGGCATAGGCCAGCACGCGCTTGCACTCATTGGAGAGCGGCAGATCCACGGACGTGGACACCTTCTCGCGCACAATCGTGCGTTGTTCCACCTGCTTGCGAATCGATTCTACTGAGGCGTGGGAGCGCAGATAGCGGTTGGTAACCGCCTTGTCCTCCCGTAGCAGGCCCAGTAGGAGATGTTCGGTTTCAATGTACGGCGATCCAAACTGGCTCGCCTCGTAGCGCGCAAAGAAGATCACGCGCCGCGCCTTTTCCGTATAACGTTCGAACATACTCCCCCTTCGAACCGTCGCTCCGCGCTATACAACCAACAACCAGAGAAATACAACGAGGAGCGCGGTCTGCAAATGACGATTGCGTAGCCACCGTCGCGTTCGACTGCGACGGAGAGGACGGGCAGCCCAACGGGCTGCCAACTCAGTTGCCACTAGTGTATCCGTCCCGAGTCACGAAGGAAAACCTTCGCCGGAATTTCTACATCCAATGATAGGACGCAACTGTGGGAAATCGGTCGCAAATACATGCAACCGGCCAACAGGGAAGGGCGCCTCAGGCAGGAACGCGCCCCAGGCAGGATTGTTAGCTGACTCAGCCTTCCCCCTTGGCTGCTCACCCCTCTGCCCGCTTGCTCACGGCGTCCACTCTTCCAGCCGTCCCTCGCGCAGCCGCAACACCCGGTCGCACCGCGCAGCGAACTCCAGATTGTGCGTCACCAGCACGCTGGCCAGGGCATCTCCTGCCTGCGGCTGCCGGCACAACTGCTGCAGCAGCGTGAAGACCCCTTCGGCTGTAGCGCCGTCCAGATCGCCGGTGGGCTCGTCGGCCAGCAGCAGCTTGGGCCGGGTAATCAGAGCGCGCGCCATGGAGAGCCGCTGCTGCTCGCCGCCAGACAACTCACCCGAGCGATGATCGGCGCGATCTTCCAACCCCACCTTCTTCAGCCATCGCTCAGCCTCGCGCAGCGCGGAGCCGCGAGCCTCTCCCCGCGCCAGCAGCGGCAGCGCCACATTCTCCACTGCCGTAAACTCCGGCAGAAGATAGTGAAACTGCCATACATAGCCGATCTCGCGGTTGCGGTAAAGCCCAGCCTCGCGCGCGCTCAACCGCGTCACCTGGGTCTCTCCGCACCACACCTCCCCGGCCGTGGGTGAATCCAACGCGGCCAGCAGATGCAGCAGCGAACTCTTGCCCGCCCCGCTCTCTCCTACCACCGCCACCATCTCGCCGCGGAAGACTTCCAACGACAACCCCCGGAACAGACGCAGCCCTTCGCCGCCCGGCCGCAGGGGCGGATAGGTCTTCTCTAACTCCAGCGCTCGCAACACAATACCCGCCCGCACTTCGTCCCCGGTCTGGCTCGCACCCGTAGCCGTTCCCTGGTGTGGCGTCGAAGGCTGGGAACCGGACAAGGCCGCCGCAGGCAGGGAACGGCTCATTCCGCCTCCGGCTCCTCATCCATCTCCGTCTCAGCCTCCGTCTCGTCGGCGCCGGCCACGGACGCCGCCATCGCTCCGCTGTAGCGTTGCGCCTTTTCCGGCCACTCCGCTCGAAACGCCACGCCCATCCGGTTCCAGGCATTGATGGCCGCAATCGCCAACGTCAGATCCACCAGATCCTTATCCTGGAAGAACTCCTTCACCGCGGCGTAGTCGTCATCGGAGACATGCGAAGCGTTCACATCCGTCACCGCCTCCGCCCAGGAGAGCGCCGCCCGCTCCCGGGGCGTAAACTCGTCCGCCCCTCGCCAGTCGGTCACCGCGTCGATCCGGGTTTCCGTTTCGCCCAGCTTCAGCAGCCCCTCCGTATGCATTCCGATGCAATACTGGCATCCATTGAGCTGCGAGGCGCGCAGATACACCATCTCGAGCAATCTCGGCTCAAGCGCCGTGTCGTGGGAGAGATACCTTCCAAGGCTCGCCAAGGCCTGATACCCGTCTGGCGCTAGTTTGGGATAACGCAGTCTCATTCTGGTCTTCTTCCTCCAACAAAATCTCGATATCTCCGGATTTGCCCGTTAACAGGAATTCCTTACCTGCCTGGAGGTAGCTCCGAATGTTGCTATATTATCCCCTCTCTCTCCATCCATCCGCTGCGCGAAGCTTCAAGGCAGCCTCCGGTCCCTCCTTCTTCCGTCTCTTGCCAGACCTCTCCGCTGCCTGGATCCCCGCCAGAGAAGCGTCCAAACAGTCAAAACACTTCCCACGGTTGTCGGCCCTCCTCAACCCATTGCTCTCCAACATCTTCAAAGACCTGGCAATCGCCGGCATCGAAACTTCAACCGAAATTCTTCGGTTCATCCGCCGCCATGCGGCTTCGATTCGCCCTTCCCGCATCGTTAGAAAGAAAAAGCGCCCGCTGGCTGCGGGCGCGTAAGTCGATCATGGTCAAAGCAGGGGTTCTGCAAAATGGTTGCAACAGGCGGTCCATGCGGCATCAAGGCATCCGGGCAACCATGATGGATGAAGCCAGTCTCAGACCGGCTGAAGGTCGCTGTCGTACTTGGCTTCCAATCCTCCGGTCATCGTGTCTCCGGCGTCGAAGGCATGGATCGGATATAGGTCACCAGAGCCTTCATGTCTGGCGGGTTCAGATTGGTGAGCGGCATACCGCCTTGTTGCATCCGCGTCGAGTGGTGCCGCAACAGATTCTCCAGCACGCTGGCGGGTAGAAGCGAGGCGGTTCCCGCCAAAGGTGGAGCAGCGACGGTTCCAGTCAATCCGCCAACCCCGTGGCAAGTTTCGCAGTTGAGACGCTGGAATATCTTTTCTCCCTGTTTTGCTAACGGGCTCAGCGGTGGGGGCGGGGGAGCAGAAGCGGCTTCTGCCCGCGCAGCGCCAGCGGCTCCCGAAGCCGTTGCTTGTTGGGAGACAGGAGGCACGCCCGCCGCCGTGCGCGGCGCCGTAGCTGCCGAAGGAGCCGTAGCTGCCGTCGGCTTCAGGCTGGACAGATAGCTCACAAGCTGTTGCATCTGTGTGTCTGTCAGGTCGAACGTCGGCATACCCCCGGCGCGCATCTGTGCATTCGGGTGGCGCAGGAGTGCAGGTATCTGGGTCCGCGGAATCTTTTTCGTAATTCCCACCAGCGATGGAGCAAACGCAGTTCCTTGCGCCAGAGGTCCATGGCACGCCGAGCATCCCTCAGACAGAAACAGAGAGCGCCCAGGACTTGGCAGCGCTGCCGGGGCTGAAACAGTAGCGACCGGCGAACTGGCCGCTGCCGGGGCCGCGACCGAGGTAGACGCTTGGGCGGTAGCCGGCGCTGCTTTCGCCGCCGTCACCTCCGGGGGACCCATCTCCGGATACGGAATTCCGCCCCCCTGGGCTGCGGTTTGGGCAACGCCGGGCGGCTGGGCAACGCTGGGCGGCTGCGCTGGCGCCGGCGAATGCAGCGTGCGCAAATAAGCCAGCAGCATGCTGAGCTGCTGCGCTGTGCCAGTAAACGGGGGCATCCCTCCCGCTCTCATGGTGCTATTCGGGTTTTGCAGCAGTTGCGCCAGTTGCGCATCGGAAAGATGCGCAATCAGAGGAGCCAGCGCGGGCGCTCGTCCGCCTTGTCCGGCGGGTCCGTGACAGGCAAAACAGGCGTGCTGCTGGAACAGTTGTTGGCCCGCAATCGCGGCGGCGGTTCGCTGGGACGGCGCCGGAGCCGGCCCCGGCGCAGCTTCGGACGGAGCGCCTGCTACAGCAGCCGGCGCGCTTGCCGTACTCACGCTTGCGACGGTCGGCTGCAGCGAGGCGCCGGAAGAGGCCTGCACATTCGCCTCACTGGTCCCAATCACTCCCAGGTACGCCAGCAGAGCTGTCATGTCGGTTGAGGAGAGATCAAAAGCAGGCATGTGGCCGGCCCGCATCGCGGCATTCGGGTTGTGCACCAGAGCAGTTAACTGCTCCGGAGTGAACTTGGTCGTAATCCCCTTCAGGCTTGGCGCAACAGTGGTGCCCAGGCCAACATCGCCGTGGCAACCCGAGCATCCTTGCGCCTGAAAGACACCTTTGCCTTGCGACACCAGCGGATTCACCGGGCCAATCGGAAGGGCAAGCGGACCGGTGCTCCCGGGCGACTCGATGTACGGACGGAAGGGCGCGGCTGTATATTCTTTTTCCTCCTGCGCCTGCAAAGCCAGTTGGGTGGCGACCGTTGGATCTTTACGGTCATCTACGGTGCTCTTTACTCCCAAAAAGACAGTTCCCAGAAGGACAATGGCCACGGCCAGCACCGGAATGGGCCGGCGCCATGGTCTCCGCTCCAGACTGCGATCGAGAAACGGCAACAGGAAGAACAACGCCGCAAGCACAGCCGGAGTAATCACCACCGCAAATACTACCTTCGGCCCTTCCCAGAACTTGAGCCACTCGAACATGGGAAGGTAATACCACTCCGGCCGGGGCAGAAAATGGGTGTCGGCCGGATTCGCAATGGGGCCCAGAGGAACCGGATGGCCATAAGCCAGAAATCCAAGGCCCACCATGATCAGCAAGGCGAAAGCCATGTCCATCAGGACCTGGCGTGGATAGAAGCTTTCGGGAGGCAACTCGGGACCGAGGGGCTGCTGTTCGATGGGGCCGGCTGCGCCAGCCTTGCGGAAGAGAAAGATGTGAATGCTGATGAACGCAAAAATCGTCGCCGGGATGAGAAAGACATGCGCCACATAAAAGCGCGACAAGGTAAGCGTGCCGATGGTATCGCCGCCGCGCATCAGCCTTGTAAGCCATGCGCCGATCCACGGAATCTCTCCAACAATATTTGTTCCCACCGCGGTGGCGAAATAGGCTCTCTGGTCCCATGGAAGCAGATAACCCGTAAAGCCCATACCCAGCACTAAGAGAGAAAGCGTCGCCCCGGAGATCCAGAGCAATTCGCGGCGGCCCTTGAATGATCCGTAAAGGAATGTTTGCAGAAAGTGCAGCGCCAGGACGATAATCATCGCGCTGGCGCCGTAGTAATGCAGGCTGCGCAAGAAAGAACCCGCCGCAACCTGCTTGGTAATGTAAGCGACGCTGGTATGGGCTGTCTCCGCCGAAGGCACATAGTAAAGCGCCAGGCAGATGCCGGTAATGATCTGCGAAATAAAGATAAACAGCAGCCCCGAGCCGAAGACGTAGGCAAACCTTGCGCCGCCCGGAATCGGCTCGTCGAGCGAAACCTTCATCAGTTGGTCTACGCCCGCGCGCCGGTCGAGCCAGTGAAATATGCGCCGGGGAAGACTCCCGCTCGCCGATGAACCCGTCTCTGCTTTCTCTCTATGGTCCACTCTTATACCCTCATCGCAGCTAGCTTAACTTTTCTTGATTCGGAACGTTTGACCGGAAATACTCAAAGCGAACCTGTAGTTTGCCGTTCTTTGTCCGGATCGGCAGTGGATCCATGCCGCGCGGGGCCGGCCCGGAAACATATTTTCCGTCAGGCTCGAATACGCTTCCGTGACACGGACACAAAAAGTCGTTCTGCGCCTTCTGCCAGGAGACGCTACAGCCCAGGTGGGGACAAATGGAGGACAGCACCTCCAACTGGCCCGCGGCGTTCCGTGTCACATAGACCGACTGAGCGGATACCACCTCCCGCCAGCCATCGCGCTGGGCAAAAGTGATGGTCTTGCGTACTGGAGCTTTGTCTGCGGTGAACTCGGACATGTCGCCCACATCCGACCACTCCGTGCCCGCCGCTTTGGCGTAAAGCGGGTAAAGAACATAGCGCAAGACAGGTATCGCGAGAAATGCCCCCATACCTGCCGAACCGATGGCTACCAGCGTGCCAAAAAAGGAACGCCGGTTGATGACGATCACATCTCTGTTGCCAGCGACGATCTCCGTATGTCTTTCCTGTTCCACGTCGTCTCCTAGAACTGGTTGCATCAATAGGTACGGCCTCAAGCGAAGGACTTACGGGTGAGGCAGATAGTAGGTTTCAGCTTCTTCCATGGTGCGGAGGAAGCGCCCGGTGTTGTTGAGCGAAGCGGAGTGTCAGGTATCCTGCCGGACTCGCGCCAGCCGGATTCGCGCCCGATGGACACGATCGAGCATGGAGTGGATCGTTCCCGACCGTCGCCTCCAGCAGCAACGCAAGCTGCCGGCTCATCGCAAATGCGAAAAATCGAGCCTCCCAATAAATCGCCGCAAAACCTCCGCTGAATTCAGATGCTCTGCGACCCCGTCCTCATCGTATTCCGAAACACTTCCATTTTATCTGTCTCTCGTCACTTCGGAGTTTTGAATGTAGATCTCTTTTAGAAGTTCAACCACATGCCCAGATATAAACTGTTATTGTCAGAGGCATTTCGGTGTGCACCGTCATAATTACTGCTGGCGCCGTTGAATTTTGTATATCCCGTATATTCTGCCGTAAGTTCAATATTCTGAACTGGCCAATAGCCGAATTGGGCCACATATCCATATGTGTCCGGGTTTCCATTATTGCTTCCCGTCACCGGCGCCGGAGCATACAGCAGCGGGTCCGTATTTCCCGTCGTGGAGAAAATGGATCCGGTAGCGGTGTACTTATATCTCCAGTGATACGTGCTGTCCAGTTCCCATGCGTTCAAGTAGTTGGATTTCTGGCTTGCTGCGCCTGTCGCAAAGGACGCTGCGAGATTGGATGATTCGTGCGTATATCTTCCGTGCGCATCCAGCAGATTCGCACCAAATGGATGCTCTAATTGGAAATCGATAGAAGGATCTACGTACCGGTTTTCCGGTCCGCTGATCGCATTGGGAAAGGCATCCACGACGATTCCATAGGTGCCAACCTCCAGATAGGTGTCGCCAAAAGTCTGCTGCCACGCAGCTCGCCAGTAAGGCGCCACGCCGCTGATGTTGTTCGCGAATGTCTTTCCAGTGATCGGCACGGGGCCGCCGGCATGTTCTGACCGATAAAGGGTCACTGCGGTGTAAAGGTGGTTGTCCCACATGCTGTAACCGCCAAGCCCCGCAACATCCTGGGCCAGAGCGCCGTTGATTATCGGCGCTGCGAGCGGCGAGAGTGCGGAGGTGCTGTTGATATAGGGATATCCCCAGACAGGCGTGCTATTCCAGACATCTTCCACGGTGGGGCTGTTGTTCAGCGTAATTCCATACCACCAGTCCTTGCCGTCCAGCTTACCTTGGTTCGCGTAGCGCAGGTCGGAATTGGTGATGTAGACATGGTTGTTCTGATGCGAATAGGAGAGCGATATAAGCGATCCGAAGTTCCGAGCATAACCTCCCGCAAGAAATAGGCTTATCTGCTGAGGAAACTCCACAGTGCCATTCTGAGTCCCCGGCTGGGCTACCTGATCGGCCGTGTCAGAAAGGATCACCATTGCGGCAAGCGGAATGAACTTCGACAACAGCAGATCCTGAGAGTTACCCACCTTGTCCTTTGCGGACATGTCGGTCAGCACATAACCCTTCAGCTTGAAGTTCCGACCAAAGGCCGTCAGCTCCGGTGGTTGGGTGTGGCATACATTGCAGGAAAGGCCTGTCTGCCGCGCGAAACTCGGGACTGCGTGGGCATAGGGAATGCCAAACAGGAAGCACGCAATGGCAAAAAGACTGAGAACTTTCCGCATATTCATCCTCTCCAATCGAGTAAAGTCTTCACGAAAGCCAACGCCGGAAGATACTGCCGGCGATGCTTAGGAACTGTCCCGGGAGCTTGATTGAGCGCCGGAACGTTGCAGCGAAGGGCGCAGGGAATCCCAACGGCGGGATTGTGACGGCATTCGCCACGTTGCATCATGCCGCCACCGTGCGCGGCCCAGGTTGTTTGTGATTGCCCTCGATCAGGTCCGAGTCCTCATGGTACCCTCCTCGGGCCTGTACCTCGCTGGAAAAACTCGCCCAGACTGCGGCGCGGATGGCAGCATTCATTCCCGTCAATCTTCTCCACTGGTCAGGACTGCCAGGTTTCTTACTCGTACAACCCACAGCCACCGGTTAATTTCGACGTCTCCTATCGGAGCCACACTTTATTCTGCACCTGGCGCTCAAGGATACCCGTAAGATCAGCTCCTCCCGTACCCGGAATCTTCGGCGTCCGCAGGGGATGCTTGGGTAGAGTGGAAATGAGTGCAGCCAAGATCTTGATCTCAGGGACAGGCATCGCCCACTCACTTGTTGTGATCATAGCCCAAGGCTGAAAACCTAAGATGTGACGCCCGTCACAAATCCACGAGAGCGCACGGCATGGACTTGCTCGTAGTTCCGGGGATCTCCTGTTAACGAGAACCTCATTTGAGAATCACGATTCCGTAGAAAGTTTAGTCCTACGCAGACAGAATGGGAAGGCCAAGATATCTTGGCGCCAAGAGAAAAAGGGAGCCTGCGACGGGGAAGCAGAGCCACGGATGCGACAGATGAGCAAGGAAAATTGGGCATTCTTACCGTGGCGCTCAACCTTCAGTTTGTCATCGATGGGCTGGTTGAACCCGAACTGCCCATCCAACTCCCAACTCACCAGCAGCCCGGCGCCGGAAGGAATTCCTCATCCCTGCCGACCAACCTTACGCGGCCAGTTGCAAGAGAAGTGGCAATCCGGGATGAAGCTCTCTGTCAGAGACAAACTCTTCCTTTCATCCTGAAGTTGCTCTGCTTGTCGCTCTAGTGTGGTTCGTCACCCGGCGTAATTCTACTCGTAGCGCAGCGCCTCAGCCGGCAGAACGCCGGCTGCCGAACTCGAGGGGTACAGCGTCGCGAGCAGGCTCATGCTCAAACTCACCGCCGCAACCACCACAGCGTCCACCAGTCGCGGGGCAAAAGGAAGATAGTCGATCGAGTAGACGCTGGCATCCAGGTGGATAAATCGGTAGTGCGACCCCAACACACTGATTCCATAGCCCATCCCCAGCCCCAGCAGGGTGCCCATCGCAGAGATCAGCAGGCCCTGCAGCAGAAAGATCTTCCGCACCTGCTCGGTGGTCACGCCAAAGCTCATCATCACGGCGATGTCCCGCGTCTTCTCCATCACCATCATCGTCAGCGCAATCAGAATATTCAGCGCCGCCACCACCACGATCAGCGCCAGCACAATGAACGTCACATCCTGCTCCAGCTTCATGTCCCGGAACAGTTCGCGGTTCTGCTCAATCCAGTTCGTGGTCTGAAAACCCGGACCCCGGTCCTTCTCTGCCGCCTTTTCAATCGCATCCCCCACCTGGACCGCTCGGTACAGATCGTCGATCTTGAAGCTCAAAACGCTGATCAGATCCGGCTCGGAGAACAGCCGCTGCGCATCGGAGAGGCGCATAAAGGCGTAGCCGGAGTCGTACTGGTAAAAGCCCGAGGAGAAGATCCCCACCACCCGGAACCGCTGGTAGCGCGGCGCCAGCCCCAGCGGCGTCAGTTCGCCCTGCGGCGAGGTCACCAGAACCGTATCGTCCACGCTAGCGCCCAGCGTCTCCGCCAGCTCATCGCCAATCACGATGGGCGCAGCCAACTCGTTCTCCGCCGCCCCGGCGTCAGCCACCGGAGCCAGATCCGCCGCTGAACCATCATGAATGGTCTGCAGCAGGTTTCCCACTCGGCTCTCATCGCTCGGAAGGATTCCCTTGATCAGCGCTCCACCACTGCGCGGCCCGCGTGAGATCAGTACCTGCCCATACAATCCAGGGGCAACCGCCACCACGTGGGGAACCCTGGCCAGACTGGCCATCAACGGCCTCCAGTCGCGTATCCCATCGCCGGCCGTTCGCATCAACTGCACATGCGCTGTGGAACCCACCAGCCGCTGTTGCAGATCCCTCCGCATCCCATTGGTAATCGCCAGCGCGATGATCAGGGAGGCTACCCCGGCCGCCACCCCCGCAACTGAGATCACCGTGACCAAACCCACCACAGCCTGCCGCCGGCGGGCGCGGAGATAACGTGCTGCGACAAACAATTCAAAGCGCATCGAAGGTGGAATCTCATCCGTTCCGCTTGGGATCGTATCTGCTTAGTTGGTGAGTACTGCCCGATAGCGAACCTGGTTCTTCTTCACCTTCTCCACCGCTTTGTTGGCATCCTTCATCGCAAACCGCTCGGTGATGGCCTGCACCTTGTGCCGCGCTGCGACGTCCAGCATCTCGTACAGGTCCCGCGGACTGCCGGACGGGCTTCCCGCAACCGCCTTTTGCCCCAGAATCAGGCTGAACGGCGGAATCTGCATCGGCGAAGGCGATGCTCCCAATACCATCAAAGTTCCTTTGGGCCGAAGCAGAGCCATGAAGCCCTGAAAGTCCTGATCTGCTGAGACCGTGGAGAGGAGCAGATCCAGGCTCCCCGCCACACTCTTCATCTCGCCATTCTCACGAGTATTCACAAAGTGGTTGGCGCCCAGCTTGCGAGCCTCCGCCTCCTTGTCTTTGGAGGTTGAAAACGCGGTGACATCGCAGCCAAAGGCCCGCGCAAACTGCAAAGCCAGATGCCCCAGGCCGCCAATGCCCACCACGCCCACCCGCGAAGACGGTCTGGCCAGCAGGTTGCGCAGCGGACTGTAAACGGTGATCCCTGCACACAGCAACGGGGCCACGTTCTCGCTCTCCAACCCCTCTGGAACCGGAATCGCAAACCGCGCGTTCACCCGGATTGCATCTGCATACCCTCCATTGCGGCCCACGCAGGTCGGTTGCGCCTTGGCGCATAGATGCTCGTCGCCCTGCCGGCACCACTCGCACACCCCGCAAGAGTCCGCCTGCCAGCCAACACCCACCCTGGCGCCCACCTTATGGCTGGCAACTTCGGAGCCCACTGCCGTCACCGTGCCAACAATCTCGTGTCCGGGAATAAAGGGATATTTGCTCAGCCCCCAGTCGTTATCAATCAGATGCAGATCGGAGTGGCATATGCCGCAGTGAGAGATCCGTATCTCTACCTCCTGCGATCCAAGCTCGCCGACCGTGTACTTATAAGGCAGAAGCTGGGCTCCTGCCGCATGGGTAGCTAATCCTCGAATCTCTGCCATGGGAGCACTCCTCGGCCCTGCTGCGGTCCAAGCAACGAATTCTGTCTGCGCTGCCGACAAACGTCAGATGCGCCCGAAGGCCTTTCGGTCTTCCCATCGATGCTTTTCTTCATTCTAGTACCGAACGCGCGCGTAAAATTTGTGTCTCCACGGCCCACCATTTTGTGTCATAATCACTTAGCGCCTCTGGTCGGGACGACCCCCCACCGGTTGCATCCCTTGATAGGAGGCGCGATTTGAAAGCAAAGGGCCTGCTGGCACCCCCCGGCGGCCCTTTGTGTTTTAAGCTAACTTTTGTGTTCTAATCCGGCCTGGGTTGGGATCTAGCCATGGTGTCGCCAGCCCGTCTCATCCTCCGCCGCTTCAACCTCCAGCACGCCATCCGCACGCTCGTCCAGCCCGCAGATGGAACCACGAAAACCCGGCGGAAATTCAGCTTCAGAAGAACATTCAGCAGGCTCGCGGCGGAAGGAAGGGTGCGCTGTCTCTCTCCCGCGCAACCATCGTCCACTCAGGCAAAGCGCTCATAATCATTGCGCCCATGGACGCTGGCCAGCCCCAGCAGGACCAGTCCTTCTAACAACACGGCACTCTCCACACGCACCGAAAGCTTATGAAGGTGTTCAAAATTTACCCTTGCCGGGGCATCCTGCGGGGCCATGGTGATGTCGCCTCCCACGGAGATTCGGTAGGCTTCCATCTGCGGAATGATGGAATACTGCGAGTAGGCCGTCAGCACCAGCATCACCGCTGCCAGCAACAGTTCCACCACCCGCAGCGGATGCGTGTCCTTGTGGGTGGCTAGCAGCAGCACGGTGAACACCAGATAGACCAGCCCGCATACCAGTCCAAGGTGGTGCAATGAGATCAGGGATCCTCGCACCATCAGCCCCGCCAACTCCACGGTCGGCAACGTCTTGAACGCCACCATGGCCACCAGGATGAAGAAGGCCAATCCGCCTACCCAGACGGAGAGCGCGATCAGTCGAATCGTACGAAAGACAAGAGTCATGCTACTCCCGGTACTTCAAAATGGTGGAACGGCGACTGGGTCGTGCGCGGGCTCCCTGAAGGCGGTCCGCAAGATGCAATCGGCAACAGCGCCAAAGTTTCCAGAGCCTTTCCCCCTCAGCAAAAACAAAGAGCGCGCAATCGCCCTGTCTCAGACTCTATGCAACGGAGCGGATCTGAGCAACTGGCTGACCCAATCGGCGACAACCCGGCACGCAGCATCCAGCCCTGCGGAGTGAACCATCCATCCATCCATCCATTCATCCATTCATCCGCCAGCCCATCCATCGCCGCGCAGACACCTACGCCGAGCCGAAACCCCAAGAAAACTCCAGCCCACGCCTCCCGCACGCGAGGCGCTCTACCCAGGCTCCTCTCGGAGGCATCTTCAGGCGGAGGTGCTGGCCGCCGAAGCCCCTCCAGCAGCGCTGTCACGCTGCAGCGCACGGCGCAATACCAGCTCAAGGGCCGCCTTGGCCTGCAGATAGTTCGCCTCATCAATGCGTTCCTGCAACCGATCCGTCTCCAGGGTGAAAAGCTCCTCCTTCAGCGCCGCCAGAATCTGCGCCCTTCCGCCTGGGGACGCTCCTGCCGCCGGCAGGGAAGTAGCTACTTCGGCCCGCGCCCAGCCCTTGGGAGCACCCACTGGCAGTGAACCCACCTCCGCAGCAGCCACTGGCGTCATTGGAGCCACCGCTGGCTTGCGCAGCAGAACTCCGGCTGCGGCTACCAGCAGCAGCCCCACCGTGCCAAGAATCCACCACTTATACTTGGTGGAAAGTGGCTCATGGGTGCCATTCGGGTCCAGAGGAACGCCTAACCCGCGGCCGGGAGCATCGTCGGCGGCCTGTCCTCCAGCGGCTGCCTGCTCCTGCCCGGACTGGCCGCTCGCATCGCTGCCCTGGCTCGGGGGGAACTGGCCCGAGCCATTGAATGCAACCTCTACCACCTGCCCCGGCTGCAAATCATTCATCAGGTAGGTCGAAGCGTTGGCCTCTCCATTGGTCGGGGTAAACTTCCCGCTTCCCGTAAACGTCATCTCCTTGGGTACGCTCACCGCAAACATGCCTGCGGAGCCTGCCATCTTGATGGCCAGCTTCTTGCTCCCAGAATAGGGAAAGTGGTACGCGATTTCGATCTGCGTCTCGCCCGGCTTGATTGGGAACATCACGCTGTACAGTCCCTTTTCAGACTGCGGCTGCAGATCCTCGGCGGTTGGCATGCCATTGGGCCCTTTGGCCGCTGTTCCGTCCACCACCGCGCCATCCGGCAGATACACATCGAATGGAGCCTTGGAATACTGCGTCATCGGAGGCTTTGAGGCGTTGTTCACCACCAGATCCTCGGTGATGTTCAGCGTCGAGCCGCCAGGGTCCGTCTGGGCGCGGAGCACCACCAACTCCGTGCTTACGCCCGCCACATGCGCTGCGGCGTTGTAGACGTCGATCGTCACCGGATGCGAGCCATCCGGAGCCGCCTGGTAGTAGTTGGCCATGTCGTGGACCACCCGCAGCAGATACTGCCCGCCCTCAGGAGCGTTCAACGAAAACTCCCCTTGGGCATTGGTGGTGGTCTCCGTCACCTCCTGCATGCCCTGTGCCGGGCTCACCAGCGCCACCGGATCCCCGGCGGCGGGCTGATTGGTGCTGCGGTTCATCACCGTTCCGGTGATGGTTGCTGCCATGGCGGCGGGAAGAAGAGCCGCTACCGGCAGAACCTTCACCACTGCGTGGAGGCTACGGGAGATACGTCGAGAGAAGTACACAGCAAAAGGATATCGCACCAGTTTTGGCTCCAATGTTTTTACTCCAAATGTCTTGCCCCTAGTGGGCGGCTGCTGTCCTGCTTGCGCTTCGGCAAGCGGCCTGGGGAAGAGAAGAATGGCTGGCCGTAAACATCTCGGCTGTTTCCAGGTAGACTCAGATTCCCTTCAGCAGCTTCTCTTCTGCGGCGGCCTCCGGCTCAGAAGTCACCCAACAACTTTGCGAAGTGGCGGCTTACCGCCGGGCCAGTTCCATCCTGCTACGGGCGGCGCTCCATCGACCTCCAGCCACTCGTTCAGTCTCCCAGCAACTCCATCTCGCTCACCACACGCGCGGCTTCCTCTTCCAGGTCTCCGCGCTGCCGTTCGTAATCCTCTTCGGGAAACTTCCCGGCCCGAAACTCAAAGTTCAGGTCGCGCAGATTGTCATAGATCACGGTCTTGCGCTCCCGCAGGTAATCCAGCCGGGTCTTCTCCACCGGCGCAAGCACCCGCTCCTGCGGCCAGAAGATATAGGCCAGGCATCCAATCGTCAGCGCTACCAGCGGCAGCACGGTTTGCAGATCCATCTCACCTCCAGAACTCCCAAATCCATCTCTTAGAAGAAATCCTACTCCCTAGCCCATGGAGCGTCTGTGATCCCCGCCACGTCGGCATCTCCCGCAAACGGAGCCCAGCAGAACGGGCTGATCCGGGCTCCATCGGGCATCCGGCTGCCTCGCACCGTCTGCTTCCTCGCTCCTCGTCCGCGCGGCAGCAGGGTATAGTCTATCTGCGTCGGCCTGTCAGCCGTCGCCTGGGAGGAATCATCTCTTTGTCGCTGAACTTCAGGAATCCGCGTGCCCGCAGCATGCCGTTTCCAACTCTTCTGCTGCTCCTGTTGCTCTCTTCTCTCTCTGCCTGGGCTATCCAGCCGGTTCTCCACACCGATCCCATTGACCTCACGCCACCGGTCCGGGAGTCTCTGCAACTCTTCTATAACCTGAACTTCGACGCCGCGTTGAAGATCCAGCAGCAGGTCGCTCTTGAACATCCCAACGACCCAATGGCCTGGAACTTCATCCTCACCACGGTCATCTTCCGGGAGCTCTACAACCAGGATCTGCTGGACACCACCTACTACGCCCATAACAGCTTCCTTACGGTCAAGCGTGAGGTCGATGTTCCTCAGGCGACCCGCGATCACGTCGAGTACCTCACGGCCAAGGTGCTTCAGCTTACCAACGCTGAGATCTCAGCCAACTCCAGCGACGCCAACGCCTACTTTGCCCGTGGCTATGCCAAAGGCATGCATGCCGTCTTCATCACCCTGGTGGACCACGCCTACGCTGCGGCCGCCCGCCAGGGCTACTCCTCGCGCAACGACTCGGAGGCCTGCCTCAAGATCGATCCTGAATACGCTGACGCCTGGATGGCCATCGGCATCCAGCGGTTTGCGGTCGCCAGCCTTCCCGGCTGGCTGCGCGTCATCGTCGGCCTTATGGGCGTGGGAGGCAACCGGCAGCAGGGCCTCAATGACCTTTGGAAGTCGGCCAACCAGGGCATCGTAACCCCCATCGAATCCCGCACCATCCTCTCCCTCTTCCTGCGCCACGATCGCCGTTACCCAGACGCTCTCCAGGTCGAGCGCGGCCTCGCCAAAGAGTATCCGCACAACTATCTTTTCTGCCTGGAAGTCGCAAACCTACTCAAAGACCA